>DLSM01000006.1:0-164 GCA_002500135.1 Christensenella sp. UBA7862 | reverse complement strand
ATAGCTCACTGGTCGAGTGATAGGGCGCCGAAAATTCACGGGGCTAAAACTTACCACCGAAGTTTAGGAATGCTGTAATAGGCATTGGTAGAGGAGCAATGTGTGCGGGCAGAAGCCATATCGAAAGGGGTGGTGGACTGCACACAAGAGAGAATGCCGGCATG
>DLSM01000009.1 GCA_002500135.1 Christensenella sp. UBA7862 | reverse complement strand
CAAAGCGAGGTGCAAAATGGCTAGAAAGAAAGTTGTAAGTAAAACTCGCAGAGCCAACAACGAAGGCTCAATATTCCAACGAAAAGACGGAAGATGGACTGGTGCTGTGACAACTGGTTATGACGACAATGGCAAACCAATTCGCAAATTTATTTATGGCAAATCAAGAATGGAAGTTGCAAATAAATTGACCGAACTAACCAACAGAATTGAAAGCGAAAATTTTGATTATGTTGACAAAAACACAATCGGAAGTTTGATGACTGAATGGCTTTTAGTTTTCAAAAAGAACCAAGTTACACCACGAACTTTTGAAGGCAATTTTAGTAAATTCAAATTGCATATTGAACCCAAAGTTGGCAATATGAAAATTGATGAAGTTACAACAATGGTTATTCAAAAACTATTAAACCAAATGCTTGAAGATGGATATAGCCTTGATGTTGTGCGAAAAACAAAAGTCATATTCAATCAATTTTTTGACTATGCTGTTCAAAACAAATTTGTGCAAAGCAATCCAACACTGCTCACAAGAGTAAAAAGCAAAGAAAGAAAAATCTATGATGGTGAAAACAAATACAAGGCTATCCCACCCGAAGCAAGAGAAAAGTTTTTAACTTGCCTTGGCGAACATAAATTACTCAAACCACTTTGCCTTTGTATGATGTTAGGAGGACTTAGAACTGGCGAAACATTGGGACTTATGTGGAAAGATATTGACATTAAAAACAAAACTATAAATGTTGATAGAGCAATCACAATAGTTCCTAAATTTGATGAAAATGGAAAGATAACAAAGCGTGTAACAGTTATAAGTGAAACCAAAACTGCTTGCTCAAAGCGAACTGTTCCAATGCCTGACCTTTTGGTTGAAGCGTTAAAGGAATACAAAATAAACCAAGAGATTAAAGCTGATGAAAAAAGAATTACATTGACCGACAAATCAAATTTGGTATTCTGTAATGATGATGGTTCACTAAGAACATATTATGGCACTAAAAAGATTTTCAATCGTTTTTTAAGCAAATACAACCTAAACAATCTTGGCATACACTTTCATACATTAAGACACACATACTCAAATATGTTGTTTGAAGCCGACCAAAATCCAAAAGTTATCCAAGCCTTGCTTGGTCATAAATCCGTAAAAACAACAATCACAACATATAATAGTGTAGATAAATCATACTTTCAAAAAGCAACCGATGTGTTAAATAACAATTTTAAGACTAACGAAAGCAAAGAAACGGAAGAAATGGAAGATGACGAACTAGACGCTGAACTTGAAAGGCTATTAAAAGAAAAGCAAGAAAGACGAAGAAGAAAACAGCACGATTTTGAGATGTAAAAGTTGACATCAATTTTGACATCAATTGACATCAAATGTACCAGTTTTAGATAGAATTAGACCGATAGGAAAATTTTATTCTTATCGGTCTTTTTTTAGTTTACGCAAGAAAATTTTTAATTTTCTTTTTGCAAATTTTTAAGTAAAAAATATTTGATGTCAAATTTTGGTGCATTTGATGTCAAAATTTAGATTAAAATTTTTGATTTTATGACACTTAAATTTCTAAAAATTAAATTTTAGCAAAAGCCCTGAAATGCCCGAAATTACTGGGGTTTAGCCACTTTTTGGATAAAAAAATGAGAGCGAATTTCGCTCTCAAATTTGGTAGGATTGAGTGGACTCGCGAAAGTGCCAGTGAAACGCCTGCACGTAGTCGCGTAGCGGACGCCGCCCCCACCTTATATTTTTTCTAGCGAAAAAATGGCGTTCGCCTTCGGCTCGNNCTTCACGGTGGTGCCCACCCTGCAAATGCAACGCATTTGGCAAAGTGCTACTTTGCATAAGGTGAGGGTGGTGGATAATTTTCTTCATAAAAACAAAGAAAGCAGGTTACCCTACTTTCTGTGGTTGGAATGAGTGGACTCGAACCACCGACCCCCACCTTATCAGGGTGGTGCTCTAACCGGCTGAGCTACATTCCAATATAATTTTTGCCCATATGGAGAATGTGATATTTAAGGAAATAAAGGAGATATTTTTATGAACATCACATTCGAAGTCTGGTGGTGGAGATAGTCGGACTCGAACCGACGACCTTCTGCGTGCAAGGCAGACGCTCTAGCCAACTGAGCTATACCCCCAAAACACCAATATAATATCAAAGTCTTTATCTTTTGTCAATGAGAATTTCAAAATTTTTTTAGAAATTTTTATTTTTTTATAAAGTTTTTTCAATTTACTTCATTTTTGCTTCCTATTTTTCAAGCCCAAGCAAATAATCACTTGAAACATTAAAAATTTTAGTCAATTCTATAAGCATTTCTATGTCTGGGTTGCTTTTGCCTCTTTCCCACAACGAAACTGTATCTTGGCTTATGAAAAGTTTGTTTGCAAGTTCCGTTTGCGACATATTACACTCTTTTCTTAATTCCTTTATTGTCTGTCCTATGTTCATAAATGTAGTATACGAAAAATTTTCGTTTTTTACTTGACATACGAGAAATATTCGTATAAAATAATGTCGAATATTTGATAGGAGGTGAAAAAAATGTACTGTCATAAATGTGGGAAAGAAATTTCGGATGATGCTGTGGTTTGTACTCACTGTGGGGTTGAAACCAAAAATTTGAATAGGGCAAGTGCCGAAGCTGGGTCGGCTGCATCTTCTTCGGCTGCAACTGCAAATGTAACCGTAAGAGTTCCGAAACAATATAATGCTCTGGTAGATTTTTTTATGATTCTTTTTACTGGTGGATTGTGGATAATTTGGATGTTAGTAAGACCAAAATAAAAACAATCACAAAATAACAAATGAAGATCCCCTTTTATAAATTTCCCCCTAAGATAAATTCTTAGAGGGAGTTTTTATTTATACTCAAATGACAATTCTGTTTTTCTTTCATAAATTTCACCTAAGTGTGGGTCGAACATAGATTGTGGGGTTGTTTTCATCGCATAACAATAGCTGCAGCCATATTTGCAAGTGTCATATCTTCCAATATCAATCGCTGGCATACAACCACAATTTTTGCGTTGTCCGTCAATTTTGTTGTCTTTACGTTTGACAGAGATGTTTTGGTCCTTAAAACGGTCACTTAAAAGCTCTTCGAAAATTTCGCCGTCAATACACTTACTCGGAACAATGCCATATTTTCGCCAGTCGTCTTTTTCGGCACAGGCTTCAATCTGAATTCCATGCTCTTTTGCTATTTCAGAAATTTTTGACAAGATGTACTCTTTTTGCCCCAGAGAGGGGGTGTGAACAGATTTGGAACAGCCTTTGTAACTTTCAATAAGAAAACTAATTTTGCAATATTTTGTATATCCTTCAAGTTGAGAGCAAAGAAACCTAAATTGCTCCACATGCCAGTTTTCGTCAATGCCGTCAGCAATCAAAATGGGGTCATATCTCCAAACAACTGGACAAAACTTTGACAACTGTTTAAAACTTTCAATTCGTCTATCTAGTGACGGAAGATTTTTCTCAATCGTCCTTGGGTAGGCGTTCAGCGTGTATAAAAAATAATATTTTATGTCGCCGAGAAGTTTTAATTTGTCAATCATAGGTTGTGGGTTCTTTGTCCAAAAGACAATTCCCTCAAGATTGCCAGAAATATCCACCGTCTTTTCGCCCAAAAGATTGGTTGAAACGCTTTCCAACTTAATTGGCTGCAATTCAATTCTAGCAATTTTACTTTTGTTTATAGGGTTTGGAACAAGCACAAAACCCTTTTTCAAACAATCAAAAAACCAATCACTATAAAACGCAGGAATATCCGTCCGTCTGCTCACACTTAAAATCATTGCTTACTTTCTCCACAAACAATTATACCTTTCCCTTCCAAAATATCAAAATTTTTTTTAACTTTTCATATTTAACTCATTTTTCAATCAAAATTTTATACTTCTTTTGGTCATCAAAATCTAAGATATTATCTGCATAACTCGCAAAAAAAGCATTTTCAATAACATCCTTTACATACACATTTAAGTCACTTAAATTTCTCAAGTATATTTTCTTTAATTGTTTATCGCCATGCCCGTAGCCATATTTGTGATTTAAAACATATTCTTCACTATTCTGATTTCTATTCATATTCATTTCTCCATATTTTTTGATTATTAAAGTTGTTATACAGATTTAACAACTTTTATTTTTGCATTTTTATCATTTGAAAATTCAACAACCAATTCCTTACCATCTATTTCGACCTTATTTGTTGTTTCAGAAATGAAATAGGCAAGTAAGATTTCAATAATATCTCTTTCGCTCATTTTAAGGCTCTCCTTTTAAATTTTAGTCTTTACAAGATTAAAACATAAATATTATACCTATCAACTATCTGTAATACAAGATTTTAAAGGTGTAATTTGAGAGAATATACAGAGAAATGAGAGTTTTATTGTCGAACGATGTCAAACTCTCACTTGGGGAGAACAAAATGAATGATTTTCAAGAGAGATTACAAGAATTATTGATTGAAAATGAGTTGAGTAGATTACAATTATCTAAGAAAATTGGAATTTCTTTTGAAACTCTTAATGGATATTTTAATAAGAACTTTTATCCAGAACTTTCTGTTGCTATAAAAATTGCAAATTATTTTGACTGCTCTTTGCAATATTTAATGGGTTTGACAGACGAATACAAATGTTATGATAAAAACGAGTTATCATTTATTGATACTCTTCAAAATTTAATGAAAGAAAAACATATATCCATTGAAAAACTTATGAAATCTTTAAATATGAGTGAAGCCAATTACTATAGGTGGAAGAAAAACGACAATAAACCAGCAATGCAGTCATTGATTGCTATTGCCAAATATTTTGATGTTACTATTGATTATTTGGTCGGAAAACAAAATAATGAAGATTTAGAATATTTATAACACAAAAAGAACCCAGTATGGGTTCTTTTTTATTTTTTGTATTTACTTTAAATTTTTATTTTATATTTTTGTGATTTACATAATCAAATTGCCTTGGTCGGTTTGGACGACACGGAGAACTCGGACTTGGTCGCCTGTGTAGGCGTCTATATAGAGGTAGTATTGGTAGTCGTCAAAGGTTCCAGCAAATTCGTAAGCTAGGGTTTCGCCGACATAGTCAAGTGGAATGACGCAAAGTTTTTGGGTATCCACTTTAAGTTCGGAACTGACAAGTTTTCGTGCCTCTGTTTTTGTGAGTTGTGCCACCATGTCTTCCCTTTCGTGATGGTTATAGGCATAACTTGACGCTTCCCAGCCAACTATTTTCATTGTGTCAAGGTCAATTTTCGCTTTGATAAGGTCTGGGTAGAGTATCACTCCGTCATCAACTGGGGCAAGGTTCACGTAGGCGATTTCGTCACTTGACGCACTCCACACTGCTTGCATATCTTTAAGTCCCAATTTTTCTGCAAAATCTTCCGCTACCTTGGCGTAGTCTTTTTCTTCTGACTTTCCTTCGTCAAGGGTCACTCCGCTTGAACTTTCGTCAACATCGCCAGACACATTTGCACTCATTGTAAGAAGGAAGCCGCCACGCTTTGTAACTTGCACAAAGTATTCCACATTGTCTTTTCTGACAACAAAGTCAAAGGTTTCAAAGGCACTGTTTGTTTCGCCAGCGAAGTTAAGTTCTGTCACTTCTCCAAAAATTTGAGTGACTTTTTGTTCGCATTCGTCTTGGGTCAAAACTTTTTCTGGAAGTCCTTTTATTGTCTTTTGCTCGGCGGACTCGGAGAAAGGCCCGTCATAAATTAGGCTTGGGAATTCGATTGTGTCTGCGGTGAAGGAAGAAAAGTTGTCTGAAAATCTTTTTCCGCCACCAAACACCACATTGTCAGAAATTCTTGCCCCCGCCATAATTCGTTTTGACACTTCATTCAGTTCGTCTTTTATTTGTTTTAGCCCAGTGTGAATTTTGTTCATGTTTTTTAGGTCGCTGGACTCCATTCTGCCGTCTTTGTAGGTGATGAGAGATGTGCAGTAGCCGTTTAGGTGGTTCATAAACTTAGTCGTTTCTGCAAGGGTTTCAATTTCCACTGGAAGAAGGCTCAAATTGTCTTCAGCGTCACTGGTTTGTTGTTTAAGTTCCGACATGAGTTTTTGTTGCGAGGTGGAGTCGTTGGTAATCATAAGTTTGCTTACGCCCACTTCCATATTGTTAACATTGTTCACAAGGTCATAAAACGAACGTTGATACAAGTTTTCTAGGCTTGCAGACGTGTCACCAAGTGCGGTTTTTGTTTGGACAAGATAAACACTTAACACCATGACAACAACTGCCAAAAGTGAAACTGTAATAATAAATGCTTTTTTCATTTTCACCTCCTATCTTGCAAACACATGGTCACCTATTGTAACCACCACTTGCCTTGAATATATCCACTTGCTTGTGGTTTTGGCTGGGTTGTAATAGAACAAACACCCATAAGTTGGATCCCAGCCGTTCATAGCGTCCCTTGCAGCGTTGTAAGCGGTCTGATTTGGCTCTAGGTTTATCTGCCCGTCACTCACCGCCGTAAAGGCATATGGTTGATAAATAACCCCCGCAAGCGTGTTTGGAAATTGCGAACTTTTAACTCGGTTTAAAATAACTGCCGCAACAGCCACCTGCCCTTGATAAGGCTCACCACGTGCTTCAGCATAAACACATTTTGCAAGCAGATATAGGTCACTTGAACTCTGCGAACTTGTGGTCTTTTTTGTTGAAGACGAAGACAAAGTTATGCCCAATGCTGCAGCAGTCTTTTTGCCCACAATGCCGTCTGCGACAAGCCCATTTTTCTTTTGAAACTTCTTTATGGCACTTATGCTCTTTGGTCCCAAAATTCCGTCAACTGCCCCAGTGTAGTAACCCCACTTTTTAAGGCGAGTTTGAATTTTCTTGTTTTCTGATGTAGTTGTCGCAACGGACATAACCTCATTTTCCTTTGGCACAAGCACAAAGTTAACAACCGCCAGCGACACCGCCACTGTCAAGCACAAGCAAGTCATAAGCACAATCAAAAACCTTTTCATTTATCCTCCAAAAAACTTTTTTACTGTTTCAAGGATTCGGCTTTTGAGCAAAACGTTTTCTTCCAAAAAGCAGAGAGGTGGATAAACCACACACCACCAGTTGTCGCCCTTCCCTTCGCCCAAAGTGATAACAAGAGAGTCATAAATTCCGCTTTCTAGGGTGAAATTGTCATACGCCCTTGTTGGAATGTACTCTCGCCCAACATTTGCCGAACTCTTGTAGTCAAGGTTATTGTGTGCAACAATTTCGTCTGCTATTCCACAAATTTCAGGTAAATTTTCTTTAAGCACCCGCTCGAACTCACTTTTTGTCGTGCAACTTTCAATTTGTGGGGCAAGAAACTCCACAATTCTGTCCTTAATTTCATACTTAATGTCTTGGTCGCCCGATTGATTGCTATTTGCAATGATATGTATCCTTAAATATTCTTCGTGATAGTTTTCTTTGGTCATTGCCACCACCGCAACAACCCCCAAAACAACTATACACCCCAAAATTGCTAAAATTTTCTTCACCTTTCCCCTCCGCTACAATTATTGCCAGCCCAAACACTTCTAAACGGGAAAATTATCCCCTTTCCCCACGAAAAATGAAAGAAAATGCATAAAAAAACAAGGACATTTTTAAATACCCTTATTTTTATGTAAAATATCAATTCGCAAGTGGGGTCCCCGAAAGTAGCAGCGTAGCGAAACTTTTGGGGTAAAGGAAAGCCTGCCTAAAAGTTGAGTGGTTGCGAGCAGCAACCCGAACAAGTGGCACGGCTTGACGTTATCTTACAACCAGATTAAAGTGGGCGGTTATTCCGCTGAAGAGTTTGACTTCCACTTTGTATGAGCCAGTGGCTTTTATGTTGCTTTCAAGCACAATTTGCCGTTTATCAATGTCGATGTTTGCTTCACGAAGTGTATCAGCAATTTCTTTTGCTGTTATTGCCCCAAACATTTTACCATTTTCGCCAACTTTTGCGTTTATGGTGAATGTTCTGCCTTTTAGCATATTTGCTTTGTTTTGGGCGTCTTGTTTTTGAAGCATAATATTTCTTTCGGCACTTGCTTCTTGGCTTGCCTTTTCGCACATAACTGCCTTATCCGCTGGCTTTGCCAAATTTTTCTTTATCAAAAAGTTTTTTGCGTAGCCGTCACTGGTTTCAATGATGTCGCCCTTTTTCCCACTGCCCTTTACGTCTTGAAGAAGCAAAACTTTCATAACATTCTCCTTTATGCTTGTAATTTAGCACAAAAAGTGGTTTTCGTCAAATATTTTAACAAAAAATGTTTAAAACTGTCCACATTTTGCCCACAAACGCACAAAAATCATGGATATAATGTTTTAAAAAGATAATTTGAGGCAATAATGCGTGGCGAGGTGAAAAATGGATTTAAGATGTAGGAAAACAACATGTAAATATAACAAAGACTTAACTTGCATGGCAAAAAGTGTGGATATAACTCCAAAACTTGTGTGCAAGACTTTTGAACACGACAAAAGCAAGGAAGAAAAAGACTTCAGCAAGTTAATTTTCTCCGACACGCCGCCAAAAATTGCAGATTATAGGCACTTGCAAGACATGTGCCTGAAATGTGGGGCGAAATGTCTATTTAACAACGAAGGAATGTGCCTTGCGAATGGAATTACAATAAACGCCGCCATGCAAAAAGAGCCAAAGTGCATGACCTTTTTGAAGCCATAAGTCAGTTGGCTTGCCAAGTTGCAGTTAGAGTAGCGTCCTTGTAAATATCTGTGCATAGGTCAGAAGCAAATCTGACTTGTTCGCTTAGTTTGTATCTTCCAAAATACCACTCATTTTCATTTCCGCCACTTGTTCCATCACCATGATAATTCATGAATGTATACCCGCTTTTGGTTGGCAGTGAAAGTGTTGTAATTTGAGTTTTGCAAGCACTATCACTATAAAATTTATTAATTCCATATTTATAATAGAATGTATCTGTTCCACCCGTTCCACCATTTTTATCAAGCGTTATCTTTATGGTGTTTGGCTCCCACTGTGCCACCAAGGTGCAATCTACTGTGCCTTGGACATATGTTCCAGTTTTTGAACTTGCGTCAAACTTAAATGTCGCCCCACCCACATCTGTTGTACTTCCAGTGTGTGTATTTTTTAAAATATATCCAGTCAAGGTGTAGCCATTTCTTGCACGAACTGCAAATGGTTCAGTAGCCCCCTTTGCTTTTTGCCATGCCTGTGCATAAGTAGCATCATTTGCAACTCTATATCCACCATTTGGGTCACAAGTAACAGCATATCCATCTGTTGTGGTTAATGAAAAAGCAAAAAGATGAGAAGAAGAGGTGCTATAACTTGCCATAACCCCAGGGGTTATTTCTAGTAACATGTATATTCTTCCCGTTTCTTGATAACCAAGCGTAAAAAACACAGGCTCAGAACCGTTAACGGAATAGTTTGTAATATTTGCTTCTCTTATTTTATCTCTTTTTTGAGCAACTGTTAAGGAAGATAGGTCGCCAATGTAATATTTTCTTGCCATGTTGTTGCAAACTGCATTGTCCGTAAGTTGAACTCTCAAACGA
>DLSM01000003.1 GCA_002500135.1 Christensenella sp. UBA7862 | reverse complement strand
TCGTTTGAGAGTTCAACTTACAGATAATGCCAACTGCACAAATATGACCAGAAAATATTACATAGGCGACCTAAGCAAACTATCCGTCAGTGAAAAAAGAAATGTAATAATAAATGGTTATGATAACTCCGCCATTTCTTCACAATTTTTTACAATGGGCTATCAAGAAACGGGAAGAATATATATGCTACTTGAAATTACCCTAGGAGTGAAGGCAAATTACAGCACATCATCCTCCAACCCATTTTCTTTTGCACTTACAACGACAGACGGCTACGCGCTTAACTTTGACAGCAATGGTGGATCAGTGGTCAATGCAAAAACAGTCTATTCCGGCTCAACCTATGGTACACTCCCAACTCCAACTAGGGCAGGTTATACATTCAAGGGGTGGTCAAATCCTTGTGAAGTTTATGACGGCAAAAACCTAATTACACCAACAACATTCACTGGTTCAAACTATATTACCCTTGGGCGAGATTATATGTTCACTGACAGAATCTCAATTGTTATAAAGGCGTCTAAAGAAAATTGGGCAACTTATTATGAGCGGTTAATTAGTTGCACAGAAGGAGGTGGTTGGAATATAGAATATATTACTAATTCAAATAAAAAATATATGCAATTTGCAATATATGATGCTGGAACAGGTTATAAACCTGTTCCAGCAGCAATACCACTTTCCAATTTGGAGAGCGGGTTTCACGTCTTTGCTGGAGTTTTTGATGGTGAATATGCAAGTTTTTATATAGACGGAATTTTGGTTGGAAAGAGTGCAAAGTTTAAGTCTGGCAAAATAGGATATCATGCAAGCAATGGAATTTTTGTTGGAGCAGAAGCAGAGAATGACCAAACAACTCCGTCGTCTGGTTCTTGTTTTAAAGGAACAATTTCACATGTTTCTATAGAAAATTCAGCGGGAACGGCTGTGGCGACAACTGCCAAAATCAGCACAACAAAAGACCAACAACTTACTGCAATTTGGGAAAAGAATTGAGATGATAATAATCAATAAAAAGACCTTTCGACAAGGAAAGGTTCTTTTAATTCATATTCCCGAGGGTGTTTTTTAGGCGGGAGAGAAGTTTGCTTTCCCGTCTGCTTATTTGCACTTGCGACACACCCAGCATTTGGGCAACTTCTGTTTGGGTTTTGTCCCTAAAATAGCGAAGGATAAGCAGTTTTCTGTCCTTTTCGTCAAGGGTGGAAAGTAGGTCGGTGACGACAATGTGGCTTAGTAGGTCGTCTGTGGTGTCACCTTGCGAAAGTTTGTCCAAAACAGTTGTTGTGGAGTCGTCTTTGCCAGCGGAGTCATAGAGAGATAAGGGCATTTTTGCCGATTCCATAACAAACATCAACTCGCTTTCGTCAATTTGAAATTTTTCAGCGATTTCCCGTGGGGTGGGGGGTGTGGAATTTTCTTGACGGCACTGCTCAATGTATTTTTGAATGGAATAGTAAAGGGTTTTTGTGGAGCGGGCGACTTTTACGCTTCCGTCATCACGCAAAAAGCGTTTTATTTCTCCCGCTATCATCGGCACTGCATAGGTGGAAAATTTTACGCCAAACGATACGTCAAAGTTGTTGATTGCCTTTGCAAAGCCGAGGCAGCCCAGTTGAAAAAGGTCGTCATATTCAACGCCTTTGTTTTTGTATCTTCGCACAATGGACTTCACCAGCGGAGAATTTTCTTCAATCAGCCGATTTTTGGCGTCTTCGTCACCGGACTTCGCAAGCGTCAAGAGTTTTAGAGTGGTTTCATTGTCCAGCATTTCTCACCCCAGTTGTAAAACGTTTTCTTCGCACGAGTTTATTGTTTTTGTGAGTGTAACAAGCACGCCCTTATCTTCGTTTTTGACGTTTAGGTTGTCCATAAAACTTTCCATAACTGTAAAGCCCATGCCGCTTCTGTCGCTTGTGCCTGCGGTGGTGAAAAATGGGCGTTTGGCTTGCTCAATGTCTTTTATGCCAACGCCAAAGTCACGAATTTCAATTTTTACACAACCATTATATATGGTGGTTGTGATTACGATGTCGCCTTTTTGAGAGGTGGGATAGGCATGCACAATGCAGTTTGTGACCGCTTCTGACACTGCTGTTTTGATGTCTGTCAGTTCGTCCATTGTTGGGTTTAGCGACATGCAAAAGCCCGCCACAGAAGCCCTTGCAAAACTTTCATTTTGCGACAGAGCCCTAAATTTAAGTTCCATTTTGTTGAGTTCTTTCATAGTTTTCTCCTTTAAGAAATTTTGGGCATAATGTCATAAAGCCCGGTGAGTTTGAAGATTTTTTCTGCGTGATAGGAAGGGTTTGAAATGAAGATACTTACGCCTTTGTCCTTCATTTTTTTGTATCGCCCAATAAGCACGCCAATGCCTGTTGAGTCCATAAATTTAAGTTCCGATAGGTCTATTATTATTTGTTTTGAAATGGTGGTTGTAAAAATGTCGTCAAGCGTTTTGCTCGTTTGCTTCGCTGTATGCTCGTCAAGTTCGCCGTCTAGCATAACAAAAAGCACATTGTTATAGTTCCTGTATTTAACGTTCAATTTCTTCTCCTTTTAAGTCAATTTTATATTAGAACATTTCACACCACATAAATTGGCAAACTGTGACAAATTTTGGGGGAATGTGTAGAAAGCGGGGAAGTAAAAAGTGGTAAAAAAGGCAAAAAACAAAATTTTTTTAAAAAAGTTTATAAAAAAGCAAAAAAAATGTTGACAATGTTGAAAGTTTATTGTAATATTTAAGAGCATTTTGAGGTTTCGGGGTGTAGCGCAGTTGGTAGCGCACGTGGTTTGGGACCATGGGGCCGGGAGTTCGAGTCTCTTCACCCCGACCAAAATGTTAAGCGGGCCTTTAGCTCAGTTGGTTAGAGCAACCGGCTCATAACCGGTCGGTCCGGGGTTCAAGTCCCTGAAGGCCCACCATTGTGCTTATAGGCACTGCATTTTGAAGTCAGAACGTATGGCTCGGTAGTTCAGTTGGTTAGAACGCCGCCCTGTCACGGCGGAGGTCGAGAGTTCGAGTCTCTTCCGAGTCGCCATTACGATTTCAAAATCGTAAACCCGCAAGCCTTGGTAGCTCAGTCGGTAGAGCAAGGGACTGAAAATCCCTGTGTCGGTGGTTCGATTCCGCCCCAAGGCACCAAAAGGGTATAAAAGCGGGAAGAATATGCTAGTGTGGCTCAATGGTAGAGCAGCTGATTTGTAATCAGCCGGTTGTTGGTTCGATTCCGACCACTAGCTCCAGTCGCAGTGATATCCACCCAAGTAGTGTCCCGCAAGGGACATTATTACCACCATATTGCTGTGGCGAAATGGGTAGGTTGCAGAGCGGTCAAATGCAACGGACTGTAAATCCGTCGGCTTAGCCTTCGATGGTCCGAATCCATCCCTGCCCACCAAAACAAAACAAATCCGAACACGATAGTGGACGGATTTTTTTGTTTTGTACTTTTCTTTCTTATTTTTTCGTTTTTCGTTTTTCTTTAAACACGGATTTGTTTTGAAATAAGAAATAAAAAAGAAGAAATAAAAGTTGAGGAAGAAATCTCTTTGAGATTTGAAGTTTAAAGTTTTATTTGTGTTTCTTAGTCATATATGCTATTATTATTTTGAGGGTGATATGAAAAATAGTGTTTTACATGAGAAATCAATAGAATTTGCGGCAATCATCGTTAAATTCTACGAGAAATTTGTCCAACAAAAAGTTGATACAACCATTGCTAAACAATTATTGCGATCGGCAACAAGTATTGGTGCAAATCTCAATGAGGCAACTTATGGAAATTCTAAAGCAGACTTTATTTCCAAAATGCACATATCATTGAAAGAATGCTCAGAGAGTATTTATTGGCTTGAACTAATAAAGAGAGTAGGCTATGTTGAGTCAACAGAGGTTGTCGAGAAATATATAAAATTGGCAAACGAAATTAAGGCAATGCTCATTTCGTCAATTAACACTGCAAAAAACAAAACCACATCGTCAAATGAATTCTAATCACATTGTGCTAATCGCTCTGTAAGGCAGTGAATTCTAATTCTTAAAAGTTTTTGGCAAAGTTTTCTTGTAATATTATTTTTATAAGCAAGGCAGATGTTCCGCAAAAAACTCCCCCAAGGCGTATTGCTTGTGGGGAAGTTTTTGTATATGTTTAATCTTGTCTATAAATTTTTCCTGAAAAGTCGGCGTAGGTTCCGTTAGTTGTGCTGGTCACTCTGATTGTATATGTCGAGCCTTGGCTTGTTGCTTTAACAAAATTCTTATAAGATGATGGAATTCCATCGCTTGGATCCCATTCAAAGGAATTTCTTGCTCTTATTGTTATTTGTGAAGCGCTTTCGTTGATTGATAGTGACAGATATGCGGCAACACTATTGTTAGTTATTATACTTGCAGTCCAACTTCCACTTCCTTTTGAAATATTTAAAACTAGAGATCCGTCATAGTCAACACCTGCCATGCCGTCAGGGACGTTGTCAGAATTTCCTATCATTGTAATTTTTCCATTTCCAGTTGTTGAGGTGAGTGTTACCTGAACCGCCGTCCATTTGGCGTAAAGTGTTGCGCTTCCGTCTGTTGTCCATGTTTTAAGACCTGTGCCAGAGGCATTGTAATATTGTGTTCCCGAACCATTTGTCCCAGTGTAGTAACCGCCAAAAGTATAGCCGTTTCTGGTTGGAATAGAAATGTTTGGAACAGTTGCATTGTAAGTTGCTGTTGCCGTTGCGGAGCCGCCAGTTCCGCTTTGACGGTCAAGTGTTAGTGTATATGTTTTTGCACTTCTTGTCCAAGTGGCATAGACATAAATTGACGAATAATATGTTCCGCTCATTGTCCATGTTGAACTTGTGGAGTTTATTGTCGCAAGAAGTGTGCCGCTTGTGGAGTTGCCCGAATAAATTTTAATATTCGTTAGTTAATAGTTGTATCCCGTGGCACTGCCGCTTGAAGAGATTGAAATTGTGCTTCCAAAAGTACCACTTGAGGGGACAGAAATGCTTGAACCAGTGAGGTTCGTTCCACTTGTTATTGTGTAAGATTTTGGTGTCCAACTTGCAGTCAAAGTTGTGTTGCCGACTGTTTTGTATTGTGTCCCGCTTGACACAGCCGAACTTCCTTCAAACCAACCCGAGAAGTCATAGCCTGTTCTAGTTGGAGTTGGAAGAGTGCCATAATTATCACCAAGTTTTACATTTTTGCTTGCAGTATCACAAGTCCCGCCATTTGGGTCAAAAGTCGCAGTGTATGTTGGGCGGTTGTAAGTTACAGTTACATTTGAAGAAGTCCTTTGAGCGGTCGCACCATAAATGATAACACATAACAAGCCCATAACAAGCGTGTAATTTATGCACAACATCCAAAACCTTGCTTTATCCCAAAATCGCCTCATATTTTTCACCTTTATATATATTTTCTTCTAAAAGTCTAAATTTAATAAACCAATTTGTCAAGTAAAATCATAATATAAAGCTATTTTACATCATTTTCTCCATTTTTTGTATATTGCTTTGGGGTATAATTTTGGTTTTAGAATTTAAACTAGAATTATGGCGGACGAACAAAATTTGTGGGGACAAATTGTTCAAGATGACGACTTTCAAACTGGCGATAAAAATTTTGACAATAGTCATGCTGAGCAAGGTTGTGGCAAAAAGGATAAAAATGGGAAAGACAGGAAACGGGGAGTGAAGGCTTGCCTAGTTTTTTGCTGTGTGGCGGTTTTGGTTCTTTGTGTGGCTGTTTTTATGCTTAACATTCCGTTTGCCAAGATTTCCAATTTTTGCGAGGGCGGAATGGTTACTTCAAGCGAACTTGCGGAAATTGAACAAGGCGGAGTGTTTGGCCCTTTTGTTTCTGCACGGGTGAAGAATAAGACATTAAGCACTGCTTGTGGTGAAAGCGGGGCAAAGAGTGAAAATGGCAAAAAAGTTTCTGCTGGCACAAAAAAGGCGAATTTTGAGCATGAAATTGAGTTTAGACTGTTCAATCTCATTCCAATAAAAACGCAAAAGGTGCATTTGTTGGAGCAAAACAAGGTGCTTGTAAGCGGTTCTGCTGTGGGGCTTGTTTTGAAAACCAATGGTGTGCTTGTGGTGGGGAGCAGTCCGGTTGCAACCCCCGAAGGCGAAGTTGACATTTGCAAAACGGGAGATATTAAGATTGGTGATACAATTTTGCAGATTGAAAACGAAACAGTGGAGAATGTGTCAAATATTTCAAAAATTGTGAACAAGGACAAAAACAAGGGCAGAGATTTGACCGTTAAACTTGTTAGAAACAGCAAGACAATGGATGTGCGGGTTAAACCTTGCTATGACATAAAGGACGAAAATTACAAACTGGGCATTTGGGCAAGGGACGATGCCTCGGGCATTGGGACTTTGACTTATGTTACAGACGGCAATCGCTTTGGTGCGTTGGGACATCCCATTTGCGACAGTGACACAAAAAAGCAAATTGACTTGAAAGAGGGTAAGTTGTATAACTGCTCCATTTTGGGCGTAAACAAGGGGGTAAGCGGCACACCGGGCGAGATTAAGGGGCTTTTTATGCAAGGCAAAAACGAGCAAGGCGTGGTGGAGAAAAATAATAACTATGGAGTTTTTGGCATTGTGGCAAGCGGAAGTGATTTGCTTAAAAGTGCAAAGGAATATGAAATTGGTGGTAGGCTTTCTGTCAAGCCTGGCAAGGCTCAAATTCGTTGTTCCATTGACGGCACAAAAATTGAGTGCTTTGACATTGAGATAGTAAAGACCAATTTCCAAAATCACTCAAACGACAAAAGCATGGTTATTCGTGTGATTGACCCCGACTTAATTTCAAGAACGGGCGGAATTGTGCAAGGAATGTCTGGCAGTCCCATAATTCAAAACGGCAAACTTGTTGGGGCAGTTACTCATGTGTTCATAAGCGACCCAACAAAAGGCTTTGGGGTATATATTGACTGGATGCTTGGTCAATAATTTGTAAAATGCTGTCAAAATGTGTAAATAAATGTAAAAAGCGTTAAAAAATATTCAAAAATTTAAAATATTTGTCAAAATGACTAGACATTTGACTTAAAATGTGATATATTTTGAATATTATTTTACAAAAATATTAAAAAATAGTCAAAAGAGGGACAAAAATGACTAACTCACCAGTTTACTTTTACTCCACCACAGGAGATAGTTCAATATCTAAAGCGGTTTGCGATGCCTTGGCGCCTACGGGGATGTGTGTGCAAAAAATGGACTCGTTTGGGGAAATGGTGTTTAGTTCCAAACGGCTGCCATGCTATGTGATTATTGATGCGACCTACAATCTTGGCGACCTGCCCAAATTGATGTTGAATAAGTTATTCCGTGCGGGAATGATTGAAAAGGTGTTTTATATTGTGGAACCCAGTTGCAAAACGAATTGTCGCACGAAAATATTTTGGGATTCGCAGTTTATTGAGAATCTTGAGAGCGAATTTAAAAGAATAGAAGAAGAAAGACTTTCTAAGATGTCCATGAAAAATCACTCGTGGAAAAAGATAATTGGCAAAAAACTCTACTCGTGGGGATTGTCTTATAGACATAGCGGGTTCAGCTTAATTCTGGAAGCATTGGTGTATTATTTGGATAGTCGGGAGGACTATGCAAACTTGTACAAAAATGTCTATCCACATTTAGGGGATATGTTTTGCCTATCTAATGCTGCGGTGGAGGACGGAATTAGGAAGTCTATTTTATATGCGTCAAGAACTGCAAATTTTCCTTTTGACTATGTGCCTTCAAACAAAGAATTCTTTAGATATGCTTGTCAAACATTTTCTGACCTTTGTGTCACAAAAGCGCTTGTAAGAGTTGGGCATAATTTTGGTTGTAAATATTTGTCTTAAATAATAAACATATTGTGTGAGCAAGTATTATTTTTGGGACAATGTAAAGTTATTTTTCAGATTAAATAAAGCACTTATTCTGTCAATTTGCTGCATAATCTTAGTCGGCGTTTTGACGGGTGTTTTTTGTGTTGCAAAATCTTCAAGCGAAATATTTTTAACCCATATTCAGTGCTTTCCGCTCCGAAGTTACTTTCTGCACAAAATGTCACTGGTGGGCTTTTTACTTCTTGAAAGTTTGTTTGTTGTAATTTGTTTTATTTTAATTTTTCTTATGTCTTATTTAAAATGCGGCAAGTTTTTGATGGTTTTACTCTCTATGTATATAAGTTTCCGCTTGGGCGTGACAGTGGCTGTGTTGGTGTGTGTTATGGGGGCTTTAAAGGGGCTTTTGTTAGCAATTCTTGCAGTCCTCATTCCATGTGCGTTTAGGCTTGTTATGTATCTAATTTTTGGCTTTAGAATGTGTGAATTCAACAAACAATTCTGTATCTTTGGCAATTCGGCAATAAGAGGAGAGGAAGTAAAACTGACACTTTGTTTTTGTGGTGTTTGTGTGGTGGCGGTGATAGTTCAGACCATTGTTTTGTTAATTCTTGGCAATTTATTTGTGTTTTAGTAGTCTTTTTTGCAAAAATGTGATATTATCTTCTTGTTAGGAGTTTTTATGGAACATTTTGTGGATAGAACTGTAAAGTTTTTAAGAACAACACTTAATATAGATAATATTGACCTTGCCGTTATCTCTGGCGTGAGTTATGAGGAATTTGTGGAAAGACTGGAAGACAGAAGGGAAATTAAATTTGCAGACATTCCCGACATGAAAGTTTTGGGGTCGGACATAATTGAAAATAAATTTGTCTATGGCTCACTTGCGGGGAAGAAAGTGCTGTTTTCTGTTGGAAGATTGCATTATAACAACGGCTACACCCGTCAAGACATTGCAAATTTTATCTTTATCCTAAAAGAACTTGGTGCCAAGCGACTTGTTGTCACCGCTTGTGTTGGGTCTAGCAACAAGCATATTCATGTGGGCGATATTGTAACCGCCGTTGACCACATAAATTTAACTGGCAGAAATGCTCTTTTTGGCTGCGACTACAACAGATATGGCAGTTTGTTTGTTGACCTTGACAGTTGCTATGATAAAGAAATGATAAAAACTCTATCAATAACAGCAAGGAAGGAACTTAAAATGAAAGTAAAAGAGGGTGTTTTGTCAGAGTTCTCGGGACCTTCCGTTGAAACATTAAGTGAAAGCAAATTTGCAAAACAAAATGGGGCAGACTTTGCGGGCTTTAATGTTGTAAATGAGGTTATCTGTGCAAACTACTGCTCGCTTCCCGTAATTATGCTGGGACTTGTCACAAATTATGCCGTTTTGTATTCTGCTGGCAGACTTAAACACGAGGACATTGATTACAACAGAAATCTTGCAAAAGCCTACTATCTTGAACTTTTGGAAAGATTTATCCACAATCTTTAATATTTTTTGTAATTTTGCAAACACTAAGAGCAAGGAGATAATTTATGAAAAGAAAAATTATATCACTTGCTTTTTTATTTTTGTTTGTTGCATGCCTCATGACGGGGAAAAGTGCCGTTATGGCAAAGCCCGCTGTGGCAAACGACAGCAATTTTAATGTGAAAGCATATTATCTTATGGATTATGCCACTGGGGAAACATTGCTTGAAAACAATGCCGAGCAAAAGTTGCCCGTTGCATCAATCGTCAAACTTATGACCATTGATCTTGTGTGCAGAGAAATTGAAGCGGGAAATCTTAGTTTAGACGACACAATAGTCGCTTCGGAACACGCCTCAAGCATGGGCGGGTCGCAGGTGTTTATTGAAACAAATGGGGAATATTCGGTGGCGGATATGCTGAAATCTGTTATTATCAGTTCTGCAAATGACGCAAGTGTTGCACTGGCGGAAAAGATTGCTGGGAGTGAAGAAGAATTTGTCACGTTGATGAATGCTAGGGCGAAGGAGTTAAATCTTACTGGCACAAACTATGTTAACTGCACTGGGCTTCCTGCTCCAAATCAGTTTTCTTGTGCAAAGGACACAGCAATTCTTTTAAGAGAAGTGTCTTCGCATGATATTTATCACAAATTCAGCACCATTTGGATGGACACATTATCTCACCCAAAGGGCAGAGAGAGCGAACTTGTAAACACCAACAAGTTGATTAGATATTATGAAGGCTGTGACGGCGGCAAAACAGGCTCTACAAGCGAAGCGGGCTATTGTCTATCTGCCACTGCAAAACGTGGCAATATGAGGCTTGTGGGCGTTGTTTTGGGGGCAGAAAATGGCAAGGCAAGATTTTCTGAAACATCAAAACTTTTAAACTATGGGTTTGCAAACTTTGAAAATAAAAAAGTTGTTGACAGCGACAATTTTGAAGTTGATGTTGAAGTTTCGGGCGGCAAGGAACAAATGGCAAAGGCAAAGCCAAGCGAAGACCTTGTGGTGCTTTGCAAAAAGAGAGAAAACGAGGGTGACGTGAGCGTTGAAACAAAACTTGACCAAGTGTCAGCGCCAATGAAAGCGGGGGATAAAGTTGGAACTGTTTATGTCACAAAGAACGGCGTTGTGGTGGCGGAAAGCGAACTTTTGCTAACCCAAGACATTGAGAAAGCAAATATGCTAGACGGCATACAAAAAATTGTTGAATATTGGAAGATTTTGTGAACAAAACACACCCCAAAATTGTTGCTAAAAAAGCGTAAATAATATATAATATGGTGATCATAATTTGGTCATCATATTTTTTTTGGGGAATATTTATGCTATCTGAACTTTTGTTTAGACAACCTTCCATGCCATTTGCAAGCAAGGTCATTGTCTTTTTGACTTACACATTTGCAGTTATGATTGCTCTTTGCTTTCATGAATTTGCACATGCCTTTTGTGCTGTCAAACGTGGCGACCCAACCCCAAAACTTGCCGGCAGACTTACACTCAATCCGCTTTCACACTTTGATGTGACGGGGTTGCTTTGCTTTTTGTTCTTGGGTTTTGGCTGGGCAAAACCTGTCCCAATCAACCCATTCAACTTTAGAAATGTAAAGAAAGATTCATTCTTTGTTAGTATAGCAGGAATTCTATCAAACTTAATCTTGGCATTTTTGTCTTTCCCAATAGCAATGCTCTTTCTGCGAGTTGCGGGACTTAGCGTTGTTTGGGAAATTTGCTTTTATTTGTTTTTGTATATTTTCCAAGCAAATCTTGTCTTTATGGTTTTCAACCTTATTCCAGTATATCCACTTGATGGCTTCAATGCAATAGCAAGCCTTACAAGTTACAACAACAAATATGTAAATTTCATGCACAAGTATGGAAGTTTAATTCTTCTGGGACTTATTGTGGTGTTCTATTTTACAAACTTGTTTGAATTGATTGTAAGTTACATCGGCTATCCTATTGTGTGGTTTTGGAGTTTAATTTTGGTGTGAGGGGGCAGCGATGAAGATAGAAAAAAACAAAGAATTAACTGACCAACTAGAATCATTTGACACAGGTGTTGAATTTAACCTTGATAATTTCCATGGGCCTATTGAACTTTTGTGGCATATGATTAAGGAAACAAAACTAGAAATTTCTGAAGTAAAACTTGCCGACCTCACCGAGCAATATCTTGAATATATGGCAGGGCTTGACGAACTGGATATGGACAAGGCAAGCGACTTTATTGAAGTGGCAGCAACGCTTATTGAAATTAAGTCAAAGTCACTCCTTCCACGAGAGGAAGAAGAAGTTGCAGACGAAGAAGACCCAGAAGTCTTGCTTAAATGGCGACTTAAAGAATATGAACTTTTCCACGAAGCAGTGGAGAAGATTAGACCACTTGAAGATGTCAACAAATTTTACAGAGCCCCAGACGAAAAGGTAAACGACTATCGCTATGTCTTGGGCGATATGACCTTGTCGGGACTTCTTGACGCATTTGCGAAGATGATGACAAGGATAAAAAAAGAAGAAGAAAAAGTTATTCCAAAAAAGATTGAAAAAGATAGATTTACAGTCGCAGAGAAAATTGTTTCAATCAGAAATAGCATAAGAGAAAAACATAAAATGAAGTTTTCAGAATTTTTTGGGACAGACTACACAAAAAGTGAAATGATAAATCTTTTTCTGGCAGTTTTGGAACTGCTTAAAATGCAAGAAATTCGTGTCCGTCAGCAAGGAACATATGACGATATAGACATTGAACTTAAAGAAAACGAGGAGGCACAAAAGGAAGATGCTGTGTGATAAAGATAAGCTTGTTGATGTTGTGGAAGGGATTTTGTTTATCTCTGGAAACGGCGTTGACCTAAAAGACATTGCAGAAAAACTTGAAGTTGACAAAAAAGATGTGGAAAAAGCAGTTGAAGAACTTAAAAATCGACTTGACGGCACTGGGATAAACCTTATTACATATCGTGGCAATGCCCAACTTTGCTCAAATCCAGATTTGGCAGAAGACATAGCAACTGTTCTCAATCCGATTAGGGAAAAACTTTTGACCAAAGCCACCATGGAAACATTAGCAATCGTTGCTTACAAACAACCCGTCACTCGTCTTGAAATTGAACAAATAAGGGGTGGGGCAAGCAGTGACTATGCAATGCAAATTTTGATGAACTTTAAACTTGTAGAAGTTGTGGGCAGAAAAGACGCCATAGGCAAGCCACTTTTGTTTGGAACAACAGATGAATTTTTAAAGAGATTTAATCTTAACTCTCTTGAAGATTTGCCAGACTATGACGAACTTCTAGAACGTATCCAAGTCCTAAAGCAAGAAGCCAGCGACTCGCTTTATCGTAGCACAGAAATTATTCCAGACGAGGAACTGCCAGACAGCAAGGAAAAGGCTGAAGCCGAAGAAACCTCTCTTGAAAAGGATAAAAAACATAAAGAAAAATCTGCTAAAAAAGCCGAAAATACTTCTGACGAAAATGACCAAAATGTTGGTGACAAAAAGCCAGAAGAACCCGCTCCAAATGACGAGCAACCTTTGACCACAGAAGAAGTTGTGGAAGAAAACGTATCCGCTGCAGCAGGAGCCATAGAAGCGCCCATAAATTTGTCGGAAGAAGAAACCAAAGAAACCTTGCAATCGGCATATGAACAGAGCGAAGATTTCTTATCCCAAAAAGATCAAGACCTGCTATAGAAATAATAAAAACATGAAAAATTGGACCTTATGCCCAATTTTTTGTTTATACAAATTCTATATCTTATTTATCAATTTATTGTTTACTTTCACAACGAATTATATCCAAAAACAAATAAATTCTTTACATAACACTTTCTTTATGTTAGAATAACATATAAGTTAAATCGTTTAATCATAAAATATAAAAACAATATTAAAACAACTTAAAAATGAAAAATATTAAAACTAAGGAATAAAAAATGGAAAAATGGTTTTTAAATTTAAATGTTAAAAAAAGAGAGGCGATTCTATGTTGTTTATTTATCATTTTTATTGTATCCTTTATTATGCTCGTTCTTTTTGTAATAAATGAATCATTATTATTGAGCTCTATATTTTATCTTCTTTCTATTATTTCTTTGACAAGCTTTGTTATACTTATTTCTAGTCATATGAAAAAAAATAAAGAGAAAGCAAGAATTTTACAAGATGCGGCAAAAAGATTAAAGGACAAGCAGTCGATTAAAATAGAAAAACCACAAAACCAAAACTATAATAGCCATCAGACGGAATCTGACTCTGAAATAGTAAAGGGGGAACCAGCTCAGAATAAAGGTATTGAGAATCATTCTCAAATCATAATTAAAGACAAAAAACCAACCATTGAGGAACTGCGATTGGCAAAAAGCCTATCAAGAATTAATAAAATAATAGACGATTTTTTTATTTTAGGAGGAGATAAAACTCTTAATAAAGTTTTAGAAGAGTTTTATAAAAATAACGCTAACCTTTCTTTTGAATATTATTCAGCACCTATGAAGAAGAATGATTATTCGGATATAAAACCTAATTATAAACTTAGCGACTTATCACATATAGATCCAGAAAGATTAAAAAAAGTAATCTTTTCGATGACAATCGTTTATAATTCATACGTAAATGATAAATATCGTTTTAAAAATGAATATTTTGGACGTTATGATAACCATTTTTTCTCTAGAGACTATGGAATGAGATATGCTTCAGCAAAAGAAAAAATCGAACAATTATATTACGATCTAATAACTAACGGAATATTGACCACTAAAACAGAGGAGCAGTCCTTTTTCACATATATGAACGAGTTTTACCACAGACAGAGACATAGGGATTTTAACAGGTTGAGCATAGAATATGGAATTAAAAAAAATAGTTCTTTTGATGATGCCATACAGGCCTTAATAGAAAAGGATGTTGGTGAAAAGGGAAAGGAATTTTACATTGCACTAAAAAAGCTCAAAGAAGATAATTCTAAATGTTTCTACGAATGTATATTAGATTCAAAACTATGTATAAATAAGTATTATGAAAAGAAACATAGGCATATATATCTAGATATATTAACAGACGAGCCAGATGAATTAAATAAAAATAATTTAACAATAAATGATGTTGATATGATGAATGGTTTTGAATTTGAGAAATTTATTGCTGATATTTTTTCAAAAATGGGATTTATTACTGCTGTTACAAAATCTTCAAATGATCAGGGAATTGATGTTATCGCAAATAAAAATGGAATAACAATTGCAATACAGGCGAAATGCTACACTGGAGTTGTTGGTAATCATGCAATCATGGAGGCTTTTGCTGGCATGACATATTATAATGCCGATAAATGTCTAGTTGTAACTAATAGCAAGTTTACAAAAAGTGCAAAGGATTTGGCAAAAAGGAATGGAGTTGAACTTTGGGATAGAAACAAACTCATAGATGTTATCGGTGATCTCTAATACATTTACATTCTTATGTATCTATCCAGAAATAATTTTATGCTTTAATTATGTTCCTACAATAATTTTAGAAAAAAAGTGATGATATTTGTCTATAAATAGGAAATTGATTTGATGAAGAATAAAGATTTTGATTTAACAAATAACATTGATTTGATAAAACAAATATGCGAATTAATAGATGAGGATAAAAAAAATCTTAGACTTGCTATAAGTAAGTTTGTATGCTATTTTAATCTATTCGAATCTTTTCTTTACACAGCTAGAATAGACCATTGGTATTTATTCTGCAAGTCATGTAAAATTGATGAAAATATTGCAAGTAAATATTTTAATTTTTTTATGAAAGATATGTTACTAATGGGGAAATAAATAATGAATTTGAAGATTTATGTAAATATGTTGAGAAAAAATATAAAAACATATTAAGGGAAAACCTGACTAATGAAAGAAATAAAGCTTATGCTGTATTATCAATATCATATTATTTTAGAAACAATCTTTTTCATGGTCACAAAGCTATATCCGAATTCGAAAAATTTATTGATTGTTTTAATATGATTACAGATTTTCTTTGTGATATACTAGAATACGCAAACAAAGATACTAGAATACAAAAGTTACAGTTCTAAACTACTCACAATTATCTTATGTGGCTAGCAGTTATAACTGACGATAATACGATAATTTCAAAAGTACCAGTTTTTAAGCCCAATTTTTTAATATATTTTGATAGGAATTTTGTGGGATAAAGACTTTTACTTGGTTGCTTTTTTGCTGGATTGTTTCATCTTTTGGCAAGGTCGCAACGGCATAATAGGTGTATAAATTTCCAGCGGTTGCAATGTCTTGCACAGCCACTTCGCCTTGTTTGTCTGATATATTTGCAATAATGGTGTCGCTGTCTTCGCACACACGATGAATTGCATATTTAAGATATTTTTTTGCATAAAGAGAGATAGCAACGGTTGAATCTGTTTTGCTTGCAGAAATGACAAATGGGGAAATGTCACTGAACATATCAGAAGTTTCTTGTGGAATGTTTGAAGTGGCAAAATACACTGATTTTTTGAACCTATCTGGAGTGTTCTCTTGAGCGAGCATAACTTTGTTATTTGCCAAAAGTTCTTGTGTGTTTATGTCCATTTTTACGCAACTGTCTGGCACTTCAAAATTGCCACCACCCAGTTTGCAAGAATTGTAAATTTGTTGTGCCATAACTGTTGGTGCGTTGGAACCAGTGACCGATTGTGGAAGTGGAGTGGAAGTGGAGCCTATCCACACACAAAGGGTGTGTTGTGGGGTGTAAGATATGTTCCACGCATCAGTGTTCTGATTGCTGTTTTTAAGCCCCACAGTGCCAGTTTTAGAACAAACGTCATAGGACTGTTTAAGCCTTCGTGCTGTGCCATTTTCAACGGTCTGTTTTAGCATGTCTGTCACAAGATATGCAGTTGAAGATTTCATAACTTGTTTTTCATTTTGTGGGTTCTCGTAAAGCAAAATTCCGTCACTTGAATAAATCTGTTTTACAAATCTTGCTTCAATTTTTTTGCCACCATTTGCAAATGCTTGATAACAGTTTGCAAGGTCTTTTATTTTAACTCCGTCATGCAACCCACCAAGAGCAATGGAACAGCCCTTGTCATTGGAAGATAGTTTAAGTCCCATGTTTTCGGCAAAAGATTTTGCATAGTCAACACCCACATAATTCAAAAGTTTTACAGCGGGAATGTTATATGAGTTTGCAAGAGCAGTTTTCGCACTGACCCAGCCATGATATTTATTCTTATAGTTTTTAGGCTTGTAGCCGTCTATATCGACTGCTTCATCAAGAATAGGTGTTTCGGGTGAAATTAAGTCTTTTTCAATGGCGGGGGCATAGCAAACAACGGGCTTTATCGTTGACCCTGGCTGACGGGTGAGAGATAGCGTATTGTGTTCGCTTTGTGCGAAAAATGCAACAATTCCACCAGTTTTGTTGTCAATGACAATGTTTGCTCCGTCTACAACAGAAGTCTTGGCAAGTGTAGGCAAATTAGTCAATGCTTCTTCACATGCTTTTTGCACAGAAGGGTTCTGATAAGTCACTATTTTTAAGTTTTTAACAAGCAAGTCTTTTTCCAAAATATGCAACACTTCGCACGCTTCGTCAATGGCAGCAGCATAATATGAATTGCTAGTTAGGGCGTATTTATTGATATTTAAATTAAGTGGGGTACTGGTCGCAGAGGCGTATTCTTCTTGCGAAATTTTGCCGTCTTTTAGCATTTCTTTTAGCACCAAATTTCGTCTTTCAAGGCAGGCTTCAGCGTGGGCGGTAGGAGAATATTTTTTAGGTGATTTAATTATCCCAGCAAGCATTGCAGACTCGGAAAGGGTCAAGTCTTTTGCGTCTTTTGAAAAGTATCTTTGAGCCGCACTTCCAATTCCAAACGCACCATTCCCAAAATATATTGCATTAAGATAAGCACTTATAATCTCTTGTTTTGAAAGTTTTTTTTCAAGTTCTTTTGCCAATATTAGTTCGTCAAACTTTCGTCTTAAAGTCTTTTCGCTTGTCAAATGAGTGTTTTTTATAAGTTGTTGAGAAATGGTCGAAGCGCCCTCAGAAAAACTGTGAGTTTTAAGATTTTTTAGCGAGGCTTTTATCATTCTTTTATAATTTACACCGCTGTGACTGAAGAAATTTTTGTCCTCAATAGACACAAAAGCGTCAACAGTGTGGCGGGGAATTTGGTCATATGAAAGAGCCGATTTTGCATTTGTTTGTGACACGATTTCATTGCCGTTATTGTCTAAAACTAGGGCAACTGTCGTCTTATAACTCAACTTATCTTTGCTAAATTTTACGCTTGAAAAATTGCTCAAAAAGCCCATGGAAAACAAGCAGAACAAAAGAAGTCCCACAAAAAATGCGACAAGAAATATGTAAAAAGTTATTCTGAAAAACCTTGCTTTTTTGCTCATTATATATCTATTATCTATATTTTTTGACTATTTATCCAAGAAGCGTACTTTATTCTTAAAATTTTGTCGAAAAATAAAAATTTTTAAGCAAAATTTGAAGTTTTACTCGGTTTTTATCCCTAAAAAATGGCAATTTTTGTGCCAAAAGGAGATTTTAGGTGGAATTTATGCAAAAAATTAATATGGGAAAAGTGTTGTAAAATTTCAAATTTTTTTGCAAAATGTTGTTAAAACTCTTGAAAAAAAATTGATTAAATAATATAATACTTGTATTATGAACAAAAGATATTTTATAGAAACATTTGGTTGCCAAATGAATTTGCATGACTCGGAAAAAATTGCGGGCATGCTTGTTGACCTTGGATACACTGAGGGCAAAACTAAAGAAGAAGCGGATATTATTGTTTTTAACACATGCTGCATAAGGGAAACGGCGGAACTTAAAATTATGGCAAAAATTGGTGAAACAAAAGCCTTAAAGAAAAAGAACCCCGACCTCATAATTGCAGTGTGCGGTTGTATGACGCAACAAAAAGGAATGCCGGAACTTTTGAAAAAGAGATTTCCATTTTTAAGCATTGTCATTGGAACACACAATCTTGAGGAACTTGAAGATTACATAAAAGAAATAAGCGGCATGGGCAAAAAGAAGTTTAAGTCTGTTGTGTGGGATAGCGAGGGCAAAGTTGTTGAAAACACTCCAACATACAGAACAAGCGGCAACAACGCTTGGGTCAACATTATGTATGGCTGTAATAATTTCTGCACCTATTGCATTGTGCCATATGTTCGTGGAAGGGAAAGAAGCCGAAAGCCAGAAGATATCGAACGTGAAGTTAGAGAACTTGTTGAAAGTGGAAAATATAAGACAATAACTCTTTTGGGACAAAACGTAAACTCATATGGCAAGGACCTAGGGAATGGTGAAAACTTTGTTTCACTTCTTGAAAGACTTTGCAGAATTGACGGCAATTTTAAAATTAAATTTATGACTTCACATCCAAAAGACTTTAGTGACGAACTCATTGACTTCATTGCAAAAGAAAAGAAAATGAGCAAGTGTGTTCACCTTCCTGTTCAAAGCGGCAGCGATAATATGCTAAAAGCCATGAACAGACACTATTCTTTGGAACATTATAAAAATCTTGTTACAAAAATCAAGAATAAAATTGACGGTGTCAGCCTTACAACGGACATTATTGTCGGCTTTCCAGGGGAAACTGATGAAGATTTTGCTGCCACTTGCGATTTGCTAAGATTTTGCAAATATTCTGGTGTTTTTGGCTTTGTATATTCCAAGAGAAAGGGAACTCCAGCGGAAAAGTTTGAAAATCAAGTTGACGCAAAAACAAAGCAAAAGAGAATTACAACATTGTTTGATATTCAACACGAAATTGCTCGTGAAGAGTTAAAGGAAATGGTCGGAAAAACTTATGAATGTGTTGTTGAAACAAGAAAGTGTGGCTTGTGGATAACAAAGACCGAAAGTGGGAAGACAATTAAAGTTAAGTGCGACACATTGTCGCCAGACCAAGATGTTTTGGTGAAAGTAGAAAAACTTGTTGACGGCGAACTTTATGGACTACTTGTTGAAGCAAAAGAAAAAGGAAATTGATATGGACGAAATTATAGACAGAAGCAAATTATCACCAATGATGCAACAATATTTTGACACAAAGCAACAATATCAAGATTGCTTGCTTTTCTATCGTTTGGGCGACTTTTATGAAATGTTTTTTGAGGACGCAAAAATCGCCTCCAAAGTTTTGGATCTTGTGCTGTCTGGCAGAAACTGCGGACTAGACGACAGAGCGCCAATGTGCGGCGTGCCTTATCATGCGGTGGATATGTACATTGCAAAACTTTTGGAAAAGGGATACAAAGTTGCAATTTGCGACCAACTCACAGACCCAGTGCCAGGCAAAATTGTGCAACGTGGCATAACAAGAGTGATAACCCCAGGCACAGTCATTGACCCAGAAAGCTTGAAGGACGGACAAGGGAACTACATTTTGTCCATTTGCAAAAAAGAGGAAACAATAGGTGTCGCATATTGTGATGTGTCAACGGGTGAGTTTAGAGTTAGCGAATATGCAGACGACAGCGAGCAAAAACTAATGGACCTTCTTTCAAGAATTCGTCCAGCGGAAATTATTTGTAACGAGCAAATGTTTATGATGTCGCACGACAAGGATATAAGAAATCTTGACTTCTTGCCACCATTCACAAAACATCTTGACTTTGAATTTGACCTAAATAGCGCAAAAGAACTTATAAAAAAGCAGTTTAAAATAAGCAACATTGCAGGTCACGACTTTGCAAAATTAAATTGTGCCATTTCCGCCACTGGCGCACTCCTTGGCTACCTTAACGAAACTCAAATGAGAAGTCTAAATCACATAAACAAAATAATCACTGAAAAACACAGTGACTTCATGCACTTAGACTTCAACGCTTGCAGAAATTTGGAACTTGTGGAAAATGCCAAAGACCACAAAAGACGTGGTTCGCTTTTGGGACATCTTAACAAAACAAAAACAGCCATGGGGGCAAGACTTCTTGAAAAATGGGTGTTGCAACCTCTTCAAAATTCAACTGAAATAAATAAGCGTCTTGACTGCATTGAGGAATTGTCTGGAAACTCCATTTTGCAAAGTGACCTTGAAGGCTCGCTAGCTGGCATAAGCGACATCGCAAGAATTTGCTCCAAAATTTCCTATGGCACAATTATGCCAAAGGACTGCATTGCTCTTAAAAATTCACTTGTGCATACAGTTGATTGTGCAAACTTTGTTGGCGAACTTTCAAAGGAAAATTTTGGCGGGCTTTTTCTGGATATAACTTCCGTCAAAAATTTGGCAGAACTTTTGGACAAAACTTTTGTCGATAGTCCTCCAGCACTCACTTCAGGTGGCGGATATATTAGAGAAGACTTTAATAAGGAACTTTATGAATTAAGGCATATATCCTCGCAAGCAAAAACATGGCTAACAGAACTTGAGGCAAAGGAAAGGGAAGAAACGGGCATAAAAGGGCTTAAAGTGGGATATAGTCGAGTGTTTGGCTACTTTATCGAAGTGCCAAAATCTCAAGCAGACGCCGTGCCATACAGTTTTCAACGCAAGCAAACAATTTCCAATCACGAAAGATTTGTAACAGATGAATTAAAGCAAATTGAAAACAAACTTTTAAACGCCGAAGAACTTGCAATAAAACTTGAAATGACCATTTTTGAAAACATTAAGGAAAAGTTAAAAGAACTTGTTGAGGATATTCAGCAAGTGGCAAGTGATGTGGCATATATTGATACAATTTTGTCACTTACAAAAGTTGCAAATGAGTGCAATTATGTCAGACCAAAAATAAGCGAAAGATATAAGCATATTAAAATTCAAAATGGCAGGCACCCTATTGTGGAAGCAAATATGAAAGGTGAGTCGTTTGTGCCAAATGACGCTTATCTTGACGAAAAAGACGACAGAACGCTTATAATAACTGGACCAAACATGGCGGGCAAAAGCACATATATGCGACAGATTGCTCTTATTGTGCTTATGGCTCACATCGGAAGTTTCGTGCCAGCAAGCAGTGCCGAAATTGCAATTACAGACAGAATTTTCACCAGAATTGGCGCAAGTGACGACTTAAGCAGCGGGCAAAGCACATTTATGGTGGAAATGGTGGAAGTTGCAAACATTCTAAACAACGCCACACCAAAAAGTCTTGTAATTTTGGACGAAGTGGGCAGAGGCACTGCAACTTATGACGGCATGAGCATTGCTTGGGCGGTCCTTGAATATATATCAACAAAAATAAAATGCAAAACCCTATTTTCCACTCACTATCACGAAATAACAACTCTTGAGGGAAAACTTGAGGGCGTTAAGAATTATAAAGTTAGCGTAAAGGAATTTAACGGCTCGGTGGTCTTCTTAAGAAAAATTATGCGTGGCAGTGCAGACAAGAGTTTCGGAATTGAAGTTGCTTCACTTTCTGGAATTTATGAAGAAATTATAAAACGTGCAAAAAATATTTTGTCACAACTGGAAAAAAACTCTGTTAAATTTGACATAAAAGCGTCAACTGAAGAGAGAACAGAGGGGCTTTCTCAAGGCGAAAAAGACAACATTATCAATATGCTAAAAAACATTGACCTAAATAAGCTTAGCCCAATGGAAGCATTTGAAATAGTTGTAGATTTGAACAGAAAAGTTAGCAAATAAGGAGAAAATGATGCCAAGAATAAATGTTCTTGAACCAAAGGTTTACAATAGAATATCCGCTGGCGAAGTGGTCGAAAGACCTGCTTCTGTGGTCAAAGAATTGGTGGAAAACGCACTTGACGCTAAGTCAACGGCAATAACTATTGAAATTGAAGAAGGCGGCACAAAACTTATAAGAATAAGTGATAACGGCTGCGGCATTGACTATGACGACTTGCCAAAAGCATTTATGCCACACGCAACAAGCAAAATTGCAAAAGCAGACGACCTAGACAGCATTGCAACTCTTGGCTTTAGGGGTGAGGCTCTTGCAAGCATTGCCTCCGTTGCTCAAGTGGAGCTTGTGTCACGAGCAGATGATAGTGATGTTGGTGGCAAAATTTGCATAAGCGGCGGAGTTATTGAATATAAAGACGTCTGTGGGGCAAGAAACGGAACAATGATTTCCGTTAAAAACTTGTTTTTCAACACACCCGCAAGGCTCAAATTCTTAAAATCAAACAGACAAGAGGGCAGTGCAATAACTTCTATTGTTGAACGTCTTATGCTTGCAAATCCAAATGTTTCCATAAAATACATAGTTGACGGCAGAACTGTTTTCTCTGGAGCGGGACTTGGACTGAAGAATAAAATTTTTGAAATTTATGGCAGAGAAACAACGGACAATCTTATTCCAATAGAAACATTGTCTGGTGCCTACAAACTTTCTGGCTACATTGCAAAACCAATTTTCTGCAAGGCAAACAAGACTTATCAAACACTTATTGTGAACGGCAGATACGTTGCAAATTCGCTTGTTTCCGTTGCTGTGTCAAATGCTTATGAAAACTTCCTAATGAAAGGCAAATTTCCACTTTTTGTGCTTAATATTTCGCTTCCAAGTGATGAAATTGACGTAAACGTTCACCCAAGCAAAATGGAAATTAAATTTAGGGAATCAAAGAAAATTTATGACCTAGTTTATAGCGCAGTTTTGCAAACATTGAGCGAAAGCAACACTCCACTTTTCTATTCTGACGGCACAAATGCCACGGGTGACTTTGCGGGCGGAAGTGGTGAAAATTTGTTTTCTATGAGCAGTCAAGCAAAAATTGAAGACGAAGTGAAAGCACCAGAAACTCCACTTGAAGAAGTGAAAGGTGGCTTCAGTTTTGGCGATATGCAAAAGTTTGCTGACGAACTAAGTGTTATAAATGTTCACATTCCAAGGCACACAATGGCTGGCGCAGATAGCAGCATGAAAGTGCTATGTAGTGCCGATTATGAGCATTATGGGGAACTAAGAAGGCAAAAAGAAGAACAAGAAAAAGAAGCTTTGACACAAAACTCAGAACCGCAAGATACGGACGCTCGAGAAAGCAGCGAACCCGTTTTTGAAAAAACACCATTTGTGGCAAGTGACCTTTGGAAAAATGACAACAAGCCTTCGCAAGTTGAAATGAATACTGGTCTAAGTTATAAACTTGTTGGCAGACTTTTTAACACTTATGTTTTGATTGAAATTGGGGACAATTTTATTATGATAGACCAACACGCTGGTCACGAGCGAGTGCTTTTTGACAAATTTACAAAAATGTTTGAAGAAAAGAAAATGATTGCTCAACCTCTTATGGTGCCATACGTCTTTGAAGTGAATGAAGAAGAAAATACTCTTGTCGAAGATAATCTTGACGTTTTTTCCTCGCTTGGATTTGAAGTTGAAGGCTTTGGCAACAAAACTTACAAAATTTCCTCTATCCCAGCACTTTTGGACGGAATAAACCTTGAAGAATTTGTGCAAGAAAGTTTGCAAAACTTGACCAAAGTTTCGCCAACAAATGAACAAATAAAAAATCACTTTGCAACTTGTGCGTGCAAGGCGGCGGTCAAAGGTGGGCAAAACTTGAGTGACGGCGAAATTGAAATTTTGCTAGAACAAATTTCAAAAGAAGGCAGAATTTTGCAATGTCCACATGGAAGACCCGTGTGCATAAAGTTTTCAAAATATGAAATAGAAAAAATGTTTAAAAGGATTGTTTCGTGAAGATTTTGATTATTGGCGGGGCAACTGCAAGTGGGAAGACGGCTTTTGCTATTGAATGTGCCAAGAGATTTAATGGCGAAATTGTGTCGTGCGATAGCATGCAAATTTATCGTGACCTAAATATTGGCACCGCAAAGCCAACAGCTGAAGAATTATCAATGGCAAAGCACCATTTGATTGACGTTGTTTCGGCGGGGGATAGTTTCAGCGTTCAGCAATATGTCACCCTTGCCAGAAAAGCAATTTCGGATATTTCTTCCCGTGGCAAATTGCCAATTATTGTCGGTGGCACGGGGCTTTATATTCGTGGGCTTTTGTATCCATATTCTTTTGCAAACGCTCCAAAAAATGACGAAATTCGAAATAAATACAAGCAAATTTTGGGAGAGAAAGGGAAAGAATATCTTTTTGAAATATTAAGAACTCTTGACCCAGCCTCTTGTGAAAAAATAAGCATAAATGACACAAAAAGGGTGATAAGAGCCATTGAAATTTGTGAAATAACGGGGAAACCAAAATCAAGCCACAAACAAGGAGAAAAACCTATTTATGATAGCATTTTTGTCGCTTTAAACCCACCAAGAGAAGTGCTTTATGACAGAATCAATAAAAGAGTCGAGAATATGTTTTCTATGGGGTTAGAGAACGAAATAAAAGCCCTTTTGGATACTCCCAAAGTAAGCAAAAACAGCCAAAGTATGCAAGCCATTGGATATAAGGAATTTTTTGACTATTTTGATGGCAAAAAGACTATTCAGGAAACAAAAGAGCAAATAAAGCAAGACTCACGCCACTATGCAAAACGTCAACTCACATTTTTTAGGGGCTTTGAAGGCGTATATTGGTTTGACCCAAAGGACAAGAAGTCAGCCCTAGACTATATTGCAAATAAACTCAATGAAGATTAACAATACAAACAATAAAAAACACACAAACGGGGGAGTTCGTGTGTTTTTTGACTAATTATATTTCCAATTATCTTTCAAAATCAAAGCCAAAGGAATCATTGTCTGGGAATGGACTGGTTGGAGTGGTATTACCTTGGTCTGCCCCAATTGATGTATTTCCATTGTTTGGGGTTTCATTATAATGACCTGTGTCATAAGAAATATTTCCTTTGCCGCCTGTTGGATTATCTGGTGTGTCTGGATTGCTTGGAGTAGGATTGCTTGGGGTAGGATTGCTTGGGGTAAGTTTTACATTGTGTTTAATTGCTCGAGATACACTTGAAAGGTCAGGTGTATATTTAACATTCTTGCCCCCCCAAGTAATTTTTATTCCAGCACTTGCAACAGCAGCCCCATTATTCAAGAGGTCCCCAAATGTTGCATTTTTCCCAAGAGGAACGCCTGTACCAGCAACTAATGATGTGTAGAATTGCGTGTGTTCAGAAAGATTAACACTAAGAGCAAGACCCATTGCGAGGTCAAAGTTAATTCCATTTCCAGAAACAACAAGAGAAGGCCCTGCTGCAAACGAGAACATTAAGCCTTTGTCTTTTGGAACAGTAACAATTTTTGAGGTTTTAGCCTCATCTTCTGCTAGTCTTTCATAATTTATGTCTTTAGACAAAGAAAAGTCAATTTTTATTGCATCATCAAGTTTGCTACTTGATTGCTTGTCTGTAGAAGAAAGAATTGTTGATTGATTTGATGAAATAAAATCTTCGACATCCTTAATTTCTGGTGCAATAACTTTGTTTTCTGTTGCAGATTTTGAAACGTCCCCAGTTGACTTTCCTTCTTTTTTAACTGTCGATTGAGTGGTATTATCTTGATGTGTCAATTTGAAATTATCAATAATTTTCTCAGCAGAAACATGTTGAGTTGTTTCGTTTTTTATTTCAGTTTTTTCTTCTTTGCGATTTTGCAAATATTGAGCAATCTTATCTTCCTTTGATTTCTCTGTTTTAACATTGATAAAAAGTCCAGGTTGATTTTCTTCTGTCACAACTTCTTGAGTTTTAACTTCCACAATTCCTTGTTCTGTTTTAACTTTTTCAGTTGTTGCTGGAGCGGTTGGAAGAGCAATTATAACATCAGAAGATATTTCACCTTGCGTAGTTTGAGTGTTCCTTGGTTTGCTAAAATCGTTAAGTGCTTCAAGGGCTTTTTCGTCTATCGATTTAGACCTGCCACCACCCAAAGCCGCAGAAGCAATAGCACCTACAATGAAAGCTCCAGCACCAACAGTCATAAAGCCCTGTTTAACTTTTCTTGATGCCTTATTTGTGATTGAACTTGTAGCCTTTTTTTCTTTTTTTTCTCCCATAATATTTTCCCCCTAAGTTTTTATTGCCTGTATTATATATCATTTTTTACTTCTTGTCAATAGGTTGTCAATTTATTGTAACTTTGCACAAATAAATGCAGTTTTCTGCACAGAAATACCCAATTTTTTAGCTAAAATGTATGGTTTGCAGGAGAATTTTGTGGCATAAAGAAAAATTTTTAAAACTTTAACCGCTTTTTGTCAAAAAAATATAGACAACAAATTCCCAAGATGATATAATTTATTTGGATAAGAAATCTATTATACACTTAAAGAGGAAAATTATGATTAGTTTGAAAAATAACATTTATAGAAGCCATATGTGCGGAAGTTTGAACACAAAACATATTGGGGCAGAAGTCAGAGTTGCTGGCTGGGTCAACAACATCAGAAAAATGGGTGGTCTAACATTTTTGACTATTCGTGACCAAAGCGGTGTTGTGCAAGTTTTTGTGGAAGATGAAAAACTTGTTGAAGGTCTAACTCGTGAAAGCACCGCCACAATAACAGGGATTGTCCGCTCAAGAGGCGAAAAAAACATCAATTCAGACATGGCAACGGGTGAAATTGAGATTTTGGCAAAATGTGTCAAAATTTTGGGACTATGCAGTGAGATTTTGCCTTATGAAATTTTAAAAGCACGTGACCAAAACGAAAATACCCGATTAAAATACAGATATCTCGATTTAAGAAATGAGAAGAATATGAAAAACATCATTTTAAGAGCAGAACTTCTTGAATTTCTACGTCAGCAAATGAGGGAACTTGAATTTTTGGAAATTCAAACCCCAATTCTCACCTCGTCAAGTCCAGAAGGTGCAAGGGACTTCCTCGTTCCAAGCAGACTTAACCCAGGAAAGTTCTATGCCTTGCCACAAAGTCCACAACAATTCAAACAACTTCTTATGCTTAGTGGCTTTTCAAGATATTTCCAGATTGCTCCTTGCTTTAGGGATGAAGATGCCCGTGCGGACAGAAGCCCAGGTGAGTTTTATCAACTTGACTTTGAACTAAGTTTCGCAACGCAAGAAGACGTCCTAGATGTTATGGAAAAAGTGCTTTACAACACCCTTACGCATTTCAGCACATTGTCCGTTGACAAGCCACCATTCAGGAGAATAAAATTTTGGGATTCCATGTTCACATACGGTTCAGACAAACCAGACCTCAGAAACCCACTTGTCCTTGTCGATTTGACTGACGAATTCAAATCTCACAACTTTTCCGTTATCAGTGGCAAAAACATATTTGCGATTAAAGCTCAAGCAAATAACATGGGAAGAAGATTTTTTGACGCAGTCACCGACTTCCTTAAACTTCAAGGTGCTGGTGGACTTGTCTATCTTAAATATGACGGTGAAGTCTTAAGTGGTCCTGCTGCAAAATATTTTAGTGAAGACGACTTTGACAAACTTAATGCAAAACTAAACCTTGTCGCTGGCGATACAGTCTTTATCGTTGCTGATGTAAAGAGAATAAAAGCCATGAAACTTGCAGGACTTCTTAGAAATGAACTTGGCGAAAGACTTGACCTCATTGATAAAACTTGCTTTAAGCCTTGTTTTGTTGTTGATTTCCCATTCTATGAGGAAGATGACGAAGGGAAGGTGGAATTCTCACACAACCCATTCTCCATGCCTCAAGGCGAAATGGACTCTTTGAAAAACAAAAAACCACTTGATATTTTGGCTTATCAATATGACCTTGTTCTAAACGGCGTTGAGCTTGCAAGTGGGGCAGTGAGAAATCACAATCCAGAAATTATGGTCGAAGCCTTTAGAATTGCAGGCTATTCACAAGATGTTGTGGAAAGCAAATTTCCAGCACTTTACAATGCATTCCGTTATGGTGCACCTCCACACGCTGGCGCAGCCATTGGCTTTGACAGACTTCTTATGTTCTTGTGTGGCGAAGATAGCATAAAAGAAGTTATCGCATTTCCACTTAATAAGTCCGCTCAAGACCCACTTATGGGTGCTCCAAACGAAGTTTTCCCACAACAATTAGAAGATGTTCACATCAAACTCGTTCCGGTGGAAAAACCAGAATAAAAAAGCAAAAAACCTTCAATTTTGAAGGTTTTTTTATGCAAAAATTATGCAAAAATTATGCAAAAATTATGCAAAAATATAACAAAATTTTGCTAAAATTTGTTACAAAGAAGAGCCCTCTTGCTTGTCCATGCGGATATTTTGCTTTCTACAAGAGATTTTGTGCGGACATATTTTGAAAGCATAACAGATTCTACGTGGCTCATATCTTCTGATATAACAGATTTTAACTTTGCATATGATTCTGCCATTTCAGGAAATCTTATAACAGACGATATGTCGTTTTGGATTCCAACAAATGGTCTTAAAAGTTCAATGTCATAAAGTGAAAGATTTTTCATAATCCCTCCAAATTTTCTGAATTTTATCATACTTTGTGGGGTATTAAATGGACGAATTATACAAAAAAAATAAACAAAGCCGAAGCCTTGTTTATTCCTCATCGTCATCAGAATCATATGTGAAATCAAATTCAGGTTGGTCTGGATTGCAGGCTTGGTCCCAATTTATCCCTGGTAAATCTGGTTGATAATCCATTTTTTCCTCCTCAACTTTTGCAAGAAAAACTTGCGGATATTATTTCACAAAGAAATATGGTACCACCAGCGGGGTTCGAACCCGCATTGCCGGCGTGAGAGGCCAGTGTACTAACCATTATACTATGATGGCAAGCGATTGCTTTTGCAACCGAGATAATAATAGCAAAATTAAAAAGAAAAAGCAATAGATTTGTCAACTTTTTTTTTCAAAAAAATATTTTGACTATTTTGTCTAAGTCGTGTAGAATGAAAAAGTAGTTTTGAAAATGATGACGAAATTTAGAAAAATATGTAATTTTAGGGCAATATTCTTCCTCTTTTTGCTTGTTATGCTGTGCATTTTTGGAGCGGTGAGGGCATATAGCGACAAAATATATCTTGTGTTGCTAGTTTTTCCCGTTGCATATTTTTTGTATTGCGGAATAAAAAAACGCTTTGTGCTGCTTGGCATATCTTTCATAATTTTGTGCGGCGTGTCGGTGTATGCATACATAAATGTTAAGAATTTTGAGGAAAGTGTTTTGCCTAGTGGTCAGGTAGTTATTGTTGCCACACTGGATAAAATCAGCATGACAAGTTCTGGTGATTATTTATATTATTTTCGAGATTTAGAGTATAAGCAGGATGAAAATTCGGAAGCATGCAAGCTTAAGGATGGCGGCTCAATATTTGTCAACGGCTCGTCGCCACTATTTGAGTTTAAGAGATTTGACAGAATTGCTTTTGTTGGGAAAATTGTAAAAAACAACAAAAAGAATTCGGATTCGGATAGAAAAAATAATTTTTACAGTGACAACAAGTATAAAATGTATGTTTCATCAGATTCAACACCTGTTAAGGTTGAGGTCGATAAGAATATAATTGAAAGTTTTCATGAGAACAACCTTGACTATTTGGTAAAGAACCTAGGCGAAAGGAATGGCAACATTTGTTACTCAATCTTGTATGGCGACAGGGCAACGGTGCCAACGCATGATTTGGATAGTTTTAAGCAAAGTGGTGTTATGCATCTTTTTGCTGTGTCTGGCTTGCATGTGGGGCTTCTTGTGGCGGCTATTGCGTGGCTTCTCTCAAAACTCAAAATTGGTGGCAAAGTTCAGTTCTTTTTAATCTCTGGATTTCTGCTTGGCTACTGCGTTTTATGCTCTTTCACACCGTCTGTCGCAAGAGCCAGTGTAATGTCAATTTGCCTTTTGTTATCCAAACTTTTTGAAAGGAAATATGACTCGCTAAACGCCCTAAGCCTTGCGGGGATAATCTTGCTAGCTTTCTCGCCAACAATGCTTTTTGCAGTGGGGTTTCAGTTGTCATTTGCAGCGGTTTTTGGCATAATTACAATGTCAAGAATTTTTGGCTTTGTCAAGTTCAAAAGTGCTTTTATGCAAGAGTTTTGGAATGTCACAAAACTATCTCTTTCCGCCCAAATTGGAGTGCTTCCAATAATGTTTTATTACTTTGGCTGCGTCACAACTTGGACAATGCTCGCAAACTTGTTTTTAATTCCACTTTTCACTCTTTTTTACACATTTTTGTTTGTTTGCAACATAATTGTTATGATAATCCCGTCACTAGGGTTCATTCTAAAAGCACCAGGGATACTCTTTGACTTGTTTGTGTATTTCAATGAATTGATTATCTCACTGCCGGGAAGTAGCATTGAGTATAACGGCGTAAATGTGCTTTCAATAGTTTTATACATGGCTCTTTTGTGGTGCGGGAGCAAATATTTGGTGGTAGACGGAAGGACTAGGGCAATAGTTGCCATGGTCATAGTTTTGTGCATATCTTTTTCGCTATTTATGACAGATTTGGAGTTCTTTGGCGAGGAAGCAAGAATAAACCATCGGAGTTTGCCGAGTGGTGTCTTTTTGGCACAAAAATGCGGATAAATATTGCTTTTTTATGGGTTAGAGTATAATTAAGGAGAAATTATGAGATACGAAGATTTGGATAACAAACTAAAAATGGGTGTAGGAAGTGTGTATATTATAAACGGTGGCGAAAGTTTGCTGACTGTTGGGGCTTTATCAAAAATCGAAAAGACTTTGAATATCACTTTGCCAGACTTTAATAAAAACGTCTTTATGGACGACTACACAAGGGGTGCGGGGGCGATTGTTGAAAGTTGCCAAGCTTTGCCATTTTGTGATGCAAGACGATTGGTTGTTGTCCACGACTATTTGGGCAAGAAAAACGAAAGTGAAAGAAAAATTTTCCTAAAATACTTTGAAAAACCAAACCCAACAACTTGTCTTGTGTTCTTTTCCACAATGAAAAGTGAGTTTTTTACAAGCCTTGAAGGGAAAGTTGAAAATATCGATTGCGAAAAGCCAAGTCCAGCGTTTTTGAACAACTTTGTGGAAAGCAAACTAAATGAAAAAGGAATTGTGGCAGACAGGGCGGCAGTTTTGAAACTTGTCGAATATTGCAACAACAGCATCACCAAACTCGACACAGAAATTGACAAAATATCGGCAATAATCGGCTCGGGAGCAACACTTCGGGCAGAAGATGTGGAAAATTACGTCACAAAAGACCTTGAATATGTAATTTTTGACCTAACAAACGCTATAAGTGAGAAAAATGGGGATAAAGCCTTTGCTCTTATTGACGCAATGCTAAAAAACAAGGAACAACCCTCAAAAATCATATCCACCATGCAGTCGCATTTCAGAAGATTGTTCTTTATTGCAAGGAGCAGTTGCAGTGTGGCAGAACTTTCAAAATATCTTGGCGTAAAAGAGTTTGCAATTTCAAAATACAAAGCACAACTTAAAAATTTCAGTCAAGTGGAACTTAAAAGAGCGTTTGACTTGTGTGCAAAAACAGAATATGCAACAAAAAGTGGGGAAATGGACGCCAAAAATGCAGTGGGCTACCTTGTGGCAAGCATATTGAATGGCTAAAATTGGGGCGAAATGGCAAAATTGTTTGAAGTTTGTAAAAATTTTGTTAAAAAAGATTGAAAAAAGGGTTGCAAATTAAATTTCAATATGCTAGAATTGACGAGTATTAAAAAGGAGTTAGCAATGCCAAATATCAAATCAGCAAAGAAAATGGTTTTAGTTTCCGCTAGAAGAAAGGAAGAAAACAGATATGTCAAGTCCACAATGGCAACAATGATTAAGAATTTCAGAGTTGTTGTTGGTCAAGATGTTCAAAAGGCAGAAGCTATGCTTGTTGACATAACATCTTACATTGACTCTGCAAAGAGCAAGGGTGTTATTCATGCAAACACAGCCAGCAGAAAGATTGCTCGTCTTAACTTGCTCCTTAACAAAGCAAAAGCAGCATCTGAAAGCAAAGAACAACCAACAGAAACTGAAGAAAAACCTAAGAAATCAAGAGCCAAAAAAGTGGAAGAGTAAAATATTTTATGGGTTTTTAAAAACACCGACAGAGGTCGGTGTTTTTTGTCGTTAATCAATAAGTCCTAACAAATAATCACTTGGAACGGCAAAATACTTGCAAAGTGCCACAACATAACTCGCTTTTGGCTCATTTATCTCCTTTTCCCAAAAGTCAATCGCTTTTTGCGTCACACCAATTTCACTTGCTAACTCCCGCTGAGAAATTCCTTTTTCTTTCCTAAGTTCCTTTAATCTTTTGCTCAGTTCCATAATCAACATAATTTTAGTAGATTTCTACTAAAAAAACTTGACAAAGTAGAATTCTACTCATATAATTTTAGTGTATTATAAATTATTTAATATAAGAGTGTTGTTTTATGTCGAAATATAACAACTTTTGTCACATTATGCAACATAAATAATTTATTGCAAAAGACTATATAAAAGACTGCTTACATATCAAGTTTTTTGTCTTTTTTTGTTATTAAAAGTCGATTTGCGACAACTCGTATTTGGAAAACCCATGGACAACCAAACAGAGCAAATAGAAAAGTATAAAAAGGAATACTTTAAACGTCAAAAATGGAGAAGATTGCAATTTATCTCCATGTCTTTTTGCTTTATTGTCATTGCTCTTTGTTGTGCGGGAATTTTGTTTTGCGCAGGGCAACAACGTGTGCAAAGTGTGGTCAAAATAGATTACACCCGACCAGAATACTACGTCACCTTGGACTCCAACGGCGGCTCCGCTTGTGCGGGGTTCAAAATGCAACTCGGCGAATATTACGCCGTCCTCCCAACCCCAACAAGAGCGGGGTATACATTTGATGGTTGGTCGGCAAATTTGTTTATTCCAGCAACAGCCAACGATTACACTGCAGTTTTGGGAACAAAAAACTCACTTATAGTTAATAAAAATGTGCTTAAAGTTACATCGTCTGGTTCGGGTAGCCCTGGAATTATAAATAACAAAATGTATGATTACACAACTGGGGACTTATATACAGTTACTCCAGGCAGTGTTGCTGGAAGAATTCTTCTTAGAATATTAGATTCAAATGGTGCTTACATAGATGGAACTGAAATTACAATATCAGGCTGGATATGGAATCAGTATTATCATTGCTATTGGGCTAACATCGGCGCAAATGACACACAAACATTTTCTATTACAAACAGTTCTGTAAAGAAGTTTCAAATTGGAGTTGCTGTATATACTGATGCTGGAACTGTGCAGACTTGGGACGGGCTTGCTTTGTATAAAGGGAAATATACCGCAACAAGTTGGTATATCACACCAGAAACTAGAAATACGATTGTCGGTGACCACACCCTTACTGCTCAATGGACGCCAAACAACTACACCGTCACATTGTATGAAAACAAGAATATATTGTATGGCGGCGGGCTTACAACCGAGGGGGAACTTAAGAGTTGGAACCAACTTGGCGGAACAACAATTGCGACACAAGACGGGCTTAGTTGTGTAAAGATAGTGGGTGCAATGTCAACAACAACCGCTCCTTATCAATCAATTTTGGATAGAATTAAAATAGGAACGGAATACATTGTTGGAATTAAGAGCAAAGTTGTAAATTATGTTGCTGGTTCGACAAATCCAACTGCAATGCTTTATACTGATGGCTATTACACTGATAGTTCTGGGACAAGACAATGGTATTCGGTTGTAGGCTCAAGAGGAGTTTCTGGGTATAGCAACAAAGGTTGGACTGACGTTTTTTATCATCAAGTATGTGCGACTGGATACCCAGCGGTTACTTCATCAAATGTTATACAAGCAACTGCATTTATGTATGTTAGAGATTGCACAGGTGATTTCTATTTCAGAGATTACACCATCGCTGAAGCCACCAACATCACAAAAAGTGTGAGTTACAATGGTGCGCTTGGTGGGGTGGGGACACTGAGTTATGACGGGTTCACATTTAATGGATATTACACACAACCAGTGGGCGGCGTGCAGATTTACACTGCGGGCGGTGTGCCAGTAAAAAGTGTTTCTGGCTACACAGACGCAAGTGGCAACTGGATAAAGGCAGAGAACACCAAACTTTATGGGCAATGGACACCAAACAATTACACATATACATTTGACCAACAAAGTGGAAGTGGCGGGACAAGCAGTCTTTCTGTTAAGTTTTATTCTCGCACGGCAAATATAACTATTCCAACAAGGGCGGGTTACACCTTTGGCGGATATTACACAGCAGCAAACGGCGGCGGCACACAATATTACAATGCTTCGGGTGCTTGCTTACGACCACTCACAACGGCGGGCAACATGACCCTTTATGCCAAGTGGACTGCCAATAGTTATACAATTAACCTCGACAAGCAAGGCGGGTCTGACGGCACAAGCACCACCTCTGCAACATACAACTCCAAACTGGGAACAATCAGTCCACCAGTCAGAACGGGTTATACCTTTGCGGGCTATTACACTGGCAAAAACGGCTCGGGAACGCAACTTTACAACGCTTCTGGCGTGGGGCAAATAACATGGACAACGGTCGGTGGCACAACTGCATATGCAAAATGGACAGCCAACCAATACACCGTCACCTTTGACAAACAGTCTGGCTCGGGCGGAACGGATAGTCTTACAGCAACATTCGGCTCCTCTATGGACACAATTTCTATTCCAAGTAGAACGGGTTACACCTTCCAAGGCTATTACAGTGCAACGAGCGGTGGCGGAACACAATATTTTAACGGCTCCGGCACATGCACCCGTGGCTGGGATATTGCAAAAGCAACAACTCTATACGCCTATTGGACTGCAAACACAATCAAAATCACCCTTAACAAAAACGGCGGCTCGGGCGGAACGGACACATTCTATTACAAATATGCAACAAATAAATTCTACTCCAACGAAGCCTGCACAACTGAAATAACCTCAATAACGCTTCCAAGCAGAGTAGGATACACATTCAGCAACTACTACGGTGACGGCTCTTGTGGTGGCGGTAACGGAGAAAATTATTATAACACAGGTTTTGCCTCTGACCTCTGCACCGACATCTACAAAAACGCAACATTGTATGCAAAGTGGAATGCAAACCAATACACAGTTACCACAAACCTAAATGGTGGCACACTAAACGGCAAATCTGGCAATGCAACCAACACAATTTACACCGATGAAGCCATGGCATTTGGTGTCCCAACCAAAACGGGTTACACATTCGCTGGTTGGACTTTCTCAGGCGGAACAGTCAACTCGGGGGCAAGTTACAACGCCTTTGGCAAAGCACTTAATTCAAACCCATCATTCAACGGCACAAACAGTGTAAGTATATATAACAACAAAGGTAACGGCACAGTAACTCACTCAGTTGTTCAAGGTTCTGCACCAAACAACACTGGATATTATCTTGAAATCACCACCGCTGGCGAAGCAAGTCCGGGGCTTGGCGGTTACACTCACTACACAAATTCCTATGCAAGTGCAATTTTCACAACAGTCATTATTGCAAAGATTCCAGTGGGATACAATTTGCAATGGGCTTCAAATGCATATGGCGGTGGAAGTAGTTCATGGCTTACAAGTCAAGCTGGAACGGGAACATGGCAAAGATATATTTACAAAGTGACTTGCGGGTCAAATGGCAGTTACAGTTCAACGAATTTCTATTATCTAACAGGCACAGCGGCAACAGCGGAAAAACCAGTTAAGTGGCAAGTGGCATACAGTCAAGTGTTTGACTCAACTGGAGCAACATCAAGTACTTCCAACACTGCCCAAATCTTAACTTGTTCTGGTGGAGCAAACATAACTGCAACAGCCAACTGGACAGCCAACACCTACACAGTCACTTACAATGCAAATGGTGGAAGTGGAACCACAGCCAACAGTACTCACACTTATGACTCTGCCAAAGCACTTACTGCAAACGGCTTTACAAGAACGGGTTACACTTTTGACGGTTGGGCAACAAGTGCCAGCGGGGCAAAAGTGTATAGCGACCAACAAAGTGTCACAAATCTTGCAACCAGTGGAACATACACCCTCTATGCACATTGGAACCCAAATCAATATACGCTAACACTTGACAAACAATCTGGCACTGGTGGCTCGGGCAGTGTAACAGCAACTTATGGCTCCACTGTCCCAAGCATTTCTGTCCCAAGCAGAACGGGTTACACTTTTGGTGGTTACTTCACAGCCACAAACGGTGGTGGCACACAATATTACAATGCCTCAGGCGCAGGCACTCGTGCATGGACAACCGCCAGCGGTCAAACGTTGTATGCGTATTGGGCACCAAATACAATTAAGATAACGCTTAATGCAAATGGCGGCTCGGGCGGAACAAGTGCTTTCTATTACAAATATGGCATTAACAAATTCTACTCCAACGAGGCTTGCACAACAGAAATAACGTCTATCACAAAACCAACAAGAACTGGTCACACATTTGTCCATTACTATGGTGACGGCTCTTGTGGTGGGTCAAATGGCGAAAGATATGTTGGCTATGATTCAACCAACTTTGCGTCTGACCTTTGCACAGATATTTATCAAAATGCAACATTGTATGCAAAGTGGACAGCCAACACCTACACCCTCACAATCAACTACACCGTCCCACGCTGCGGCACGTGTAATGCAGTGGGAACGGTGAACACATGGGTTCCATGCTCAAATTGCGGTGGCAATGGAACAGTTGCTGGTCAGGTAAAGTGTCCTACATGTAATGGCTACAAAGGCTGGGATGAAGAATGTTCAAGATGTGATGGCTCTGGAAAAACCTCATCAAGCACAAAGGTTAGTTGCTCTACTACCGAAACATGTTCTGGTTGCGGTGGAAGTGGTGATAACAGTGCAGGAAATAAATGTCAATTTTGTAACGGATTTGGAACTGTTACTTGTTCAACTTGTAAAGGTAAGGGTTACTATTATGAAACCACCGAGTCAACATGTTCATGGTGTGGTGGCTCAGGAACAGACGGTTGGACAAATTGTAGCAAATGTTCCGCAACAGGCACAGTGTCTGGTCAAGTTACATGCGGTTCTTGTAAGGGAAGTAAAGGTAGCAATGTAAGTGGCACATGTACAACTTGCAATAGTGCAAAGACAAACTTCTCTGGTGGCACAACAAGTGTAACGGTCACTTATGGACAAACGTTGCCAAATATCACGATTAAGTCGTTTACTGGTTATGACGTAAGTGTTCCAAATTATTCTTCAAGCGGCACAAGTTCTGCTACATGGACAACTGCGGGCAATGCTACTTGGAATGCGTCATTCTCGGCAAAGAGTTATACAATGACCCTAAGTGCTTCAAACGGAAATTGGAGCGGAACGGCAACTGGAACAACGACCATTGCTTTCGGCACAAGCGTTTCGCTTACATTTACCAATACAACAAGTCATACAAACAAGACAACAAGTATTTCGGGTTATGTTTCAGCGTCTGGTTCTTCAAGTGCTTCAGTATCGTTCACAATGCCAGCACAAAACATTTCAATTTCTGGAAGTGGCAGCGGTTCAACACCTTCATGTCTTGCATACAACACACCAATTCTTACGGCAAACGGCTGGAAAATGATTCAGGATATAACTTACTCGGATAGGCTTATCAGATTTAACCACGATACTGGGCAAATTGACACGGCTTACGCCAGTTGGATAAGCAAAGCGACTGTGTCAAAGCGGGTTATGGAAGTTACATTCTCGGACGGCGAAACGATAAGATTTGTTGGCGACCATGCAGTGTTCAGCCTAGACCAAAACAAATATGTCGCAGTCACCGACCCAGCGAAATTCTATATTGGAACTCGGGTTCTAAAATATATCGCAAACGACTGTGCAAACACAACTTGCTCCACGTGTTCTGCTTGCACGTGTCAATCAAGTTATGAATCTTGTGCCACATGGGGCGAGGCAGTTGTAACGGGAATTTGCTACATCGAAGAAGAAACCCCTGCATATTCAATCATAACTTCTGGCATGTGGAACTGCTTTGCGGGGAATATTCTAACCACCGTTCCAAACACAATCATTTTCCAAAACATGTATGGCTTTAAGAAGAATTTGACCTATGCGTCAAGTATCAGACAAAAAGTTCTAAACGGCACTTACGACAAGCACTTATTCACAGAAAAAGAACTTAAAAACATGGGCTGGACAGATAGGGATATTGTTGGCTTCCGTGGCAGAGAATGGAAGATTTTGATTGACAACGATATGCTCAACATGGACTTCATGATTGACATACTTTTAAGCGAAGTTGCAAACAACGAAAACGAACGTGTTTTGCCACCAACCAATGAAAACGGCAAATTCATGTATGTTGTAACCACGTCAGAAGATGTCATGAACGAACATTTCAACCCACAAGACTTCTTCTTCGAGGAATACACTCATTACATTTTGCCAAACATTGAAGAAGAAGGCTTTGTCGGGTGGCTCAGTTCTTCTGACGGAAAGATTTACTACGCTGGCGACACCTATAAAGTCCGCACAAACACCCACTTCACTGCGGTTTATTCCACATAAGACCTGTGAAGATGGGGTGTCTGTGTATAATTTAAATTTATTGCACAATACAACAAGAAAAAGGAGAAAAAATGAAAAAATTTGTAAAACTTTTGGCACTGGTTTGCTGCCTTGTTTTGGGTGTGGCACTCACTCTCACTGGCTGCGGTGGGGCAGAACCTCAAAGCACAACTTTTACGCTTACACTGGACTATTCAAAAGCACTTTTTGCAGATGTGGATAGGTGGAATTTTGGGCCAAAATCTGACAATCACATAGTTTCAAACACCTTTGACGAAGAAGCCCTTGCAACAACATTTTCTTTTGGCAAAAACACCACCTACACCGAGCAAGTGTATCTTTCTTTGCCGCTTGAAAAAGACTGGGTCTATACATGGGAGTTTTCCTATGAAAGTTCACACAACCTTTCGGGCAACAACGAAATTTCCGCCCAAATTTACGGACAAGCACTATCCGCTGAAGGCTCAGACGGTCTTGTAGCAGAGAAAAAAGTCACCCCAAATGACACAAAACAATCGGGAACTTTGTCCTACACTTGCACCGAGTCAAAAGACTATTTTGTTGTTATTCAATTTAACATCGCAGAGCAGTCGCAAGACCTAACTCTCACCGTCAGCAACCTAAAACTTCTTGCCAAAAGAACTTTCTCCAAGTCAGGTGGCAACTACGGCGGGCTTCCAACCCCAAAATATGTCTATCTTCGTGAAACCGAAAGGGAATACACAGACTATTTTGCAGACGGCTATGCAAATATGCAGTTTGACGGCTGGAAACTTGGCGAAGACACCATATCAAACGGCTCTGAACTTACAAATAAATCTGACCACACATTGGTCGCAACATGGAGCGACACAATTAAACGTCAAGAATCTGAACAACCAATAAGCGGTTGCATTGTCTTTGGCACAAAAGTTATGCTTGCAGACGGCAGTTACAAAAATATTGAAGATATATCATTTTTCGACAGAATTTATCGCTTCAACCACGACACTGGCAAAATTGACACAGGCTATTGCCATTGGCTCAACAAACACAGCACAACAAATGGCGAACAAGAAGTGGTTTATGTAAAATTTGCAGACGGCGGTGAACTTACATTTGTCCCACCACATTCAATGTTTACAAGAAACTTAAACACCGAAACGGGCGAATATTCCTATCAATATTCAGCAGTGACCGACACAGACAACTTCCACGTAGGCAGTGAAATTGTAAAGATGAATTACAACAATGGTTCTCCTTCATGGTCATGGACAGCGGTGACAGAAATTAAAATTTCACACGACATTGTGCAATATTGCCAACCAATTATGGGGCAAATGTGGAACTTCTTTGCAAGCGACTATCTGACCAACGAAGCAGACGCTCTGGGCTTTCACAATATGTATGGTTTTGACGAAAACTTGGTCTATGCCAACCCATTAAGACAAAAAGTTTTGACCGAAGACTATTTGCGTGATGATGACGGCAACCCAGTCTATGGTGCTGGACTTAACAAAGACGGCACAGAAAACGCTGCCGACAAAACTTTCACACTTCTATGCTCAAATATTTTCGGCATTGACCTATCAAATTTTGGCATTGACGCAATTCCAGTTCACCTTTATTCCGAAGAAACAATGAAAACATACTTTGATATGCTTCCAAGAGATATGATAGGCTATCGTGGCGCAGAGTGGCAAATCTTGGTCGAATGGTGCAGTTTCCTTTATGAAAACGGGCTTACAGAAACAGCAGAATTTACAAGAGAAATGGTGCGTGACATGATTATTCGTGACACCGTCAACAGCGAAAAGCACAAACAAGAAACAGTCAAAAACGCAGACGGCAAAAGCCTTTGGGTGGTGACAACGGACAATGACGCTTTCCAAAATTTCACCGTTCCAAAGACCGCCGAAGACATTGCTAAATTTGAGGAAAAGTCCAATGTTTATGCAGATTATGACACCTACACAATTCCAACTTATACTGGTTCAAATGCAGAAAACTTTTCTTATTGGTATTGCTCCGCAGATAGCAAAATTTATCACCCAGGTGACACTTTTGAAGTCCGCTATAGCACCCACTTCACAGCAGTTTTTAAGTAAAATGATATATTTTTTGAGCAATATTAAACTTTACAATAAAATTAAGTGAAAATATTATTGCAAAAACAATACTATAGGAATAATCTTGTAGAAATATTTTACAAGTTATATTGAAAAGTATAAAATTGTATAAATTATAAATCGTAGTATTTAAGAATGTTATAACGATACGAATTTGCTTGTAATATTCAATTTGGTATATAAAAAATCAACAAAAAGACTTATCACAGATTTTGTGGTAAGTTTTTTTAACAATATATGGGCATTTGGAATATGATTTTTTAAAGGGTGAGAATTTGCCCTAGGGAGATAATATGAATATTGCAATAGTTGGCGTCACTGGCAAAGTCGGTGGCAAATTTGTTGAAGTTCTGCACGAAAGGAATATCCGTGCGGATAAATTTTTTCTTTATGCAAGCAAAAAGAGTGCTGGCAAAATAATAAAAATGTTTGGCGAAGAAGTGGAAGTTATGGAACTTTGCGAAGAAAATATTGCGGGCAAAGATATTGACTATGCATTGTTTTCGTGCGGGGGAGAATTGTCCAAAAAATTTGCACCAATATTTGTGAAAGCGGGTGCAGTTGTTGTGGATAACTCAAGTGCATGGCGAATGGATAAAGACGTTCCACTTGTCGTGCCAGAAGTAAATAGAGAAGATATTTTTTCTCATCATGGCATAATCGCCAATCCAAATTGTTCTACCATTCAAGCAATGCTTCCACTTAAAGCACTTGACACAGTTTTTGGACTAAAACGGGTTATTTTTTCCACTTATCAAGCAGTTTCTGGTGCGGGACAACGTGGCACAAACGACCTAAAACGAGGCATAAAAGGTGAAAAACCAGAAAAGTTTGTCCACCCAATTTTCTCAAACCTCATTCCACACATTGACGTCTTTGAAAATAACGGCTACACAAAAGAAGAAACAAAAATGATTTTTGAAACAAGGAAAATTCTGCACAAAGACGATTTAAAAGTCACCGCCACTTGCGTGCGTGTCCCAGTTTTTGACTGCCACAGTGAAAGCGTAAATATTGAACTTGAAAAATCTTTTACTTTGGAAGAAGTAAAGAAATGTTTAAGTAATTTTGAAAATGTTGTTGTTATGGACGACCCAGAAAAAAACATCTATCCAATGCCACTTTTCTGCAAGGAATGTGACGAGGTGTTTGTTGGGCGAATTAGAAAAGACAACTCCTGTGAAAATACTCTTAATATGTGGATTGTTGCCGACAATATAAGAAAGGGTGCTGCGACAAATGCAGTGCAAATTTTGCAAGAACTTATAAATCACAAGCACGAAAAATAGCAAAAATGAGCCAAAAAGTAGCAAAAAATAATATAAAAATATATAAAAAATATGCAAAAACAAATTTGGAGGGGAAAATGAAAAGTGTTTTTGAAGGGAGCGGAGTGGCGATTGCAACTCCATTTAGGGAAGGAAAAATTGACTTTGAAGCACTGGGGAGAATGATTGATTTTCAAGTGTCAAACGGCACTGATGCAATTATTGTTTTAGGCACAACGGGCGAGGCGGCAACCATGTCACAAGAAGAAAAAGCAGAAGTTATAAAGTTTTCAAAACAAGCAATTTCTGGCAGAGCAAAGTTTGTTGTCGGAACGGGGTCAAATAACACAAAAGCCGCCATTCAAACAAGTATCTTTGCACAAAAATGTGGGGCAGACGGCGTGCTTGTGGTCACTCCATTTTACAATAAATGCACTCAAAGGGGACTAATAGAACACTATAAAGCAATTTCAGATAGCATTGACATTCCAATAATAGCCTACAATGTCCCAGGCAGAACGGGAGTTAACATTTTGCCAGAAACAGCAGAAAAGTTGGCGGATATTAAGCATGTTTGCGGCATAAAAGAAGCAAGTGGCAACATTTCGCAAATAGTTGAACTTTGTCACAGACTTGACGGCAAAATGGCAGTGTATTCGGGCGATGACGGGCTAAATTTTCTCTTTATGACACTTGGCGCAATGGGAGTTATAAGCGTGACAGCAAACATTCTTCCAAAACAAATAAAAGGCCTTGTGACGCTTGCCAAAAAGGGGAAAGTCGCAAAGGCTCTTGCAGTTCATGACGAGTTGTGGGATATTAACAAAAAATTATTTGTCGAAGTCAATCCAATTCCAGTCAAATTTGCATTAAGTCATATGGGTTTGTGTAAAAACGAACTTCGCTTGCCGCTTACGCCACTTGAAAAGAAAAATGAAGAAGTTGTTTTATCTGCACTTGAGAAATTTTTATAGAAAGCATAAAAAACTTACAAAAGAGAATAACTGACTTTGGGGAGGGGAAATGAAAATTTGCATAAATGGCTTTTGCGGGCGAATGGGACAAGAAATTTTGCTTGCAAGCAAAAAGTTCGAGGGGGCTGATGTTGTGTTCGGCGTGGACACAAAGGAACGGATTGCAACTTTTCCATGCAATTTTGAAAATATAAAACTTGTGACAAATTTTGACGATGTGAAGTGTGATGTTGTTATAGATTTTTCTCACCCAAAAGCCTTAGAACAAGTGGTGGAATTTTGCAAGAAAACGGGGACGGCTCTTGTTGTCGGCACGACGGGGTTTGGAGCAAGCGAAAGAAAGCGTCTTGAAGATTTGTCAAAAACTGTTCCAGTCTTTTGGTCAAGCAACATGAGTGAAGGTGTCTTTGCAGTGGGCAAACTTGTGGAACTTGCAACAAAAATTCTTGCTGGCTGGGATATTGAAATTTTGGAAACTCATCACTCGGCAAAAGCTGACCTTCCAAGTGGCACTGCAATTATGCTCCTTGACAAGATAAAAAGATATAGACCACACATAACTGCAAATCTTGGAAGACACACTTATGGCACAAGGGGAAGTGACGAAGTAGGCTTGCACAGCATTAGGGCGGGAGACTTTTGTGGCACGCACAAAGTTTTGTTTGCAAACGACAGTCAAAGTGTTGAAATTTCACATGTTGCTTTTTCAAAAAGTGTTTTTGCAGAGGGAGCGATGAAAGCGGCGTTGTTCGTGCATGGAAAGAAGTGCGGAATGTATGACATGGAGGATATGTACAAATAATAAAAACCTTTTTCAAAACATTTTAATACAATGATGTATAGGTAGGAAAAATGAAGGAATTGGTTTGTAAATTTGGAGGCTCCTCTCTTGCGGACGCAAAAAGTGTTTTGCAAGTGGCAAAAATTGTAAGCGTAAGCAGTGCTAGATTTGTTGTTGTTTCCGCCCCCGGCAAAAGGAATAAGCAAGATATAAAGATAACAGACACATTGATCTCGTGTCAAAACAAAGCAAAAAATAACGAAAATTTTGATAAAGAATTTGACTTTTTTGCAAAACGAATGGTTGAGCTTGATTTGGCTCTTGGCACCCGTCTTGACATAAAAGCAATGCTAGACACATTTTATAGCGAGATAAAATCTGGTGCGACACTGGACTATGTGGCAAGCCGTGGGGAATACTTTTCGGCAAAAATTGTTAGTAAATATTTGGGATATAAATTTTTAGATGCAAAGGACTTTATAACTTTTGCAGAAAATGGAAAAGTTGACCTTGAAACATCAAAAATGAAGTTTATCTCCAAGACGAATAAAACTGACAAATATATTATTCCCGGCTTTTATGGGGCAGACGCAAAGGGAAACGTCAAAGTTTTCTCTCGTGGCGGGTCAGATATAACTGGGGCTGTTGTTTCGGTGTTGTGTGGGGCAAAAGTTTATGAAAACTGGACTGATGTTGACGGCTTTCTGGAGTGTGACCCAAGGTTTTCAAAAAATCCAAAACTTATCGGCAAAATTAGTTATGCAGAACTAAGGGAATTAAGTTATGCTGGGGCAAATGTTCTTCACCCCGATTGCACAAGATTTTTGCGAGAAAACAACATTGTCTTAAATTTAAGAAACACCTTCAACCCTGCCTGTAAAGGAAGTTTTATTATGCCAAAATGTAAACAAAAAAAACTTACAGGAATTGCGGGGCAAAAGGGATTTTGCATTGTTTCATTTGAAAAGTTTAATATAAATTCGTCCTTAGGAAAGTTATCTGAAGTGTCAAGCATTTTCTCAAAGAATGGAGTGACGGTGGAGCATATTCCGACTGGCATTGACAATATTTCCGTTGTGGCAAGAGAAGTGGGATTAAGCGATGAAATTTTGGCGGAGATTGTTAGGGAAGTTTCACTTGTATTGTCACCAGACAGTGTAAGAATTACGCACAATGTGGCACTTGTAAGTGTTGTTGGAGCAACTTTTGATAGAAAGACGGAAAGAAAGGTTTTTGATGAAATTTACTCGCTTGGCACAAAAATTTATATGCTGAACAAAAGCACTCAAGGGTTGTCTATTATATTTGGCTTCCCGCAAAAAGACTTTGAACGAGTGCTGAAAACTTTGCATAAAAATCTGTTTTGCAACGACTAAATGACGCTCATTTATTAGAAAAAAGGAAAGAAATGGCAACATAAACGCAAATTATGTTGCTATTTTTGTTTGTGTTTGAGAAAAAAGTTGCTATAATGTTATGTAAAAATGGAGAGAAATATGAAAATTGTTGTTGATTGTTATGGAAATGATTTGGGTGCAAAGGTCGCAGTGCAAGGTGCTTGTAACGCTACAAATAAGGATAAAGACCTAAGAATTGTTCTATCTGGCAAAAAGGATGAAATAGAGGGGTTTCTTGCAAGTCAGACTTATGACAAAGAGCGAATTGAAATTTTGCCTGCCGATGATGTCATTTCAAATAATGAATCACCAACTGAAGCGGTGAAAACAAAAACAAATTCGAGTCTTGTTAGGGCTTTTGACGAACTAAGACACAATGACGATGTCGTAGGGCTTGTGTCGTGTGGCTCAACTGGGGCTGTTCTTACTGGGGCTTTTCTTAAAATTGGAAGAATAAAGGGAATTTCCCGCCCAGCACTTTGCCCAATTATCCCAGCAAAAGACGGCAAAAAAGTTTTGCTTGTAGATTCGGGAGCAAATGTTGATTGCAAGCCAATAAATATCTGCCACTTCGCAATTATGGCGTCAAGTTATGCAAAAGCGTATCTTGGAATTGAAAACCCAAAAGTCGCACTACTAAACATTGGCACAGAAGACAAAAAGGGAAATGAATTTTGCCATGAGTGCTTTAAACTTCTAAAGCAAATGCCAATTAACTTTGTGGGCAACATGGAAGCAAGGGACTTTTTGAGCGGGAAATATGACATAGTTGTAACTGACGGCTTCTATGGCAATATTCTTCTCAAGGCCACAGAAGGTGCGTCAAGTTTTGCTTTGGGAGAACTTAAAAAGAATATTAAACAGTCTCTTTGGTCTAAGGTTGGGGCGCTTTTTATGAAAGGTGCTTTCAAAAGACTTAAATCTCAGTTTAATGCAAATGCATATGGCGGAGCAATGCTTTTGGGGGTTAAGAAACTGGTTGTTAAAGGTCACGGGGCAAGTGACGCTTTGGCGTTTGAAAAGGCAATATTCCAAGTGAAGACTTTGGCAGAGCAAGGGCTTTGTGAAAAAATTAAAGAGCAAGTTGAAGGCTTGGAGGTGAAAGTTGATGACTGATGCGGACATCAAGAAAATTGAGAAAATAATTCATTATTCATTTAAAAATAAGCAAATTTTGAACACCGCCTTCACTCATTCATCCTACGCAAACGAACACCACACCCAGAGCAACGAGCGTCTTGAATTTTTGGGAGATTCAATATTGGACTTTGTTATTGCAAGCGAGTTATATTCAAACTTTAACATTGAAGAAGGCAAAATGACAAAACTTCGTGCAAAACTTGTTAATGGTGACGCCCTTGCAAACATCATTGAAAATGAAAAGCTGGACCAGTTTTTGCAAGTGGGAAGAAGTCTTGCGGGGCAAGAAATTGCAAGAAGCATAAAGGAAAATTTGTTTGAAAGTTTGGTCGGGGCAATTTACACAGATAGCAGTCTTGAAAAGGCAAAGCGTTTTGTGTTAAGATTTATAGACGTTGCAAAAGCGTGCAAAACAAAGGACTTTGACTACAAAACAATGCTTCAAGAAGAAGTGCAAAAAGTGAAAGGTGCAAACCTTGTGTATTTCACCTATGCCATGCCAAACAACCCTGGGGTATTTTGTGCAGAAGCATACATAAACGATGTGTTTGTGGCAAGAAGTTCGGCAGAAAGCAAGAAACATGCCCAGATGGACTGTGCAAAGCGAGCGCTTGAAAACAAGGAAATGTTAAGACTTTTGCTTGTCGAGGGGAAACATTCATAAAATATCCTTTTGGCAAAGGGTGTATAAAATATGCCTTTTGCCAAGAGTATTAAAAAGGAAACATAATGAACTTTAAGAAAATTGAACTGGTGGGCTTTAAATCGTTTGCCGACAAACTTGAAATTAAGTTTGATGCGGGTATAACGGGAATTGTCGGGCCAAACGGATGCGGGAAATCTAATGTATCAGACGCCATAAGGTGGGTGCTTGGTGAGCAAAGCACAAAACTCTTGCGTAGCAGCAACATGCAAGAAGTTATTTTTAATGGCACAGAAAAAAGAAAGAGCATGTCCTATTGCGAAGTGTCTTTGTTTTTTGACAACTCATCACGAATGTTTGACTTAAACTTTGATGAAGTGGCTTTTACAAGAAAACTTTATCGCTCGGGCGAAAGTGAATATTTAATAAACGGCACCCCTTGCAGAATGAAAGACATAGTCAATGCTCTTCACGATTCGGGCATAGGCAAAGAGGGATACTCAATCATTGGACAAGGCAAGGTTGAAGAAATTATCAGTGCAAAGCCAGAAAATAGACGTGCAATTTTTGAGGAAGCAGCAGGCATTGCAAAATTTAAACAACGCAAAATTGAAGCGGAAAGAAAACTGGATAGAACACAAGATAATTTGAACAGAGCGCTTGACGTTTTGCAAGAACAAGAAAGGCAACTGGGACCTCTTAAAAAACAAGCAGAAAACGCTAAACTTTATCTTGGATACAAAGATGAACTCAAGACCTATGAAGTCAATGTTTATGTAAATCAATATGAAAGTGCAAGCGACACAAAACAAGCCATTCAAACAAAAATTGATGGCTTTGAAGAAGAACTTGCGTCAAAACAATCATCACTTGACAAAATGAACAGCGATTATGACGCAAAAATGGGTGAAGTGTCAAACATTGACAAGACCTTGCAAGAACTCAACGACAAAATTCTTGCTCACACTGTGGAACTTGAGAAGAAAACAGGCGAAGCAAATGTCGTGAAAGAAAGACTTAAATTTTTGCTTGACGAAATGTCATCATTAAAGGAAGACTTGGCAAAAGAAACATTAAACAGAGATAACTCTGTTAGACTTGTTGAAGTTAACGAGCAAGAAAAGGAAGTGAAGGAAGCACGGCTTAGGACGCTTTCATACAAACTTGACGACATGACAGAGCAATACCTTAAGATTGTTGACGAATTGACTGGGGCAGAGGACGAAGCAACAAAGAAGCAAAAAGAAATGATTGACGAATTGTCCAAAATGACGGACATCAAGTCAAACATATCCGCTCTTAATGCTCAAAAGGACGCTTATCAAAGCAATATTTCCGACCTAGATAGCAGAATTTACTCTTTGCAGACAAGGATTAAAGAAAAAGAAGATGCGTTATCTCAAGCAACAGAAATTTCAAGAAACGCACAAGATATTCACGAAAAACTAACCTCTCAAGCACAGAGAGCAAGAGAGCAACTCCAAACCGTTCAAAATAGAATAAAAGAAAACAATGAAAGACTTGCTCAAAGCACTTCAAACATTCAAATTTTGCAAAACAGAAAGAAAGTGCTTGAAGATATGCAAAGGGACTATGACGGCTTTAACTATTCTGTCAAAAGGCTTATGCAAGACGCAAAGAGCAAGGTAGAACTTAAGAGCAAAATTGTGGATATTGTTGCTTCTGCAATGACCATTCCAAAAGGCTTTGAAACGGCGATAGAAGTGGCACTTGGCGGGGCAGTTCAAGACGTTATTACAAAAAACGAAGAAGATGCAAAATATCTTATTAACTATTTAAAACACAATAACTATGGCAGAGCAACTTTCTTGCCAATAACCGCTATGAAAGTTAGACTTTTGAGTGACAGTGAAAAAAATATTGTTGCCAAAAACAAAACATATGGCGTTGCGTCAAACGTTGTGAAATTTGATTCAAGTTTGAAGGCGGTGTTTGAAAGTTTGCTTGGGCGAACAGTTGTTGTTGATACAATAGACACAGCAGTTTCGCTTGCAAGACAAACCAATTTCACTTTCAAAATAGTTACTCTTGACGGCGATGTAGTAAGCACTCAAGGTTCTATGTCTGGCGGTAGCAAAAAGGCTGTTACATCAAACCTTTTAACAAGAGATAACGAAATTGAGAACTTGACCGTTCAAATTGATAAACTTTCAAAGAATTTTGAGGAATTTAAAAACCTTAAGACAACCCTTGAAGCAGAACTTGCAAAACTTACAAAAATTGACGAAGATTTGCAATCAAGACTTGTTGTTTCGCAAGTGGAAAGTGCAAAACAAGCACAAAACTTGGAGCAACTATCTGTTTTTGTTGACGAACTTAATAAAGAGCGAATTGCACTCAGTCAAGAAAAGATTGATTTCGCAACCAAAATTGAAGTTATTACAAAGGCTCTTGCAAGCGTTGAGGGCGATGTCGATATGAATATCGCTGGCTCTAAGCAGATTGAAAATAATCAAAAATTGTTCAATCAGCTTCGTTCAAAGCGTGATGAACTTCAAAACACAATAACTGAACTTAAAATTGAAAAAACAACGCTTGAAAATGAAATTTCTAATATTTCAACTGAAATTGCAAGACTTGACGAATACATAAATAGGGCAAACTTCAACATAACAGATATTTCTTCCAATATTGCAAAAATTGAAGAAAGTGTGGAACTTGCTCAAGAAATGGTGGACACAAGTGTTGATAGTCATGACGATGACGGACTTAAAGCCAAGATTGATGAGGCAAAGAGCAAACTTGCAAGCCTAGACCAAGTTAAGCAAAATCTTCAATATGAAATTAGGAAACTTGACGAAGACAAAGCAAGACTCATGACCGAAATTAGCCTTGTGCAAGAAAAGAAATATCAACAAACAAACGCTCTTGCAAAAGTGGACACAGATATTGAAGCAATGCAAGAAAAGATTTTTGAAGATTATGAACTCACTTATGCTTCATGTTTGCCACTTAAAGTGGAAAATTTTGACCTAAAACAAGGGCTTATTGAAATTTCAAGACTTAAAAAAGAAATTTCAAAACTTGGATATATAAACGTCAATGCCATTGAAGATTGCAAAGAACTTATGACAAGATATGAAGAACTAAACGCTCAAGCACAAGACTTGACCACAGCAAAGGAAGACTTGCAAAAGATTATCAAAGACTTGTCAGAAGAAATGATAACAAGATTTGACGCTGAATTTGCAAAAATTCAAGCCAACTTCTCAAAGTCATTTAGGGAACTATTTGGCGGCGGCAATGCAAGACTTGAACTTACAGAAAGCGAAGACCCACTTCAAGCAGGCGTGGAAATTGTTGCAGAACCACCAGGGAAGAAACTTCAAAGCATAACCCTTTTAAGCGGTGGCGAAAAGGCTCTTACAGCCATTGCAATTTTGTTTGCAATATTAAGACTAAGACCAATGCCTTTCTGCTTGCTTGACGAAATTGAGGCTGCTCTTGACGACAGCAACGTTTCAAGATTTGCTCAATATCTTAAGAACTTTTCTAAGGAAACTCAATTTATCGTCATCACACACAGAAAGCCAACTATGATGCTTGCTGACTCACTTTATGGCGTGACGATGGAAGAAAGGGGCGTCAGCAAGATTGTTTCTGTCAAACTTGAAGACGCAATCAAAAATTCTTCCGAAGAACAAAACATCAAAACTGATAAAACAGCTTAATGTGCAAGGGGACTTTTCCTCTTGCATTTTAGCCAAAATGACAAAATTCGACAAAAAAGGACAAGCATAACATGGGATTTTTCTCCAAAATTAAAAACGGACTTAAAAAGACAAAAGACGCTCTTATCACCAAACTCAACAGTGTTTTTCGTGGTGGCGATATAAACGCAGATTTTTATGACGAACTGGAGTTTGCACTTGTAAGTTCAGATATGGGTGTGGAAACAACAGAAAAAATTATTTCTTCGCTCAAAAATAGACTTCGAGAAAAGCATATTGTAAAACAAGAGCAAGCAAGGGTGGAACTTAAGGCAATTCTGAAAGAAATTTTGCTTGAAACGCAGCCACAGAAGTTTGAATATCCACTTATAATAACTATTGTTGGCGTAAATGGCGTTGGAAAAACTACAACCATAGGAAAACTTGCCAATTTCTTTAAAAAACAAGGCAAGAGTGTATCGCTTGTGGCGGGAGATACTTTCAGAGCCGCCGCTGCCGAACAACTTAACGAATGGTCTAACAGAGCCGGTGTTAAGATTATTAAGCACAGTGAAGGGGCAGACCCTTCTGCCGTTGTCTATGACGGCATTGCAAGTGCAAAGGCAAAAAAGACAGATGTTCTTATTGTTGACACAGCGGGCAGACTTCATACAAAAGTCAACCTTATGGAAGAACTTAAAAAGATTTCAAGAATTGAGAATAGAGAATTCCCAGATGCAATGAAACTTAACTTTATTGTTCTTGACGCAACCATTGGTCAAAACTCTCTTGTCCAAGTTCAAGCATTCAAAGACGCAGTTGGCATTGACGGCATAGTTCTTACAAAACTTGACGGCACAAGCCGTGGCGGAATTGTTTTCCCAATTCAAGAAGAAATAAAAGTTCCAGTGTATTTTGTTGGCGTTGGGGAGGGAATTGACGACCTTGAAATTTTTGACCCAACTTCATTTGTGGATGGCATTTTGGAGTGATGCCATTCACTTTTTTTGTGACAACATAAGTCACATTTTGAACGATTTTTAAAAATTTTGGCAGTTATTGCGTAAATCATTTGGTCAAATTTGACATTTATTATATACTAAAGTTTAGATTTTTAAGGTTGGTGAATTATGCTATCAATTATAAATTCATTTGGACTTGTTGGACTTAACGGCTATCTTGTAAAGGTGGAAACGGATATTTCTCGTGGACTTCCTGGCATTGATGTCGTTGGACTTGCCGACACTTCAATTAGGGAAAGCAAGGAAAGGGTTATCTCAGCAATTAAAAATCAAGGCTTCAGAAGCCCTATTGAAAAAGTGACAATAAATCTTGCCCCAGCGGACACAAAAAAAGAAGGCTCACTTTATGACCTCCCAATTTCCGTTGGCATTTTGCGTGCGACAAATCAAGTTGAAGTGGCAAAAGAAGTGCTTGACGAGTTGTCTTTTATTGGTGAATTGTCACTGGACGGAAGTCTAAGAAAAATTAAAGGTGTGCTTCCAATTTTGATAACCGCAAGAAACTTGGGCATAAAGAAAATTGTCATTCCATATGGAAACAAGGCGGAAGCGGGCTTTATTGAAGGGGTGGAAGTTTATCCTGTTCACAATCTTAAAGAGGTCGTTGAATTTCTAAGCGGTGCAAGGCAAATTGCTCCTGTTGAAAATGTGAGTTATGAACTTGTAAAACAACAAGCAAAGGCAATAGGCGATTTTGCCCTAATTAAAGGGCAAGCAAGTGCAAAGCGTGCGCTTGAAATCTCAGCAGCGGGCGGTCATAATGTCATTCTAATTGGACCACCAGGAAGTGGCAAAACAATGCTCGCAAAGGCGTTCCCAAGTATTCTTCCAGATATGTCCTTTGAAGAAGCACTGGAAGTTACAAAAATTCACAGCGTTGCGGGAACTCTTGACAGCAAAACGGGAATTTTGACCGAAAGACCATTTAGGTCGCCTCACCACACGGCAACAACAGTCGCTTTAACTGGCGGCGGGGCAAAGGCAAAACCAGGGGAAATAAGCCTTGCACACAACGGGGTTTTGTTCCTTGACGAAATGCCAGAATATCCAAGACACACAATAGAAGCCCTAAGACAACCTCTTGAAGACGGCGTTATAACCGTTTCAAGAAATATGCAATCGGTGGAATATCCTGCAAACTTTGTGCTTATTGCAAGTATGAACCCATGCCCATGCGGCAATTACGGCTCAACAACCAAACCTTGCAAATGTTCGCCTTCGCAAATTCATAAATATCTTGGCAAATTAAGCGGTCCTTTGATGGACAGAATTGATATGTATATTGAAGTTGACGGTGTTACATATGGCGACATAAGCACTGTTTCAAATGAGGAATGTTCCAAAAATATAAAGGAACGAGTGGATAGAGCAAGAAAAATTCAACTGGAAAGATTTGCTGGCACTGGCGTCTTTAGCAATAGCAAAATGCGACCAGAAATGATAAAAAAATATTGCAAACTGGATGACGAGTGCAATATGCTCCTTGAGCAAGCGTTTGAAAGTTTAAAACTTACAGCAAGGGCTTATAACAGAATTTTAAAAGTGGCAAGAACCATTGCCGACCTTGACGGCAGTGAGAATATCCAAACAGACCACTTGGTGGAAGCCATAAATTATAGGAGCCTTGACGAAAAATATTGGACTTAATTTGTTAAAAAAGTGCCAAAAATATAGCAAAATGTGCCAAAAATTGATAAAAATTTAGCAAAAATAATGAAGTTTATATAGATTTAATAGATAGATTTATTATTTTTAAAAAAGATTATACAGAGATTAGATTTAGAAATTGAAGGAAAGATGATGGATAGAAACGAGAAAGCGATATTGTGGCTGGATAACTTTGACTTTGCCACATATTCCAAAAAGGGGAAACTATTAAAACTTGTTGCAAACGCAGGCGACTTTTTGGACTGGGAAGTGGTGGTGAGAATTAAGGATAAAATAGAGAAGATTTTGTCACCAGAGGAAAGTCAAATTTTGTATAGAGAAGTGGGAGAAAAGTTTGCGGATAAAGTTATTGAAAAACTAAATTCACTTGGAATTTCGGCAATTACAATAGAAAGCATTGACTATCCAAAGTCTTTGAGAAATATTGACACCCCACCATTTGTCATCTACTACAAGGGCAATCCAAAACTTATGAAAGACGATTGCTTTGGCATTGTTGGCACAAGGCACATAACAAGTTATGGCAAAATGGCAACGGAAAAGTTTTGTCATGGGCTTGTTGATGCGGGATATGTTATTGTAAGTGGCTTGGCAAGCGGTGTTGACACTTACGCTCATCAAAATGCACTTAACTATCATGGTCAAACTATAGCAGTTTTGGCGGGCGGAATTGATGAAATTTATCCAGCAACAAACACAGACCTTGCAAAGAAAATTGTTGAGTCTGGCGGACTTGTGCTTTCTGAAACAAGACCATTAAGAAGGTCAGAAGCATATATGTTCCCGATAAGAAATAGAATTATTGCAGGACTAAGCAGTGGAATTTTGGTGGTTGAAGCGGGCGAGAAATCTGGAGCGCTGCACACCAAGAATTACGCACTTGACTATGGCAAAGATGTTTTTGCCGTGCCAGGCAGTGTGTTTAGTATTGCAAGTGTTGGCACAAACAGAATGATTTCAAACGGACAAGCAAAGGCTGTTTGCGACATAAGGGACATAATTGGCGATAGAAAGTTGCGTGATGTGACAAAAGATAAGACTTGCGAAAATGTGTCTATGGATGAGCAAGTGGTGATTGAACTTTTGCGTTTGGGCGAAAAGACTTTTCAAGAACTTGTCGATTTGTCGCACATTGAAACAAAAAGGCTTAACAGTTTGTTGACAATGCTGACAATTCGTGGAATAATAAAAAAACTTGCGGGCAATGTGTATTTCTTAAAATAATAGGCAAGTTGCAAAACAAAATGATAATTAAAGAAGGTTTAAATGAAGTTAGTTATTATTGAAGGTCCAGGAAAGAGAGAAACTCTTAAAAAATATCTTGGCGAAGGCTATGACGTTGTTGCCACAAAAGGTCACGTGCGTGATTTGCCAGAAAAAACACTTGGCGTTGATGTTTCCAAGAATTTTGAGCCACAATATGAAATTATGCCAGGCAAAGAAACAATTATAAAAGAACTGAAAAGCAAAGCAGCAAAAGCAGATTGTGTGCTTTTGGCAACCGACCCTGATAGAGAAGGAGAGGCTATTTCTTGGCACATTCAACACATTTTAAATATCCCAGAAAGCGAACCATGCAGAATTGAATTTAACGAAATTTCAAAGTCTGTTGTAAATAAGGCTGTGCAAAACCCACGAAAAATAAACATGGATTTGGTGCATGCTCAACAAGGAAGACGTGTCCTAGATAGATTGGTGGGCTACAAGGTTTCGCCAATTATTTGCAAAAAAATAAAGCCAAACCTTAGTGCTGGACGTGTGCAAAGTGTGGCACTGAAACTGATTGTGGATAGAGAAAAAGAAATTGTAAATTTCAAGCCACAAGAATATTGGCCAATTTGTGCTTTTCTTGAAAAGGACGGCACAAAGTTTAAGGCAAGCCTTGCCACAAAACTTGGGAAAAAATTTGTTCCAGACAACGCTGAACAAGCGGAAAATGTTGTTAAATATCTTGCAGAGCAACAATTTATTGTGGAAGAAATTAAGAGAAGTGTTACAAAGTCAACGCCACCACCTCCATTTATAACAAGTACAATGCAACAAGATGCGCTTAACAAAATTGGCATGAGTATTTCACAAACAACAAAAAGTGCCCAAGCATTGTATGAAGGAGTGGAACTTGGCTCAGAAGGAAAGACCGCTCTTATAACTTATATAAGAACAGACTCCACTCGTGTTTCTCCAGAAGCACAAGCAAAAGCAAAAGAATACATCGTATCGCATTATGGCGAAGATTATGCACCAAAAACTTACAATGTCTTTAAAGCAAAAAAGAACGCTCAAGACGCTCACGAAGCAATAAGACCAATCAGCCTAGATAGAACGCCAGAGACTGTGAAGTCCTATATGTCTGCCGACAACTACAAACTATACAAACTTATTTATGAACGTTTTGTCGCAAGTCAAATGACCCCAGCAACATATGATTCTCAATCAGTCGGAATTTCTGCTGGCGCTTTGGGTTTTAAGGCTACGGGAAGAACGCCAATTTTTGCAGGGTGGACTAGGGCATATAAGGTTTTTGAGGAACAAGAAGACGATTCGGGCGAAAGCAAACTTCCAAAACTTAACGAAAAAGATAAACTAAATGTAGATAAGATTACAAAAGAGCAAAAGTTTACAAAACCACCAGTAAGATTTACAGAAGCAAGTCTTATTAAGACAATGGAAGAAAAGGGCATCGGCAGACCAGCAACCTATGCTCCAACTGTTATGACACTTCTTAACAGAACTTACATGGTTAAAGACGGGAAGTATTTGAAACCATCTGAACTTGGGACAACTGTTACTGAGTTTTTGGAAAAATACTTTGCTGATATTATGAATGTGTCCTTTACTGCCGAAATGGAAAATGATCTCGATAGAATTGCAGACGGCGAAGAGTCATGGCAAAATGTCATTTCCAAATTCTACGCAGGCTTTGAGCAAGAATTGATTTTTGCTTATAGAGAGTCAAAAAGAATGTCAGTCGCACCAGAAGTTAGTGATGTTGTTTGCAGTAAATGCGGGGCAAAAATGGTGGTGAGAGAAGGGAAATATACAAAATTCCTCGCTTGTCCAAATTATCCAAAATGCAAAAATATCGTCAGCCTAAATCAGCCAAAACCACCCGTTTGTAAATGTCCACAATGCGGCAAAGACGTCGTGGAAAGGAGAACTCATGGCGGAAAGATTTTCTATGGCTGTGTGGGCTATCCAGATTGCAAATTTGCAAGTTGGGACAAGCCAACAAACATCGCTTGCCCAAAGTGTAAAAGTTTCTTAACTGTAAAAGAAAGCAAAACTATGAACTATTACAAATGCTCAAACAAGGCTTGCGATTATGAGAAGAAAGAAACAAAGCAACCAGAAAAAACAAATGAAGGTGAAAATGAATAATGCTGTAAATATTGTGGGAGCGGGGCTTGCTGGGTGCGAAGCCGCTTGGCAACTGGCAAAAAGGGGCGTATCCGTCACACTTTATGACATAAAACCAAACAAATTTACTCCCGCTCATTCAAACAAAAACCTTGCCGAAATTGTCTGCTCAAACAGCCTTAAATCAATGGATATTTCCACTGCCTCGGGGCTGCTGAAAGCGGAAATGGAAAGGTTTGATAGTTTGATACTTAGATGTGCCAACGCATGTCGTGTGCCAGCGGGCAATGCTTTGGCTGTGGATAGAGAAAAGTTTTCGCAAATGGTCACTGGCGAAATAAAGAAGTTGCCAAATATCAAATTTGTGACAGAAGAAATAGAGAGTATCCCTAACGGGCTTACAATTATCGCAACGGGGCCACTTACAACGGGAAAACTTAGCCAGAATTTAAAGGACTTTTTGGAGCAAGACAACTTGTCATTTTATGACGCTTCAAGCCCTATTGTAGAGCGAGATAGCATTGACATGACAAAGGCGTATGTAAAAGATAGATATGACAAGGGTGACGGCGATTATATAAACTGCCCAATGAACAAAGAGCAATATTTAAACTTTTATAAAGAACTTATTTCTGCACAGAGAGTGGAACTTAAAAACTTTGAAAAGAAGGAAATTTTTGAAGGTTGTATGCCTGTTGAAGTTATGGCTCAAAGGGGAGAGGATAGTCTGAGATTTGGACCATTGAAACCCATTGGTCTGGATAACCCAATGACGGGAGAAAAATATTATGCTGTTGTGCAATTAAGACCGGAGGACAAGGATAAAAGGCTATACAATCTTGTTGGCTTTCAAACAAACTTACTTTTTCCAGAACAAAAACGAGTGTTTTCACTTATCCCAGGGCTAGAAAATGCAAAGTTTGTTAAATATGGAGTTATGCACCGAAATACATACATAAATGCTCCACAAGTTTTGAAAAACACATTTCAAACAAGAAAAAGAGAAGATTTGTTTATAGCGGGGCAACTTAGCGGGGTTGAGGGGTATGTGGAAAGCACAATGAGTGGGTTACTGAGTGGAATAAATGCTTATCTTTACTTAAAAAACGAACCACTTGTAACTCTTTCGTCAAATACAATTATGGGGGCGATTACAAACTTTATAACCACTTGTCCACAAAAGAATTTTCAACCAATGAATGCAAACTTTGGAATTGTCAGCCCACTTGGCGAAAAGATTAAAGATAACAAGTTAAAGCGAGAAAAGATTGTTGCTCGTTCACTTGAAGAAATAGATAATGTTGTAAAAATTATAGATAAGGAGTAAATTATGGAAGGAATGAGAAGCACCACAATTGTGGCTGTAAAAAGAAATGGCAAAACTGCAATAGCCGGTGACGGACAAGTTACTGTTGGCGAAAAGTTTATTGTCAAAAACAACGCTGTAAAGGTTAGAAGAATTTTTGGGGGAAAGGTCGTCATTGGCTTTGCAGGCAGTGCGTCTGACGCATTCAGTTTGTCACAAAAATTTGAGGAACTTTTGCAAAAATTCAGCGGAAATCTTATGCGAAGTGCTGTGGAACTTGCAATAGGGTTTAGGGACGACAAATATGTCCGCAAACTTGACGCACTTATGCTTGTTGCAGATAAAGACAACTTGCTTTATGTGTCTGGAAATGGTGATGTTTTTGAACCAGAATATGGGGTGGCGGCCATTGGGAGTGGCGAGTTTTATGCTCTTGCAGCCTCTCGTGCGCTTATTGAAAACACTGACCTAAGTGCCAAAGAAATTGCACTTAAAGCACTCAAGATTACAAGCGATATATGTGTGTTTACAAACGGACATGTAACTGTGGAGGAGGTTTAAATGAACTATACACCAAAAGAAATTGTTGCCGAACTTGACAAATATATTATAGGTCAAGACAATGCAAAAAAGGCTGTTGCCATTGCACTTAGAAACAGATACAGAAGAAGCAGACTTACAAAGCAAATGCAAGAGGAAATTACACCAAAAAATATCATTATGAAAGGTCCAACTGGCGTTGGGAAGACAGAAATTGCAAGACGTCTTGCAAAACTTGTTAAGGCTCCTTTCATAAAGGTTGAAGCCACAAAATACACAGAAGTGGGCTATGTGGGCAGAGATGTTGAAAGCATGGTACGTGACCTTGTTGAAGCATCATTCCGCCTTGTAAAAGACGAAAAATATAATGAAGTTGTGGAAAAGGTTGCTCCAAATGTAAACAAACGACTTTTTGAATATCTTTATCCAATAAAAAAAGCAACTATTGATGCAACAGCCAATGAAGATGACCTAAAAACTCATATTCAAAAGGGCATTGAAGACGGCAAATATGATGATGAGTTTATCGAAATGGACGTCGCAGAAGCCCCAAAATCTTTTGAAATGATGCCAGGGGCGGGCATGGAAATAAACTTTGGCGAACTTATGGGCGGGATTTTCCCAACCAAAAAGAAAAAGAGAAAACTTACAATTCGTGAAGCAAGAGAAATATTAAATCAAGAAGAATGTGACAAAATTATCGACATTGAAACAGTTAAATCTGAAGCAGTTAGACGTGCTGAACAAGAGGGCATTATCTTTATTGACGAAATTGACAAAATTGCAGGAAGTTCGGGCAGAAGCAATGGTCCAGAGGTTAGCAGAGAGGGAGTTCAAAGGGATATTCTTCCAATTGTTGAAGGCTGCACAGTCAACACAAAATATGGCATAATCAAGACCGATTACATTCTCTTTATCGCAGCGGGTGCGTTCCATGTTTCAAAAGTGGAAGACCTTATTCCAGAACTTCAAGGGCGTTTCCCAATTAGGGTTGACCTTGACAACTTGACTGCAAAAGAGTTTTACAAAATTTTAACCGAACCAAAAAATGCGGTGACACTTCAATATAAGGAACTTTTGAAAGTTGACGGAGTTGACCTTGTGTTTAAGACAGACGCCTTGAAAGAAATTGCAAAATACACAGAAGAAGAAAATGAAACAAGCGAAAACTTGGGGGCAAGACGACTTCATTCAGTTTTGGAACTTTTGCTTGAAGATGTAAGTTTTAATGCTGGTGGCGAGCCAAAACAAGTGGTTATTGACAAAGAGTATGTCAAAAAAGCCTTTGAAAACTTTGATAAGGAACATGATTTAAGAAAATATTTCTTGTAATAGGCAAATTAGCGTGACAAAAATTTTGTAAAGTGCTAGAATTTCTTTGAAAATTGAACACTTTTAAAGACCAAAGGGAGAGAAAATGGAACTTGAACATTTGAACAATGAAACTTTTGAAAAAACAATAAAAGACGCAAAGAGCCTTGTTTTGGTGGATTTTTATGCCACTTGGTGCGGACCTTGCAAAATGCTTGCACCTATCCTTGAAACAACTCAAGAAGAACTTGGCGACAAAGCAAAAATATATAAACTTGACATTGACGAAGGTATGGACATTGCCAAACAATTTGGCGTTATGAGCGTGCCTACAATGATTATCTTCAAAAACGGGGAAGAAGTGGATAGACTTGTTGGACTTCGCCAAAAAGCACAAATAATCTCCGCCATTGAGGCAAAAATGTAAAATATAAAAAAGGTTGCAAAAATGCAATCTTTTTTGTTGCGGGGCGACAGTGAATTTTCCAAGAGAAAAATTCTGCAAAATCTTTCGGATTTTGCTACAAAACTTTGTTTTGTCTGTCGCCCCCAAATTATTTTCAAAAATTGCTTGACAATAGGGAAAATATGGGTATAATTGTGTTGTAAAGTAAAAATGCTTTACGAGGGAATATGGAAATTCAAGATAATTTGAGAAAAAGTTTGCTGGCAGAAATTTATGAGCCACTGCTCACTTCGAAACAGCAGAATATGCTTCGTATGTTTTTGGATAGCAACATTTCACTAAGCGAAATTGCAGAGGAATTTGATATTTCAAGGCAAGCGGTCAACGATCTTGTAAAAAGGACTTTTAGAGTACTTGAGGATTATGAAAGCAAACTTAAACTTCTTGAAAAGTTTGAAGAAATAAAATCCACGATTTCCGATTGCTCTCAACTTCTTGACAACAGTGCAGACAAGGAGCAAATCAAGGCAAAGTTAAATTCTATTTTGGAGGTTTTGTAATATGGGAATGTTTTCCAATCTTTCACTAAGGCTTAATCACATTTTTTCTCACCTTACAAAACGTGGCAAACTGACTGAACTTGAAATTAAAGAAGCCATGAGAGAAATTAGGGTTGCTCTTCTTGAAGCAGATGTCAACTTTTTGGTGGCAAAGAACTTTGTTAATAGAGTAAGCGAAAAAGCACTTGGACAAAGCGTTCTTACAAGCCTAACCCCAGGTCAACAAGTCGTCAAAATTGTTAATGACGAATTGGTGGAACTTATGGGTAAAACTAATAGCAAACTTGCAGTGTCAAGCCAGTTGCCTACAATTATTATGCTTTGTGGACTTCAAGGCAGTGGCAAAACAACAATGTGCGGAAAACTTGCTGGACTTCTTAAAAGTCAAGGCAAAAAGCCAATGCTTGTTGCGTGTGACATCTATAGACCTGCTGCCATAAACCAACTTCAAGTGGTTGGCAAAGCAGTGAACACAGAAGTTTTTGAGCGCGGCACACAAAACCCTTCCAAAACTTGCAAAGAAGCCATTGACTATGCAAATAAGAAAATGTATGACACATTGATTGTCGATACAGCGGGTAGGCTTTCCATTGACGAAAAACTTATGGACGAACTTCGTGACCTAAAGAAAAATATCAACCCAACGGAAATTTTGCTTGTAATAGACAGCATGAATGGGCAAGAAAGTGTTAATGTGGCAAAGACTTTTGACGAAGCACTTGACATAACTGGCGTTGTCCTTACAAAACTTGACGGCGACACAAGAGGCGGTGTGGCACTTTCCATTTCAGAAGTGGTCAAAAAGCCAATCAAATTTTGCGGCGTGGGTGAAAAACTTGGCGACATTGAGCCATTTTACCCAGACAGAATGGCATCAAGAATTCTTGGCATGGGCGATGTGCTAACACTTATTGAAAAAGCACAAAACGCAGTTAGCGAAGAAGAAGCAAAGCAACTTGAAAAGAAGTTTAGAGAAAATTCATTTACTTTTGAAGATTATCTTGTTCAAATGGACAAACTGAAAAGCATGGGCAACATAAACGACATTTTGGGCATGATACCAGGGCTTAGCGGCAAACTTAAAGGCGCAACCGTTGACGAAAAGGAAATGGAAAGGAATAAGGCAATTATCCAAAGCATGACCGCAAAGGAAAGACAAAATCCAGACATCATAAAGGGCAGTCAGAAAAAGCGAATTGCCGAAGGCAGTGGAACACAAATTCAAGACGTCAACAGACTTCTAAAGTCATTTGAACAATCAAAGAATATGATGAAGCAATTGAAAAATGGCGGAATGAAGAAATTTAAATTTTAATTAGTTTTTTACAATTTTTTTAAAGCACAAGCCAATATGCTTTCAAAAAAATATTCAATATAGATAAAATAAAGGAGAATTAAAAATGGCAGTTAAAATCAGACTTACAAGACTAGGGGACAAAAAGAGCCCATTCTACAGAGTTGTTGTTGCAGATGCAAGAACTTCAAGAGATGGCAAGGCTATTGACAACCTTGGATATTTTAACCCACTTGTTGAAGAAAACGGTCTTAAACTTGACAAAGAAAAAACTTTGACATGGCTTAAAAATGGCGCTCAACCAACCGAAACAGCAAGAACTCTTTTGGTCAAAGCTGGTATTGTTGAAAACGCAAAACCATACACACCAAAGAAAATTGTTCCAAAGAAAAAAGATGCAAAAAAATAATTAACCACAATATAAGGAGAGTGTAGTATGGAAGAATTACTTAAATTTATTGTGGAAAGCCTTGTTGACGACAAAGATGCGATTGAAATTGAAAAGCATGAAGACGAAACAGCAGTTGTCTTTGAAGTTAAGGTTGCTCAGCAAGACACGGGCAAACTGATAGGCAAAAATGGAAAGGTCGCTCAAGCAATCAGATCAATTTTGCATTCGGCTTCTCACAAACAATCAAAAAAATATATCTTAAAGATAAAGTAAAATTATGATAGAGATAGCAAAAATTTTGAAACCTCAAGGTCTGCGTGGTGAAATGAAAATTTCTCTTTACGTTCATGACCTTGACTTTTGGAACAATCTAAAAGCTGTGTATATTGACGGTCACGACCACGATGTTGTGAAGTTTAGATATTACAAAGATTTTGGATACATCACTTTGGACGACATTGCAAATTGCGAGCAAGCAGAAATGTTTAGAAATATATCTCTGTTTGTCCCAAAAGAGCAAATTCCAGTGAAAGACGGGGAATATTTGATTTCTGACCTTGAAAACTGTGCCGTTGTTGACGAAACGGAACAACTTGTGGGATATGTTGAAAGTGTGGAGCAATATGGCTCGGCTTACATTATAAATATCCTAAAACAAGGCGGGGTTAGAAGTTTTCCTTTCCTAAACGAAGTGATAAAATCTGTTGATGTCGCAAACAAGAAAATTGTTGTTTTCAAAAATAAACTTGACGAGGTGTTGGTGTGAAAATCACTATTTTAACATTATTTCCAGAAATGTTTGATGCACTCAATCACAGCATTTTGTCCCGTGCGCAAAAAAACGGACTTATCGAAATAAATGTTATAAATATAAGAGATTTTACGCTTGACAAAAACAAAAGGTGTGACGACTATTCCTACGGCGGCGGAGCGGGCATGATTATGACGCCTCAACCACTGTTTGACGCAATAAAAAGCGTGAAAACGGATAAGTCACACACAATTTATATGTCGCCAAAGGGCAAAGTCCTATCACAAGAAAAAGTGGAAGAACTGGCAAAATTGGACGAGTTAATTCTCGTTTGTGGACATTATGAAGGCATTGACCAAAGAATTGTTGACCTTTGTGTTGATGAGGAAATTTCCATTGGAGATTATGTCCTAACAGGTGGGGAACTTCCAGCAATGGTGCTTGTTGACTGCGTTGCAAGATACATTCCAAATGTGCTTGGAAACGAAGAAACAACATCTGACGAGTCATTTTCTGACGGGCTTTTAGAATATCCACAATGGACAAGGCCATTTCAGTTTGAAGGGCTTGAAGTGCCACAAGTTTTGCTTGACGGCAATCACAAGGAAGTGGACAAATGGCGGCTTGAAAAGTCACTTGAAATTACAAAGAAAAACCGTCCAGATTTGTATAGAAAATACATGCGAAAACAAAAGAAACTGCAAACTGACACAAAAAAGTAGGAGGTAAAAATGCCGATTCAATGGTTCCCAGGGCATATGACAAAAGCCCTAAGACAAATGGAAAAGGAACTGAAAAATGTTGACTTGATATTCTATCTCCTTGACGCAAGAGCCCCTTATTCATGCCTCAATCCAAAACTTTCGCAAGTGGCAAAAGACAAGCAAATTGTTTATGTCCTAAGCAAATGTGATATGGTGGAAGAGGCGGATGTAGAGCGTTTTAAAAGAGAACTTAAAGGCAAGAATTGCTCAGCACTTGCAATAAATGCCATTCAATCGAATTCTGCAAAGCCACTGTTTTTGTTGGCAAAAAAACTTCTTAGCGAAAAGTTAGAGCGAAAGAGCGAAAAGGGAATTGATTATATTCCAAAAGCAATGGTTGTTGGTGTGCCAAATGTTGGCAAAAGTACACTTATAAATAACCTTTGCGGACGTGCCAAAACTGAAACAGGAAACAGACCAGGCGTCACAAAGGGCAAGCAATGGGTGCAAACGGAAAGTGGACTTATGCTCCTTGACACCCCAGGGACATTGTGGCCTGCATTTGAAGACGACAAAGTTGCAAGAAATCTTGCATACATCGGCAGCATTAAAGACCAAGTGCTTGATACGAATGACCTAGCGTTCAATTTTATAAGAGATATTTTGCCAAAGTATAAAAGCCAACTGGAAGTGAGATATAACATAAAAATCTCTGAAGATGAAGAAGTGCTTGAAATTTATGAAGACATTTGCCGCAGCAGAAATTGTATTTTAAAAAAAGGCGAACTTGACTACGACAGAGGCGGTAAAATGATTTTAGACGACTTTAGAAAGGGCAGACTTGGTAAAATTGTTTTGGATTAAATGGTGAAATATGGAGAAATATGATTTGTTTGAATTTGAAAACAAATATAAACACTTAGGCGACATTGCTGGCATTGACGAAGCGGGGCGTGGACCACTTGCTGGACCTGTGGTGTGTGCGTGTGTCATTATGCCACTTGAGGAAGATAAAATAATCTCTGGCATAAATGATAGCAAAAAACTGACACCTAAAAAGCGTGACGAGTTGTTTGACAAAATTGTTGCCACGGCAAAAACATTTTGCATAACACAAGTTGACGAAAAGACCATTGACAAAATAAACATTTTGCAAGCCACCAAACTTGGCATGAAAAACGCACTAAATGGGCTTAAATTTCCGCCTAAAATAGTGCTTGTTGATGCTGAACACATAGATACTGACATTCCACAAGAGGGAATAATAAAAGGCGATGCAAGGAGTTATAACATTGCAGCAGCGTCAATCTTGGCAAAGGTTTTTAGGGATAGGCTTATGGTGGAATATGCAAAGCAATATCCAAATTATCATTTTGACAAACACAAAGGCTATGGCACAAAAGAACACATTGAACTTTTAAAAAAGTTTGGCAAATGTCAAATTCACCGAGATAGTTTTATAAAACACTTTGTTTAGGGGGAAAAATGAAAACTTTAAACAAGCAAACGGGTGGAATTGGCGAAGCAATAGCAGTTAACTTTTTGAAAAATAAAGGTTACAGAATTGTTGAAACAAATTTTTCTTCAAAAACAGGTGAAATTGACATAATAGCACGAGACAAAGACACTCTTGTTTTTGTGGAAGTGAAAATGCGAACGAGTGATATGTTTGGACTTCCGCAAGAGGCAATTACGAAACATAAACTCATTCATATGCAGCGAACGGCACTGTCTTATCTCAAACTTAAAGGTCTTATGGATAAGGTGGACATTCGCTTTGACTGTGTGGCAATTTTGGGAACAAAACAAGACCATAAAATTGACCACATTGAGGGAATTATGTAAAAAAGAGAAGCAAATCATTTTGAGCAAGAAAAATGTTTTTGCTAAATTTGAAAAAACGCTTGCAATTTTTATTGCATTGTGTTATCATATCTTGCAATTTAAGTGGAGGTAACAAAATGAACCTTATTGATGTTATTGAAAAAGAAAATATCAAAGACAATATCCCAGAATTTAACATTGGCGACACTGTTAAAGTTTATTACAAGATTAAAGAAGGCAACAAGGAAAGAATTCAGGGATACGAAGGCGTTGTTATCGCTAGAAGAAATGGAAGCATAAGAGAATCCTTTACTGTAAGACGTATGTCTTTTGGTGTTGGCGTAGAGAGAACTTTCCCACTTCACAGCCCAAAAATCGACAAAGTTGAAGTTTTGAAAAAAGGTAAAGTCAGACGTGCAAAACTCTTTTATCTCCGTGACCTCACTGGCAAAGCAACAAAGATTAAAGAGGCTAGATAAGTTAAATATTTTCAAGGGAACATGTTTTTTGTTCCTTTTTTATTTATTTTCGCTCTTTTTGTGCAAAATGACTATTGACAAATTGTTCAAAAAATGGCAAAATTTATGTGTGAATAAAAGAAGGAATTTATTATGCAAAGAATTTATCTTGACAACGCAGCAACAACTCGTGTAACAAACGAAGTTTTAAGTGAAATGCTTCCAGCCTTTGGCGAAACTTTTGGCAATGCAAACAGCCTTCACAGTTTTGGGCGTGACGCACAAGCACTTGTGGACAAAGCAAGGGACAGAGTTGCAAATGCTATAAATGCAGAACGTGGGGAAATATATTTTACATCTGGCGGCACAGAAGCAAACAACTGGGCTTTGTTTGGTCTTGCCATGGCAAACAGAGCAAAAGGCAACCACATTATTACATCTTCCATAGAACATCACAGCATTTTGGATACATGCAAAAAACTTGAAGAAATGGGCTTTGAAGTGACCTGTCTTCCTGTTGACGACAAAGGGCTTGTAAGTGTCGCAGATTTGCTTCACTATATCAATCAAAAGACAGTCCTTGTCAGCATTATGGCTTCAAACAATGAAGTTGGCACAATTCAAAATTTGAAAACTATTGCAACAATCGCTCACGAAAAAAATGTGCTTTTCCACACGGACGCCGTGCAAGCTATTGGCAATTTTAAAATTGATGTTAAAGACATTGGCATAGACGCTATGAGTATGAGTGGACATAAAATACATGGGCCAAAGGGTGTTGGGGCATTGTATGTTAAAAAGGGCGTCAAGATTGACAACATAATCTATGGCGGCGAGCAAGAACGTGGCAAACGAGGCGGAACACTTAACGTGCCAGCAATTGTCGGCTTTGGCAAGGCAATGGAAGTTACTGCCAGCAACTATATCATCGACTGCAAAAAACTCAAAAGTTTGAGAGATTATTTTGTTTCTCGTGTTATGGAGGAAATTCCAGATGTCATTCAAAATGGACATATCCACCAAAGAGTTGCAGGAATGGTCAGTTTGTCGTTTACTGGTGTAAATGGTGAAGCGCTAAGCAATCTTCTTGACCTTAAGGGAATTGCCGTTTCAACTGGTTCAGCATGCTCAAGTGGCAGCAGAGAGCCAAGTCATGTGCTTATGGCAATGGGACTTAGCCCAGAACAAGCACAAAGCACTGTCAGATTTTCTTTTGCAACAGACAACACAAGAGAACAAATTGATTATGTCGTTGAAACATTGAAAACAAGTGTTGCGTTCCTCAGAGGAATGTCACCAGTTAAGGTGCAAAAAAGGAAGTAAGGGGGAAAGATGAATGTATAGTGAAAGAGTGCTAGGAATATTTGAAAACCCAACCCACAGCGGAACACTTAAAGGCTCAAACGGCATAGGCATTTGCAAATCAACTGACGGGTCAGAAATTTTTAAAATATATATCAAAGTGGAAAATGACGTAGTTGTTGGGGCAAAGTTTAAAACATTTGGCTGTGTTGGTGCTATTGTCGCAAGTGAAATTGCTTGCAGGCACATTGAAGGACAAAGCCTTGACGATGTGGCAAATATTTCCCATAAGGATATTTTGGAAGACATTGGCGAACTTCCAGAGGGCAAAGAAGAATGTGCTGTTATGGCAGAAAAGGCAATAAAAGAAGCAATTAAAAATTATAGGAAAAAACAACTTCAACTTGCTATAAAAATGCAACGTGACCTTGAACAAAGGCAACTTCTTGAAAATAAAAACTTGTTTATTTAAGCGTAAAAATAAATAATGCTGATAATATGATTATTTTATAAAAAAGTTGTGCAAAAACTATTGCATAACTTTTTTTTGTGTGATATAATTTGTGCGTTTAAATTCACACCCGAATTGAATTTTCTTGTCCCACTGTGTGGGTGATGCAAAAGGATTAACCCGACTTTTGCTCGTTCGGGGAGGATTAACAAGAAAAAGGAGAAAAATTATTATGCCAGTTATTTCAATGAAACAACTACTAGAAGCAGGCGTTCACTTTGGACATCAATCCAACAAGTGGAACCCAAAAATGAAGAAATATATCTTCACAACAAGAAATGATATTCATATCATCAACCTTGAAGACACTTCTGTGTGCTGCGACAATGCTTATTTCTTTATAAGAGATATGGTCGCAAGCGGAAAGAACATTCTCTTCGTTGGCACAAAGAAGCAAGCACAAGAAGCAATCGAACAAGAAGCAACTCGTTGCGGAATGTTCTACATTGTAAACCGTTGGCTTGGCGGAACTCTTACAAACTTTAAAACAATCAGAACAAGAATTGCAAGACTTAACAAGCTTTCTCAAATGGAAGAAATGGGGGAATTTGACCTTCTTCCAAAGAAAGAAGTCGCAAAACTTAAAGCAGAAAAAGACAAACTTGAGAAGAACCTTGGTGGCATCAAAAATATGCCAGAACTTCCAGGAGCAATCTTTGTTGTTGACCCAAAGAAAGAACACATTGCAATTAAAGAAGCAAGACTTCTCAATATTCCAATCGTGGGCATTGTTGACACAAACTGCAACCCAGAGGATGTTGACTACCCAATCCCAGCAAACGATGACGCAATCAGGTCTGTAAAACTTATTGTAAGTGCTATGGCTGATGCTGTTATTGAAGCAAAAGAAGGCGTTTCACCAAGACTTGAAGCTGAAAAAGCAGCTCAAATGGAAGAAGCAGGTGAAGAAGTTAATATGGCTGACGCAATGGCAGAGCAAGACGCTCCAAAAGCGGAATAATTGACCATAAAACCTAAACAAAAAGGGAGAAATTAAAATGATCAACGCAAACGATATTAAAGAACTTAGAGCAAAAACTGGTGCTGGTGTGCAAGATTGCAAAAAGGCACTTGACGAAAGCAATGGCGATATGGAAAAAGCAGTTGCATACCTCAGAGAAAAGGGAATTGCTTCTGTTGCCAAGAAAGCATCAAGAATTGCAGGCGAAGGACTTGTTACAAGTTACATTCATATGGGCGGAAAAATTGGTGTTTTGCTTGAAGTAAACTGCGAAACAGACTTCGTTGCAAAAAGCGAAGCTTTCCAACTTCTTTGCAAAGATATTGCTATGCAAATTGCAGCAGCAAAACCAGAATATGTAAGAATTGAAGAAGTCCCAGCAGAAAATGTTGAAAAGGAAAAAGAAATTCTTATTGTTCAAGCACAAAACGAAGGCAAACCAAAAGAAATTGCTGAAAAAATGGTTCAAGGACGTATCAAAAAATATTACAAAGATGTGTGCCTTATGGAACAAGATTTTGTTAAAGACCCATCAAAAACAATCAGCGACCTTATAACAGATGCAACACTCAAAATTGGCGAAAAAATTACAATCAGAAGATTTGTCCGCTATGAAATGGGTGAAGGTCTTGAAAAAAGACAAGACAACTTTGCAGAAGAAGTTATGAGCCAAATGGGCAAGTAATAATTAAGGGAAGTCAGTGCGGGTTGCTGACTTTCTTTTTTTGTAATAAAAATGCTTTTAATTTTTTGCATTTTGTGATAAACTACTTTTGTCTTATATTATTGGGGGAAATTTTGAAGCGGAAGATGGCACTTGACTATGGCGAAGCACGCATCGGGGTTGCGTTTAGTGACCTGTTGGGCATGATAGCCAGTGGTTATGAAACTTATTACAGAAAAGATGTCGAACAAGACATAAATTATCTTGCAGCCCTTGCAAAAAGCCAAGAAACTGATGAGATAATTATGGGCTTGCCTCTTAACATGGACGGAACGGAAGGCGACAGAGCAAAAGCAACAAGGGAGTTTGGTGAAAAACTGAAGGAAGTGTCAGGACTTCCTATAACCTATGTTGATGAAAGACTTTCCAGCGTTGAGGCAGAGGATATCTTGCGTGAAGCCCACATAAAGTGGCAAGATAGAAAGAAATATATCGACAAAATTTCCGCAACAATAATTTTGCAAACTTATTTGGACTCTAAGTCTTAAAAAGGAGAATTAAAATGAACGAAAACGAAAAAGAAGTGAAAAGCCCAATCGATTGCCTATTTGACGAGGACAACACAGACCCAATCTCTCTTTACAACGAAAAAGGAGAGGAAGTTCAATTTGAGCAAATCGCACTTATTCCACTTGAAGAAAAAATTTATGCAATTTTGAAACCAATGAAAGAAATTGAAGGTGTTGGTGAAGACGAAGCATTGGCTTTTGAAATTGTGGAAACAGAAGAAGACGCAGAAACTGGCGAACACAGCGAATATCTTGAACTCGTTGGCGATATTGACATTATCGACAAGGTTTTTGAAGTTTACAACAAACTTATGGATGAAGAAGAAGCCAAACAAAAAATTGACAAAAAATCATCAGATAACAAGTAAATTTAACGCAGCAGAAGGAACTATTTATGGACAACAACACACAAAATCTATCAAGCGAAGTAGATATTAGAAAAGAAAAAGTCAGAAAACTTAAAGAAGAAGGCAAAATTGTCTATGCAGAAAAGTTCGAAAGAACTCACAAACTTGTGGAAGCAAAATCTTTGCCAGACGGCACAAAAGTTAGAGTTTGCGGAAGAATGACTTTCAGACGCATTATGGGCAAACTCAGTTTTTTTGCACTTGAAGATGTGGAAGCAAGACTTCAAGCAAGTATCAGCCGTAACGAAATTGACGAAGACAAATACACTTTCTTCAAGAAAATGGTTGACATCGGTGACTTTGTTGGCATAGAGGGCGAGCTTTACACCACCCAAACAGGCGAAAAAACTGTGCGTGTAGCAGACTATGAACTCTTGTCAAAAGCCATTTTGCCTCTCCCAGAAAAACACCATGGGCTTACAAATCAAGACCAAAGATATAGGGAACGTTGCATGGACTTGGTGTCAAACGAAGAAAGCAGACAAGTTTTCCTAAAACGTAGCAAATTTTTGTCATTCCTCAGAAATTTCCTCAATGAAAATGGTTTTTTGGAAGTGGAAACTCCAATTTTGCAAAGTGCAGTGTGCGGAGCAAGTGCAAAACCTTTCTTTACAAAACACAATGCACTAAACAAAATCTGCAACCTCAGAATTGCACCAGAAGTTTATCTAAAACACGTCATCGCTGGCGGTTTCGACAGAGTTTTTGAAGTGGCAAAATGCTTCAGAAATGAAGGCATGGACCCAAGCCACTTGCAAGAATTTACAATGGTCGAATGGTATGCTGCCTATTGGAATTTTGAAGATAATATCAGATTCTTCACAAAATTCATTAGGGAAGCGATTAGAACCATTTGCAATGAAGACTTGAAAATTGAATTTAAGGGACATACTCTTGACTTCTCAAAAGACTTTGAGAGAATTAACTACACAGAGCGAGTCAACGAAATTTTGGGACTTAATATCCTTGAATATACAAATGCCCAAAAACTTAAAGAAGACATTGTGAAAACTGGTCTTTTCTCAATGGACGACTTTGACGCTTGCAAAACAGTTGGCGGAGTTATTGACCTTGTTTATAAGAGAAAAATTAGGGAAAATATCATTCAACCAACAGTCCTCTATAACTATCCAGCATGCCTTGTGCCTCTTGCAAGAAGAAATGATGAAGACGCAAGAAGAATTGACTTGTTCCAAGTTTTGGTCTGCGGGGACGAAATCTGCAAGGCTTATTCAGAACTTGTTGACCCAATAGTGCAACGTCAAACACTTGAAGAACAAGCAAAAGCAAGAACAGAAGGTGATGACGAAGCAATGGAACTTGACGAAGACTTCCTAAATGCTATGGAACACGGCATGCCACCAATCTCTGGACTTGGGTTTGGCGTGGACAGACTTATGTGCCTCCTCACCAACCAAGAATCGGTCCGTGATGTCGTCTTGTTCCCACTAATGAAATAAATGTATAAAAAAGCCCGTTTGGGCTTTTTTGATGGGTGGTGTGGATAACAGGACTTGAACCTGCAAGAGTCGCCTCACTAGAACCTGAATCTAGCGTGTTTACCAGTTTCACCATATCCACATATATAGTATTTTACAATATTTTTGTGAAAAAGTCAAATTCATTTAGGGGTTTAGGGCTTATTTCAATCTATAAACTAAAAATTTGTAAACAAAAACAATAAAATGTAAACAAAAACATTGACAAGTTACAAAAAAGGCAATATAATAAGCATGCTATGTTGTTGAACATTTTAAAAGCAAAAAGTCAAGAGGGACAAAAAATTGATTTTGAGGTGTCGTTGCCTATGTCGCAGGAGTTGGTTTCTGGCAAGGGTGACAAGTTCACTTCGGATGCAGTGGTCAAGGGATATTTTGAATATCTTGACGAGCAGTTGCATCTTGTGGCAAATGCCTCCATTCAGTTGCTTTGTGTGTGCGACAAGTGCGGCGAGGAGTTTGAAATGACTCTCAACTTTCCAGTTGAAGAAACTTTTGTGGAGCAATATAACTTACATGATGACGAAAGTTTTTCGATTATAAATGGAACATCTGTGGAAATTGATGAAGTCGTTGCAAATAACTTGCTTTTGAGTCTTCCAACCAAAATGCTGTGCAAGGCAGACTGCAAGGGTTTGTGCCAAGTTTGTGGCAAAAACAAAAACTACTACACTTGCAACTGTGAGCAAATTCAGCAAGACGAGGAAAGACTTGATAACCCGTTTGACAAATTAAAAAATAGGAGATAGTAAAATGGCAGTTCCAAAAGTTAAAGTTAGCAAATCAAGACGTGACAAAAGAAAGGCAAATTGGACAGCAACAGCCCCAACACTTGTGGAATGTCCACACTGCAAAGCAGTTATCCGCTCTCACACTGTGTGCTCGGAATGTGGATATTATGACGGCAAGGAAGTTGTTGCAAAAAAGGCTAAAGAAAAAGAAAGCAAGTAATTTCAATTTCTTTTGCTCGGTGGACAAGACAAACTTGTCCTTTTTTTGTTGGAAATTTTTTTAAAAAATATGCAAAATCATTAGCATTTTGACGCAAAATGTTGCAAAATATATATAGAAGAAAATTTGGAGGGAATTATGATTTTGTCCACTTTGGAACAACTTGTAAATATCCACAACCTAACAAACGACTCGCTTGTTGATTTTGTATCTAGCAGGGCAAAGTCGTTGGAGCATGAAGTTTATCAAGACCAATTTGACAACTGCATTATTTCGTGCCGACCAAAAAAGGAAGATATTGAGGCGGGCGACATTGACGAAGTGGGGATAGTTATTCCACTTTGTTCTCTGGAACGGGGACTTAATACAAAAGTCCTTGAAAACACTGGTTGGCGAAAACATAGACAAAATCCAGTCCTAAACCTTGGCGAAAAAAGTTTGTCAAATCTTTCGCAAAAGTCAATAGATTCAAGTTCCAAATATCTTGTTCTTGAGGATACAACCCCACGCCTTGCAACGCTATCTAAAGTTGCAATGGCATTAAATCTTATTGAAAATAGGGCAAAAGTACCTTTTAAAATTATTTTCACTCCACGAGATGACGGAAAATTTGTTGGGGCGAAAATGCTTGATATTTCAAAAATAAATTGTAGAAATCTTATCTCACTTGACGGTGGACAATATAACAAAATCTTCACCTCAAACTATGATAGTTCGCTTGTGTTTTGCAAACTGAATATGAATAAAGCTTTTATGAGCAAGGACGCAGGGTTCAAAACTTTTAAACTTAAAATCTCTTGCCAACCAAAAATCAAGAGAAACATCTTTTGGCAAAGAAAAATTGTCGATGACGGAAGTGAGGGCTTTTCGTCCCTATATTCACTTGCAAAATTCTTGAGCAAAGATAAGTTTATGATTAACTCAATAAATTACATTGACGCAAACAAAATTGAGTGTGTATTTTCAACCTTTTGCGAGGAACTGAAGGTCAAAGCCAAACTTCTTGGCGAATACATTTTGCAAAAGAATAATTACGCTGGACTTAAAATTGATTGCACAAGACAAGCGGACAATTTTTTGGTGCTTGAGGATACAGAAAAGTTTATTAACTTCGTGTTTGAACTTTATGACTTAGAGCAAGAAATAGGGACAAGTGTGCTAGATTTTGAGCCAAACAAGGGGGAACTTTCGCTTCAAGTACTGTCAAGCGACAAGAAAGACTTGGACATAAAGGAAAACAAACTCAAGTCTTTCTCAGACAAGTTTGGGGCAAGTTTGAGTGTTGTTTCCACAATCAATCATTTTGAAGCAAATGAGGAAAGTTCTTTGGTCAAGGCGCTTAAAGCAAACTATGTTGGCTTTGAAGATATAAAACTCGAGAAAGGAAACTTTGCAAGCGAGTTGGGCATTTTTCAAAAGAAAATTAAGAAGTGCGAGTGTGTGTGCATTTCTCCAAAAATCCTTGATGAAAACTTGCATGGCGAAAGAGTGGAATATGCAACTGTCATGAACACTTATTTGTGGCTTAAGAAACTTGTTTGTGTAGAATGACAAAATCTCTTTTTAAAAGACAATTTTTTTGCTAAAATAACATTATAGGAGAATTTTTGACATTATTCTGTGTTTTTTTTACAACCTAAAGAATAAATTTTAATTATGGAAGAAGAAAGAAAAGTTATAAACATTAAGAAAAAGCCAATCTTTTATCTGTTCCGTGCGAGGAAGTTTTTTGAGGAGGAGCAAGAATATAAGAAAGCCCTAAAATATCTTCGCATAGCTGGCCAAATGGAACTGAATGATGATGAGGAATTTCTTATAAACTCAATTCGCTCGGGGATATATTATGAACTAAGAATGATTCCTATGGGCATTTTTTATGGATATAAAGTGCTGAAGAAAACAGACGATTCACACGCCGACCTCGTCTATACAATGCTCGCTCGGGCATATTTTATGCTTGAAGAATATGACGTGGCAAGATTTTATGCAAATGTTTATTTAAATCAACACAAAAACACCCCACAAGAACAACTTCTTAAGGATATGTTGGTCGAAATTGACAGAATTCAAAAAGGGAAACCTGCTTTGCAACTTGTCAATGACGATTATCTCTTGAAACATAACTTGCTTCTTGCGCATGAAAAAATGTCACAAGGCAACTTGGAAGAAGCGATAAAGACTTATGAGAACATGGCGAATTTTCAAGATGACGACATAAGAAACGAACTTGTTATGGCATATTTTTTTGCGGGGGAAATGGATAGGGCAAGTGAGATTATAAAGACTTATGGCAAAGAGTCCGTTCAAGATTTGATAAGTCAAATGCTAATTGAATATTCCTTGGGAAATGATGAAAGATGTAAGGAAATTAAAAAACGACTACAAAACATTGACAACGTGGACATGGAGCAGAGATATAGAATAGGGGCTTCATTTTCGCAAGTGGGGGAAAATGAACTTGCCGCTGAGTATATGCGAGGATATGTTGAAAGCGGGACGGCGGAGCCAGAGTTGGACTTCTTGTATTGCATAACTTGCATAAACTGCGGCAAAGGTGAGCAAATAAAGACTAGACTTCTTGATTTGAAACTTCTTGACCCATTTGACGGATATATTTTTGACTATTATTTGAAGTTCTGTGGCGATAATAAAAAACACAATTTTAAATATATCTTTAACATTCCAAAACGAGAAGAGAATATTATAAATGCAAAAGTTAAAGAAATGCTTGTTCAAACGCCAGAGGCACTTTTGAATGAGTTTAAAAACAACGAAGACTTGTTTTATTACATAGCAAAGCAAGAAACAAATATTTCTTCGCTGCTTCTTTTGAAACTTGCTTCAATAGATGATAATTGCCTTGACGAATTCTTTGACTTTATTCTTCTTGGCAGACAGATAAAAACAAGTTTGAAAAACAGAATCGCCCTAAAGCGTGCGGGGCTAAATTGCACAAGGCGAGTTTGCATTGTTCGTGACGACATATTTTCAAAAATCATTTTGCCAAACAACTTGGCAACAAAAACAAATAACATGAACCTTTATAACGCCGTTATGTTGCTTGTAAGATACATTTTTACTGACATCGCAAACTTTCAACTGACAATAGCAAAGCCAGTTGTTAGACTAGAGCGAAAAATAAAAAATGATAACGTTGATGAAAATGTGTTGGCGGCATTTCTTGCGTGGGACATATTAAAAGACACTAGGCACGCACCTTTGAGTAAAATTTGTAATAAGTTTAAAATTACACAAGAAGACTTTTATGACTTCACAACAAAGTATAATCTTGAAGTGTAAAATTTGTAAAAATCGATAGAAATTGGCATAAAAATAGGTGGGAAAACACAAAAAATGTGATAAATTTTCATAAAAAGTTATTTTGTGCAAAATTACTATTGAAATTTTAATCTACATTTGATATAATATGGCAGAAATTAAATTTGGAGGGTGAAAAATGTTGGGAGATATGCTTGGAAGAACTCTTGTACAATTTTTGAGTGAACCACTTGTTATAGTTGGGCTTGTGCTTGTCGTTTTGGGCATTGCGCTTGTGGCATTGTCAGCAAGAATAACAAGAGCAGTTAGACATTCAAACGAAATTAAAAGTGACGATAAAGTTAATATGGCACTTAAACTTGCCGGATTGCTTCTCATTCTAGCTGGACTTATCATCATTTCAATTTATGTGGTGATTTACATCCAAACAAGATAAATAGAAAACAGCCTTGGAATTTTACGCCAAGGTTTTTTTATGCAAAAATTATGGAAATTTTATCCAAAAACATGGCACTTTTGCTTGATAAAAGGGGGCTATTTATAGTATTATTTATATAGCACATAATAGTATTTGACAAGGGATTGCTCGGCATAGGTTTTGTGGTCCCTTTTTTGTAAAATGATTGGAGGCAAAAAATGAAAACTGCATATATTGACAAAATTCTTTTGGCAGAAGAACAAGCAGAACAAATTGTGTCTTTGGCACAAACAAAGTCACAAGAAATTGTTTCCAAAAAGTCCGAGCAATTATCAAAAGACAGAGAAGAGTTTTTGGAACTTGACAAAAAAAGATATGTGACTGAACTAAATAAACTAGAGAAAAAATACGCTGAGAAATTGCAAGACATTGTGGCAAAAATACAAGCGGAGTTTGACAACCTTGAGAATGAGAAAACGAATGCAATAGCCGCTACTACAAAACGGGTGGTGCAGGGGGTGCAAGATGGCTATTGTTGAAATGTCAAAACTTAAACTTGTTGCACTCTCCATGGATAAAGAAAAGATATTAAACGAACTCTTCAGAACTCGCTGTGTGGAACTTAAAAAAACAACAAACATTGACGGCACGGCATGTAACTTTTGTGAGGAGAAGTATGACAGTATGCAATCGCTACATGATAAGATTGCTCGTTCGATAGAAGTTGTGCAAGACGCCGTGGGAAAGATTGACGAAGAAACGCTTGACATGAGTGCAGAGGAGTTTGTGAACGGGAATTTTGACTGCGAGAAAACGCTTGAGCAAATTGATGAACTTCAAAAGGAAATTGGTACATTAAAGCGAGAGAATGAGAAAATTGTCACAAGACGTTCGACCTATGAACCATATCTTTGTTTAAGCGAGAAGTTTTCTGATTTCAAAAGCACAAAACATGTGGATATTTATGTGGGACTTTTGCCAGAGGGAAATAGCGAAAGACTGCCAGAAGTTTTGAAAGACTGTCCACTTACGGTTGTTGAAGTGTGCGGTGACGAAGGCAGAGTTTTGAAGGTCTGTTGCCATAAATCTGAAAGTATTGTCGTATCAAGAGGTTTGGCTGAAATTGGGTTTTCAAAATGTCCGTTTGATTACGACAAAACAAGCAAGGCTCTTGTTGCCGAATGTCAAAATGAGATAATAAGAAACAACAATAAAATTCATGCTTGTGAAGAAAAATTGAAAGGTTTTTCGTCCAGTATCAAAAACCTTAAGTTATCACTTGACCACACTAAGTTTTGCATGGAAAAGTTGGATGCCGAGAACCTTGTTCGTTCAACAAAACAAACTTTTGTGCTTGAGGGCTATCTGCCAAAGGACAAAGTCAGTTATGTGGATAAGTGTTTGGACAAACTTGGAATTTGCATGGAGAAAGAATTTTTGGAAATTCCAAAAAATGAAATGCCGTCAACACTTCTTAAAAACAACAAAATTGTTAGCAACTTTGAATTTGTGACAAACATGTATTCTTCGCCAAACTATAGGGAACTTGACCCAAATGGGCTTTTGACTTTCTTCTTTTCTCTTTTCTTTGGCTTTGTGGTGGCGGACATTGGATATGGCTTTGTGCTTGTTCTGTTTGGAACATTTGTCGGAGCAATGCAGAAAAAGGAAACGTCGTTTAAAAAACTATGTGGCGTGCTTGCAACGGGGGGAGTGTTTGCGATAATATTTGGAATACTCTTTGGCTCAATGTTTGGCGTGGGGAGCGATGTTTGGAGCATTATTCCGCCTAGAATAATGCCGAATCCAACAAAAGATGTTATTGCAATGCTCGGCATTTGTCTTGGGGCAGGCGCAGTGCAAATTATGGTGTCGCTGCTTCTTAAAGCGATTTTGCTCATAAAACGAAAACAAGTGGCGGAAGCAATATTTTCGGCACTTGTGTGGGAAGGCTTTTTTGTAGGCATAGGACTTGTGGCACTTGACATAGCGGGACTTATTGAGGGAGTAAAGATGATTGGCATGTATGTTGCCATTGCGTCAGTTGCAATAAGCGTTGTGGGTTTAATAGCCACTCAAAGGGGTATAAATCGTCTTACAAAAAGTTTTGGAGCAGTGTATGGGATAATCAATATCTTTTCTGATATTTTGAGTTATGCAAGACTTTTTGGACTGATGTTAAGTGGTGCAATCATTGCGGGCATTGTCAATCAGTTGGCTGTTCCATTTTTTAGCAGTGCGGCGACCTATCTTGTTGGGGCAATAATTCTTTTAATTGGACATGGGTTCAATCTTTCAATGGGCTGCCTTAGTGCATATATCCATGTCGCAAGGCTTCAATACGTAGAATTCTTTTCAAGATTTTATGAGGGCGAGGGGGAACTGTTTGAGCCATTTGGTTCTGGGTTCTCTTATGTAAATATAACAGGAAATAACGAATAATTAAAGGAGGAAAATGTTATGGAATGGGGATTTGTAATTGGACTAGCGGGGCTTGTGTTATGTGTATTTTTGTGTGGAATGGGGTCAGCTATAGGACTAACCAAAACGGGGCAAACTGCGGCGGGGGTTTTGAGCGAAGACCCAAAGAAGTTTAGCAAACTTTTGGTGCTTGTTGTCCTTCCAGCAACGCAAGGTATTTATGGCTTTGTGTTTGCTATTGTTGCTTCAAGCAGTTGCACAATGGGCATAAGTCTTGCAACTGGGCTAAATATCCTTTTGGCGTCACTTCCACTAACTGTCACAGGGCTTTTGACACCAGTTCTTCAAGGCAAAACATCTGCAAGTTGTATCCAAGCCGTTGCTAAAAAAGACACTTTGTCGGGCAAACTTATTCTTTTCCCAGCAATGATTGAAACTTACGCCATTTTGTCACTTGTCGTGTCGCTGCTTCTTTTGCCATAAGGGGACAAGTATGCAAGGTGATTTGATTGTTGATAGAATATTGACTGACGCAAAAATTCAAGCAGAGGACATCGTGGACGCCGCCGAAAAGCAAGCGGCAAAAATGCAACGAGAAGAACTTTCTTGGCAAAAAGAAAAAAGCGGGGACACGTCAAAAAGGTTGAAACAAAAAGAAAAAGAAATCTCTTCTGCCACAGATGTAAGTGTCAAAATTGAGTGTAAGAAGGTGGAACTTAAAAGCAAAACAAAATTGCTTGAAAAGATAAAAACTGAGGCAGTTTTGGAACTTTGCAACATGGGAAAGACGCAAGCAAAGAAGTTTTTTGAAGGTCTTTTGAAGAAAAATGCAGAAAGCGGTGACACTGTTTTTTGGAAATGCAGTAGTCTAACAGAAAAAGACATTTTGTCGCTTCCGTCAGTCAAAAAACTTTCGCTTGAAGTTAAAGCGGGTGAAAAAGAGGGCTTATTTTTGTGTGGCGAAAAGTGTGATAAAAATTTGCTTTTTGAAACACTTGTTGAAGATTATATTGAAAACAACTTAAAAGAGATTTCAGAATTGTTATTTTAAAAGTCGATAAAACGGGAGGAAATATGAGTTATCTTTATTCATCTGGCGTTGTAAGCGTGAAAGAAGCACAACTTTTGCCAAAAGATTTCTATGCAAGTGTGCTATCTTGCAGCAATGCTCTAGATGCGGAAAATTTGCTCAGAAATGCCTTCCGCCTAAGCGATGACGCAAATGTTGACGAGTATCTGGATATGGAAGAGCGAAAACTCTTTGAATTTGTGTCAAATGATTCCCCAAATGAAATGGTTAAAAATTTCTTCATTTTCCCACTTATTTTTGACAATTTATCCACAATTTGCAAGGCTCAACTTATTGGGATAGATTGGGAAAATTATGTTCAAGATTACGACTTTTGTGACAACAAAAAAATGGCAAGTTTTGTGGCAAAAAGAGATTTCTCTATATTTGAAAAAAGCGTTGCCGCAGCCATAAAGACTTTCTCTGAGAATTTTACACCACAAAGTGGGGCTGAAGAGCTGGATAGATATTTTAAGCAAAATAAGTATAAAATTATGCGAGGAATGTTTAAAAAAGGACTTCTTTGTGACCTTGTCAAACTTGAATGTGACAAACAAAACTTATCCGTTTGCCTCAGGGCGAAAGATGAATTAAATTTTGAAAAGAACCTTGTTGAATGTGGGTTTTTAAATAAAAAAACACTGCAAGGAATTTTTGAAAAAGATAAATTTTGTGTGGGGCAGATTGAGAATAAATTGCTTAAAAATATGGCAGAACTCATTTTTGAAAGCAAGGATAAGGCGCTTATTAAGTTTGAAAAAGAGAAAAATATGTTGCTACTCAAATATTGTGAGCCATTGAGATTTGATATGGATAGCCCGGCACAGTTTGTGTATTATGTTTTGAAAAAGTTAGCGGAAATTAAAAACTGTAGAATGTGTTTGCTGTTTGTTAGAAATAACATTGCGGATAAGGCAAAGCAAATGCTACTTGGAGATTGAAATGGAAGATAAAATTGCAATTTTGGGGAGTAGGGATATGGTTATGCTCTTTAAGGCGGTTGGCTGTGATGTTTTTTCTCCGGTGGGGAGAGATAAAATCAGAGCCACTCTGAGCAAACTCATTTCAAACTACAAAGTTATTTTAATTCAAACAAACTATGCAAAACTGTGTGAAGACTTGATTGAGCAAACAAGAACTTCTGCTTATCCTGTTATTCTTGTTGTGCCAAACAGAGATGAAGAAAATCCATATGCGCTGGGGAAAATAATGACGGATATGGAGCGGGCTATTGGTGCTAAAATTATGCTTGAGGAGGAGAAAAATGAAGGGTAAAGTTGTCAAAGTGTCTGGGCCACTTGTGCAAGCAGACAATATGCAAGAGTGTCGGCTTTTTGACGTGGTGAAAATAGGCAAACTTATGCTTACGGGCGAAATTATAGAAATGCGAAATGGCATAGCCTCCATTCAAGTGTATGAAGATACATCAATGCTTTCTGTTGGTGAAGAAGTTGTGTCAACGGGCGAGCCATTGTCTGTGGAACTTGCACCTGGAATTGTGGGAAGGATTTTTGACGGCATACAAAGACCGCTCGATGAACTGAGAGAAAAGTTTGGAAATAGAATCGTTCGTGGCATGCAAGCAAACTCGCTTGACAGAACAAAATTTTGGCATTTCTATCCAACTTGCAAAGTGGGTGAAAATCTTGAAAGCGGTGACGAACTGGGATATGTTGATGAAACAATCGCCATAAGACACAAAATTCTTGTGCCACAAGGAGCAAGTGGTGTTGTTGAAAAAATTGAAGAAGGTGACTTTAAAATTGACGACACCGTTGCTGTTTTGAAAAATGGAAACAAGACTTTTAATATTCAAATGCTTCAAAAGTATGCCATAAGACGAAATAGACCTTATGCAAAAAAACTTCCACTCGTGGAGCCAATGGTCACTGGTCAAAGGGTTATTGATACACTTTTCCCAATAGCAAGAGGCGGTGTTGCGGGTGTTCCGGGGCCATTTGGCAGTGGCAAAACTATTGTTCAACACCAACTTGCAAAATGGGCTGATGCGGATATTATTGTTTACATTGGCTGTGGCGAACGTGGAAACGAAATGACAGACGTTATGAATGAATTTCCAACACTTCTTGACCCAAAGACAAAACAGCCACTTATAAAACGAACAATTCTTATTGCAAACACTTCGGACATGCCTGTGTCTGCAAGGGAAGCGTCAATTTATACGGGAATAACTATTGCAGAGTATTTTCGTGATATGGGATATAATGTTGCTCTTATGGCAGACTCCACATCTCGCTGGGCAGAAGCATTAAGAGAAATGAGCGGACGTCTTGAAGAAATGCCGGGGGACGAAGGGTATCCAGCATATTTGTCCAGCAGACTTGCAGAATTTTATGAAAGAGCAGGGCTTGTGGAAACTCTTGGAACAAAACCTAGAAAAGGCTCTGTCACAGTTATTGGAGCGGTGTCACCTCCGGGGGGCGATTTAAGTGAACCTGTATCACAAGCAACATTGCGTGTTGTTAAAACTTTCTGGGGACTAAGTTCAAGCCTTGCATACAAAAGACACTTCCCAGCAATCGACTGGCTTCAAAGTTATTCGCTTTACTCCACCCAGCTTGCACCTTGGTTTGAAAATAATGTTTCAACAAATTTTGCGGGGCTTAAGGCGTTTGTTATGAATATCCTTCAAGAAGAAGGTTCGCTTCTTGAAATTATAAGACTTGTGGGGGCTGACTCACTTTCAAGCAAAGATAGATTAACACTTGACGTAGCAAAAATGATAAGGGAAGACTTTTTGCACCAAAATGCTTTTGACCCAGTGGACACTTATTCTTCACTTAAAAAGCAATGCAAAATGCTTGAAGTTATAAAACTTTATCATGACAGTTGCATGAAGGCAATTTCTGACGGCATTGGCATAAACGAACTTTTGTCCATGAGAGCAAAGCAAAAAATTGCACGTGCAAAATATATTGACGAGAATTCTCTTGGTGAGTTTGAAATAATAAAACGAGAACTCTTAAGTCAACTTAAAGCGCTGTATAGCATGGGAGATGATGAAATATGAAAGAATATAAGACCATAAAAGAAATTGTGGGACCTCTTATGCTTGTTGACGGCGTTGAAGGGGCAAAATATGATGAACTGGTGGAAATTGTATCAAATGACGGCACAAGACTAGGAAAAGTTTTGCAAGTGGAAAATGACAAGGCAGTTGTGCAGTTGTTTGAAAGTTCGCAAGGACTTTCCATTTCCAAAAGCAAAGTGAGATTTTTGGGGCATGGGCTTAGGCTTAATGTTTCAGAAGATATGTTAGGACGTATTTTTGACGGCTTGGGCAGACCTCGTGACGGCGGAGCAGAAATTATCCCACAAAAGCAAATTGATATAAACGGTGAACCAATAAACCCAACAGCAAGAGATTATCCAAATGAATTTATCCAAACGGGCATTTCGGCGATAGACGGACTTAACACCCTTGTCCGTGGGCAAAAGTTGCCAGTGTTTTCAATGAGTGGACTGAGCCATGCAAGTCTGTCGGCACAAATCGCCAGTCAAGCAAAAGTTCTTGGCAAGCAAGACAAGTTTGCTGTTGTGTTTTGTGCCATGGGCATAACATATGAAGAATCTGAATTTTTTAAAAAGAGTTTTTGCGACAGCGGAGCCATTGAAAGAACTGTTATGTTTGTAAATTATGCCAACGAGCCAGCCATAGAGCGAATTGCAACCCCACGGATGGCACTCAGTTGTGCAGAATATCTTGCCTTTGACCTTGGAATGCATGTACTTTGCATTTTAACAGATATGACAAACTACGCTGAAGCCCTGCGAGAACTCGCTTCTGCCAAAAAGGAAGTCCCAGGAAGGCGGGGATACCCTGGATATATGTATTCTGACTTTGCTTCACTTTTTGAAAGAGCGGGCAGAATAAAAGATAAAAAGGGTTCAATAACTCAAATTCCAATTTTGACAATGCCCGAAGACGACAAAACCCACCCTATTCCAGACCTAACGGGATATATAACAGAAGGGCAAATAATTCTTTCTCGTGAACTTCAAAATAAGGGGATTATGCCACCTATTGATGTGCTTCCAAGCCTTTCAAGACTAAAAGACAAAGGCATCGGAGCGGGCAAAACTCGTGAGGACCACAGCGACCTTGCAAACCAACTGTTTTCAAGTTATGCAAAGGGGAAAGAGGCAAAAGAACTGGCAACAGTCCTTGGCGAGGGTGCTTTGAGCGAAACGGATAAAATCTATGCACAGTTTGCAACCCAGTTTGAAAAAGAGTTTGTGTCACAACTCAGTGACGAAAATAGAACGATTGAACAAACGCTAAATTTAGGTTGGAAATTGCTTAATATTTTGCCAGAAGAAGAACTAAAACGAATTAAACCAGAGTATATCAAAAAATACCTTCCAAAAAACTAATTAAAAGGAGAATGTTTTGAATGGCAAGAATGAATGTCAACCCAACACGAATACAACTTAAAACGCTTAAATCTAGGCTTGTTGTGGCAAAGCGTGGGCATAAAATGCTGAAAGATAAATGTGACGAATTGATTAAAAAATACACTTCACTTGTCAAACAAAACTACTCTTTAAGAAAACAAGTTGAAAGTAAATTGAAAATTATATTTTCAAACTTCTGCTTTGCAAAATCATATCATTCAAATGTAGAAACAATGGAGCATTTTATGCTGCCAGTGAAAAACTTTTCGGCAGATTATGGGACACGCTCGCTTATGAATATTTCTGTTCCAAACATTTCTGTTGCGTCAAAGTCTGACGTGTCAAGTCCATATTCAATGGTGGATAGCAATTCGCTTTTTGACAAGCCAACACAAATACTTTATGAAGTTATGCCAGACATCTTGCGACTTGCGGAGGTTGAAAAGACGTGCCAAATATTAAGTTTTGAAATTGAACACACAAAAAGACGAGTAAACGCTCTTGAGTTTGTTATGATTCCACAGCTTGAGGAAACGATAAAATATATCTCAATGAAAATTGACGAACAAGAAAGAACAAGCAAAATTAGATTGCTTAAAGTTAAGTCGATGATAAAATAAAATTTAAAAGAGGAAAATTATGCAAAAGAACAAACACAGATTGTTATACACAATTTTGGGCGTTATGTTGTCCATTTCTTGTTTGCTGTGTGGTGTTACGCTTACAAGTAAAACAGAAACTTATGCTCAAAATCAAGTTGTAGTTCAAGAGGCTAGCAGTTTGCCAGTATCCTATTCTTTGTTTGACATTGAAGGCATTGATGTCACGCAAAGCGAACATCTGCCATACAGAGTGGGCAATCAACGTGGGGCGGGAATATGCTGGGCGTTTGGCACACTGACTGCTTTTGAAACAACTTTAAGAATGACAAATGTTGTGGACAAAAATCTTGAACTAAACTTTTCCGAAGCAGATGTCGCATATTATATCTGTGTTGAAGCTCGTTCAATGTCAAATATGGGTGGCGGAGCGTTTGAGTTTGCATATGAATATCTAACACGTGGGAAAGGTGTTGCCAAGGAACAAGATTGGGAAACAAATAACAATGAGAAAAATTGGTCAAGCAGTTCAACCCTCACAAATTACTACGCTAGCCAAATTGAGTCCAATGAGAGAACTTATTTCCCATATGAAGCCAAAGAATGTATAAATTTTCCTTCAAGAACTGCACTTATGTTCAACGACAATGCCGATAATGTTGACGAGGAAACAGCAAAGCAAAATGTCCTTGACCTCAGAAATTCCATCAAAAAACATATAACAACCTATGGCGCAGTCACTGGCTCGATTTATATGAATCAAGCGTCATATTTTGATAATGTTAAAAATACATATTGCAATACCGACAAATCTTCAACCAATCACCTAATTACAATAGTTGGCTGGGACGACACTATTGAGGATAGCCAAGGCAATGTTGGCGCATACATTTGCCAAAATTCTTACGGCACAAGTTTTGGATATGGCGGTTTCTTTTATGTTATGTATAACGATAAGACCATTGAAAACAATGTTTGTGGTTTTGTCCGTGTTGGCAAAATGGAAAACGAGGAAGACATAATAGTTTATGATAAAATGGACGTTGAAGGGGCGGTCAATAAAAATCAGTTCTGTGTATTTTCTGGCACGAATTATGCAATAAGTTATATTCAAACACAAACAAAAACTGTCTTTGCCAATGTCTTTGAAAGGGAAACCTATCAAAATCAATATGTTTCAAAGATAAAAGTGCCAGCAGTCAGCACAATTACGAGCGGATATAATGAAGATAAGCAACTTGTCTATTACAGGTCAAACAACCCAGCAAGTAACTTTAATATCTACATCGCAAGTGGAATATCAAAAAGCGATTTAAACTCACTATCAACAACTTTGGCAAGTAAATTTCCACAAAGCACAAAGGTCAGAAATCACAATGTGTCAGAGGACAGTGAGTATCAATTTGTTTCGCAACAAACGGGCTTTTATTACATCGACCTCGCTGACGAAATTGAACTGACTGGTGACTATTTTGCAGTCTTTATGCAAGTGGACATAGGTGCTAGTGTGTATGCTGGCAACAACTCACAAAACATATCTTATCCAACCTATACCACAACAAACGGCAATGGAACAAACGGCTGGGGTGAATATAAACTTGGCGGCACAACTATACAAGAGTATGTTTCAGTTCTTCCTATGATTGTCGAAAGCAAGATTAAAGGCGAAATTGATTTTTCTGTTGATGAGAAAAATATAATCGCCGAATATGACGGCAAGGCTCACAACCCAACTGTTTCCGTCCAAACTCCAACGGGCGCAAAAGTTATGTATAGCGTTGACGGCGGAGAATTTGTGAGCGATATAAACTTAGTCGATGTCAAATGGGGACTGGACTCAAATGGCAATAAAGTCGCCGTCCCATACACAGTTGTTATAAAGGTTTCTGCTGATTTCTATGAATCAAAAACTGTTACTTGCCATGTGCAAATAAACCCTAAAACTTTGACAATTACACCAACGGAAAGAACAATAACATATGGCGATGCAGACAATCAAACATTAACATTTGTGTCAAGTGGACTAATTGACGGGGAAGATTTGTATTACACAGGCAGACTTCAAAGACAGCCGGGGACAAATGTCGGAAAGTATGCAATAACAATGGGTGACTTTAAACTTGCAAAGAGAGGAAACTTCAACCCTTCAAACTACACCCTTGTTTTTGACGAAACAAAGATGTTCACTATTGAGCCAAAAACTTTAAGCGTGAGTGTGGGGGCAAACAATCGCAAATATTATGGAGAAAGTGACCCAGAATTAACTTATAAAATTACTGGTGCGGTGAATGGCGAAGTGCCAAAAGGTGAGTTCTATTTTGAACGCCCAGAAAATGAAAATGTAGGGTATTATCGCTATTCTTTAACTTCCGAGTCAAAACTTATAGACAATCAAGCCACGGGATTTTACGCAAACAATTACACTTTTAAAATAACCTCAAGCTCTATTCTTAGAATAAAGCAAAGAGTTGTCACATTGAGATTTGACAAACAATTTTCAAAATCTGTAGGCGAGGGCGACCCAGAATTTTCATTCACGCTTGAAAATGTCCTCTCTGGCGAAGAAGCCAAATACACAGGTGTTCTATCAAGGGAAGTTGGGGAGAGTGTTGGGCATTACAAAATTCTGGCAGGGACATTTGCATTTGAAGACGGAACGGACGGAAAATTCCTTGCAAAGAATTACACTTTTGAACTTGAAGAAGCATATTTTTACATAACAAATGGAACGCTTGACGCCTATTCATATGTTTCAAACAAAACAACAACATATGACGCAACAGAACATTTTGTTGACATCTTTGCAAGCGAGAGCATGAGCGTAAGATATTGTCTTGGGGAAAGTTTTGTGGAGGAGGAAAGTTCTTTTGAACCAATCGGCAGAACTCATGTCGGCAAAACAACTCTAACTCTTAAATTTTCAATGAAAGATTATGACGACTCTTTTGCTACAGTATATATTGAAATTTTGCCAGCAAAATTATATATAACTCCAAAAAGCAGACAAGTCATGTCCTATGGCGACAAAGATTACACAATAGACTTTACATACTCGGGAAATCTTACGGGCGAAACTCCAAATTTTGAAGGAAAACTTGCAAAGGCAGACGGCACTGATGTCGGAACTTATGACATTTTGCTTGGCACTTTGCAACTTGCAGATTCGGATACTTTTAGGAAAGACGACTATCAAATTGAACTGAGTGGCGATGTAAAGTTCCAAATTCAAAAAAGAGAACTAAAGATTATCCCAACGAAAAATATAAGCAAAAATTATGGCAAAACTGACCCTGAGTTCCCATTTGTTTTAAGCAATATTGTCGAGGGTGACGAGGTGACTTATCTTGGCAGATTGTCAAGGAAAACTGGCGAGGAAGTTGGGCTTTACAAATACACAATAGGCTCCGTCACCTTGGCAGACGAATGGACAAAGAACTATGTCATCTCAGAAGATATTGACGGCTCGTTTATAATTTTTGAGGCAATTATCAAGATAAAACTTCTTGATATGGCAGCCTATTATGGCGAGTTGGACTTGAATTTTAAATATGAATTTTTGGACGGCACAGAAGATAATTTTGCTTCAAGTGACAATGTAAAAAGTGTTATTGAATTTATTTGCAATGACGCAAACGGCAAGCCAATTTCAAACACAACTCGCAAAAACAGCACAGGTTATACTATATCCGCTCGTTCCAAAAATCCAAATTATATCGTTACTGCAACAGAGGGCATATACACAATCGCATACAGACTTTGCACAGTCACATTTAAATATCTAAATCAAATAGAAACCCAGCAAGTTATGCAGTTTGAAAAACTTAATTTGCCAAAAATTAACACAAATGTCGCAGGATATGTCTTTGTTGGTTGGCAAGTCGGCAGCGAAACTGTAGATATTTCAACATATGAAGTTACAAGTGATGTAACACTTGTTGGCGGATATAGACTTATCACTTACACCATAACTTATAACTCTGCAAGCGGTGAAATGCCAGCAGAATATAGAACAACATTTGACGTTACAACAGAAACATTTTATCTTCCAATTCCAAATAAAAGTAGATATGAGTTCAAGGGCTGGTATAATAATTCCTCTTTCAGCGGAACTGCACTTGAGAAAATTGAACAAGGCACGGCAGAGGATATCACTCTTTATGCAAAGTGGAGAGGTGAAAACTGCACAATATCATCATCACAAGTGAGCGAAAAGTTTAAAGTCCGTGGAACTGGCAATGTGGAATATGGCACGAACAGAATTTTTTATGTTGACCTTCAAAGTGGATACAGCAAGGCAAGATTTGATATAAAAGTTTATCTCATATGGGCAGACGGCGAAAGAGAGCAAGTGTATTACTCAGTGGATTCGTATAATTACATTGGGCTGAACCCAGGTGACGACCCAGTAACCAATCTTCAATATTCAGTCTTTGTCAGAGATAGTTTTGAGGTAGAAGTTGAGAATGTTAGTATCAATGTTTATAAAATAAAGTACTTTGTTGGTAACAAACTTTTCACAACAATGGAACTTCAACACGGACTTGATATGCCAGAAGAAATGATTCCAGAAGTCCCAGAAAAAGAACACTACACCCAAACTCCCGCTGTTTGGGACGAGCCAGTTATTCAAAATATAAGAAATGATAAAACTATCCACGCAGTTTACACACCAGACGTTTACAAGGTTACATTCAAATTTGAAGACGGACAAACAGTCACAGAAGATGTGACCTACGGCACAATTTGTTCCACAGACAAGTTAAAAGAAATTTATGAACTTAAATTTATGGAATACTTTGAGTTTGACGTGCCACTTGACGACATAACAGAAGACACAATAATAAATGTGAAAATTGTTAGCAATCGCAAAATTTTATACATTATTATTGGCGTTGTGGCGGGGCTGTCAGTTATAGGTGCTGTTGTTGGAGTTTTCATAAGAAAGAAAAAGCACAGATTTAATTGGTGGAGTTATAACAAATAAGAAAAAAAGGGATACTTTCACAGTATCTCTTTTTCTATAGTTTTATTCAGTTTGAGAGGCAAGGTGTTTATACATTTCATATCTTTCCATTGCACATTTTTTGCTTTCTTCAAATAGTTTTTCTGCAAGTTGTGGGGAAAGTCTTTCAAGTGCAGTGTATCTTGCTTCGCCCTTTAAAAAGTCTTCATAGTTCATGCTTGGAGCAGGTGAGTCAAGGCGGAATGGATTTTTGCCGTCATGCAAAAGCCTTGGGTCATATCTAAATAAATTCCAGTATCCACTTGCAACCGCTCTTTTAATCTCATCTTGTGCGCCCGACATATTTATTCCATGATTTATGCATGGGGCATAGGCAATTATCAAACTTGGACCATTGTAACTTTCCGCTTCGGCCATTGCTTGCACCGCTTGATTCATGTTTGCTCCCAGTCCTATTTGTGCAACATAAACATTCTTGTAAGTCATGGCAATCATGCCAAGGTCTTTCTTTGGAGTCCTCTTTCCACTTGCAGCAAATTTTGCCGTGGCAGAAAGTGGAGTTGCTTTTGACATCTGTCCACCAGTGTTGGAATAGACTTCTGTGTCAAGAACCAATATATTAACATTTTCGCCGCTTGCCAAAACTTGATCTAATCCACCAAAGCCAATGTCATATGCCCAACCGTCACCACCAATAATCCACACGCTTTCTTTTACAAAAGAGTTTTTATGTTTTTCAAGTGGAGTGCCTTTTAAAAGCCCGCTGGATAAAATTTCATTTGATAACTCATAAGTTTTTTCGCCGTCATCAATGTTTTCTAGCCAAGTGTTTAAAAGACTTGCAAGTTTTTCATTTTTGCAACTTGGAAGATATTTTGTAACATCATTTTTTAGGGCAATTCGCGCATTTTTCTTTGCCAATGCCATACCATAGCCAAACTCTGCATTATCTTCAAACAAACTGCTTGCCCACGCTGGACCATGTCCCAAATTGTTCTTTGCAAATGGGGAAGTTGGAGCACTGCCCGAGTAGATGCTGCTGCAGCCAGTTGCATTTGCAATTATCATTCTTTTGCCAAAAAGTTGACTTGCAAGTTTAATGTATGGCGTTTCGCCACAGCCAGCACATGCACCAGAAAACTCAAAATATGGCTTTTCAAATTGGCTGCCTTTTAGGGTATTTGTTTTAAAAACTGTTTTTGGGTTTTCAATCTTGCTTGCATATTCAACATTTTCTCTTTCCGCTTCTTCAAGGTCAACGCTAGACACCATTTCAAGTGCCTTATTTTTTGCTGGGCAAACTTTAACACAGTTTTCACAACCAGTGCAGTTTGCCACATCAATTTGAACTCTAAAATTGCACCCATTTACGCCAAGTGCTTTTAATGTTTCAAAATTTTCTGGAGCAGAGGACAACTTGTTATCTGGCACAAGAACTGGTCTTATTGCACTGTGTGGACAGACAGCAGAACACATATTGCATTGAATACAATTTTGCTTTATCCACCTTGGACTTGTGATAGAAATGCCACGCTTTTCGAAGCGGGAAGTGTTTGTTGGCACATATCCACGTGGCGAAAATTTTGACACGGGAAGGTCATCGCCATGCTTGTGTTCAATTATTTTTATAAAGTCCTTGTCATATGCGTCAAGATTTTTCTCTTGTGGCAATTCTTCTTTGTGTGGGACATACTTTGATAAGTTATATTCCTTCAAGTTTGCCGTTGCGTTCTTTATTGCACGAATGTTTGCGTCAACAATCGCTTGACCTTTTTTTGCATAAGTTTTTGCAGAAGCGTCAATAAGCAAATTTTCCACAACATTGTATGGAATGATGTTTGTTAGTTTGAAAAAGCATGCTTGCATAACAACATTTATTCGCTTGCCAAGCCCCGCTTCTTCCGACACTTCATTGGCATTTATAACATAAAGTTTTGCATTTTTGGCTTTTAGCGTTTCAAAAAATTCTTGTGGCAAAATTTTGTCCAAGTTTTCTGTGCCATATGGGGAATTGAGCAAGAATATTCCGTTTTGCTTCAAATCGCTTGCCATGTCATATTTCCCAACAAAACTTATGTTGTGACATGCAACAAAATTTGCATTTGTAACAAGATATGGCTGATTTGTATGATTTTTGCCAAAACGCAAGTGAGAAATTGTCGCACTTCCAGATTTTTTTGAGTCATATTCAAAATATCCTTGAGCAAACAGGTCTGTGTTTGAGCCAATGATTTTGATTGAGTTTTTGTTTGCACTAACTGTGCCGTCACTTCCAAGCCCAAAGAACTTGCAAGAGTAGTTGTCGTCGCCAATGTGGAAAGACTTGTCATATGGAAGGGAAGAATTTAAAACATCGTCTATAATTCCCACTGTAAAGTCGTTCTTCATTTCTCCTTGCAAATTGTCAAAAACACTTTTTGCCATGGCTGGAGTGAAGTCCTTGCCGCCAAGCCCATATCTGCCATGAACGACTTTTGCATTGCAGCCATATTCATACAATGCGGACGCCACATCTTTATACAATGGCTCACCGTCAGAGCCATTTTCTTTTGTCCTATCAAGAACGGCAATTCGTTTTACAGTCTTAGGAAGAGCTTCTACAAACTTTGCAGAAACAAAAGGTCTATATAGCCTAACACACAAAACACCAAGCCCACTTCGTCCATTTTGAGCAAGATATTTTTGTGTTTCTTTCATTGTTTCAACGCCACTTCCCATAAGAACAACAACATCTGTTGCATTTGGGTCGCCAAAATATTCAAAAAGGGAATAGTGCCTTCCAGTTATTTTTTCAACGTCTTTCATAGCACTCAAAACAGCCTCTGGTGCTTGCCTATAAAAAATTTCGCATGCCTCTCTGTTTTGGAAGTAAATATCTGGATTTTGTGCAGTGCCTTGTTGATGAGGTGAAACACTGGACATTGCACCAAGTTTAAAACTTTCAATTTCCTTTTGTGGCAAAATCTTTTTTAGGTCGTCATAAGAAATGCCGTCAATTTTTTGAATTTCGTGTGATGTTCTAAACCCGTCAAAGAAGTGCAAAAAGGGAACACGAGATTTCAGTGTTGCAATGTGCGACACAACTGTCATGTCTTGTGCTTCTTGAACAGTGTTTGAACAAATCATGGCAAAGCCCGTCTGTCTGCAAGCCATAATGTCAGCATGGTCACCAAAAATGGATAATGCATGGGTGGACAAAGCCCTTGCCGTGACATGAAAAACAGTAGGCAACAATTCGCCCGCTATTTTATACATATTAGGAATCATAAGCAAAAGTCCTTGACTTGCGGTGAAAGTTGTGGCAAGTGACCCGCATGCCAAAGCCCCATGAACAGCCCCCGCAACGCCCGCTTCAGATTGCATTTGAGAAACTTTTACAGTGTCCCCAAAAAGATTTTTCTCGCCTTTTGTTTGCCATTCATCACAAGACTCTGCCATTGGTGATGAAGGTGTTATTGGATATATAACCGCCATTTCCGAAAAAGCATAAGCCATTCTTGCACAAGCGGTGTTTCCGTCAACAGTAATTTTCATTTTTTCCTCCAAATTGTATCAACATATTATCCAAGTTTTAACAATTTTTGTCAAACATATTGCGGTGTAATTTTTGTCAAAAATAACTTATGCTAAACGATTTTTTCTTCTGAATAGTCAATTATTTGAACCGATTTTCCAAAAAAGGGGAGAGAACTTTATTATCCTAGCAAAATTTAGAAACACAAACTTTTGTGGAGAAAAACACTCAAGCGATTGTTATTTTGAAAAAAGTGTGTTAAAATAGCGGCATGAAGAACATATCACTAACAATTCAGTATCTTGGCACAAATTATTGTGGCTTTCAAAGGCAGAAAAATGGCTTGTCCGTTCAAGAAGTTTTGGAAGAAGCAATTTTTGAAGCAACAAATGAAAAAGTAAGTCTAACTCCCAGTGGCAGAACTGACGCTGGTGTGCATGCTTTGGGGCAAGTGGCAAATTTTATGTATGGTGGCTCAATTCCAACAAGCAAACTTAAAATTGTTATAAATCAACATTTGCCAAAAGACATAAGAGTTGTTGACGCAAAAGAGCGAGATTTAAACTTCAACGCTCGCAAGTCGGCAAAGAAAAAGACCTATCTTTACAAAATTTACACGGGCGAAATAATGAGCGTTTTTGACGAAGATAGAGTGTTACACTATCCACGACAACTTGACATTAAACTTTTGAACAAATGTGCAAAGGCTCTTGTTGGCGAACATAATTTCTCATCATATGTCGCAAGCGGGGCAAGCACTTCAACAACTGTAAGAACAATTTATTCTGCAACTTTTGAGCAAGACGGAGAATATCTATATTTCCACATCACTGGCAATGGCTTTTTATATAATATGGTGCGAATTTTGGTTGGCACAATGCTCGAGGTGGGAACACACAAAAGAACATTTGAAAGTTTTGAAAAAAGCCTATTAGGTGGCAAACGAAGTGACGTTGGGAGAACAGCTAAGGCATGTGGGCTTTATCTTGAAAGTGTTGAATATGAAAAATAATGCAAAATTTTGCTAAAAAATGTAACAAAAAATGGTGTTTTTTCACCAAAAAAATGTGATTTTTGAACAAATATCAAATAAAACTGGGCAAACGAAAATTAAACTGAAAAAAACACTTGACAAGGTGTCAGAAAAGTTTTAATATATTGAGTAACAAAAGTAGAATTCTGTCTATTAGCCCAGACGGAATTTGTGTTTTGTGCAAAAACTTGACAAAGTTTGAAGGAGAAAAATAATGAAAACTTATATGGCAAAGCCTCAAACTGTGGAATCAAAATGGTATATCGTTGACGCAAGCGGCATCGCTCTTGGGCGTGTTGCAAGCCAAGTTGCTTCAATCCTTAAGGGAAAGAACAAGCCAGAATATACTCCACATGTTGACATGGGCGATCATGTTATTGTTATAAACAGCGACAAAGTTGTCCTAACAGGCAACAAACTTAAAGACAAAAAATACTTCCACCACTCAGGATATGCTGGTGGCATGAAGGAAGTAGGTTATGACAAACTTATGAAAGAACAATCAGATTTTGTTATAACAAAAGCAGTTAAGGGAATGCTTCCAAAGAACTCTCTTGGTTCAAAAATGATTAAGAAACTTAGAGTTTACAAAGATGCAAATCACAATCACGAAGCACAAAAACCTGAACTTATCACAATCAAAGGAGTGAGAAACTAATATGGCAGAAGAAGTTAAAGAAGTGAAGAAACCAAGAGCAAAAACTGCAAAGGTTGAAAAACCAGTTGAAAAAACTGACGCTCCTGCAAAACCTGTGCAAAGAAAAGCAAAATCAGGCAAAAAATCAAATCCAAACACTTACATTGCAACTGGCAGAAGAAAAGACGCTGTTGCTCGTGTAAGACTTATTGCAAACGGCACTGGCAAAATTACAATCAACAACAGAGATATTGACGACTACTTTATGCTTGACACATTGAAACTTATCGTCCGTCAACCACTCAAACTTACAGAAACTGAAGGCAAGTATGATGTTGTAGCAAATGTTTATGGCGGTGGTTACACTGGACAAACTGGTGCTGTCCGTCACGGAATTGCAAAGGCCCTTGTTAAAGAAAACGAAACTTACAAGGCTGAACTTAAGAAAGCAGGCTTCCTTAGCCGTGATAGCCGTATGAAAGAACGTAAGAAATACGGTCTTAAGAAAGCTCGTAAAGCGCCACAATTCTCAAAGAGATAATCTTTTACGAATTATTTTGCAAATCAAGAACACAAATTGCTCACCAATGCGGTGGGCAATTTATTTTTTATTGCCACTTCTTAGTCATTCTATTACAAGACTTGACATATATTTACAAATTTTGTTTGTAACTTTGGCGTGTATATCCAATTTTGTTGCATACAATAATGGTAGGTTAAATGTATGTGGGAATTTTGTATTTGTTTTGACAGCCCAAAGATGGCGGAATATTTTGCAGACAAAGTGAACTTGGTGATTAAATCATGCAAGGGAATTTCTGCATGCGTAACCATGAATGGAAGAAGCAACGTGCTAGTTGCCGTCCCAAAAGAAAAAGCGGAGTTTGCCAAAGACTTTGTTAAAGGGAAAATTGCAGAATGTATTTTGTTTTTCTATAAAAAAGATTTTATCGTTTCCAACTTGAATTTTGAAAAACCTAAAACTCCATATATGAATGTCTTTTTGCAAACGCTTGTGTGTTTTGACGGCGAAGCGGACAAGCATTTTATTGAACAATGCCTTGATTTTGACGAAAGAATTTTTGTTGACGCTGTTGTTGCATTCAGACTTAAATTCTTAAAGAAAAAATGGGAAGAACTTGTCAATCTTGCCAATGAAAATGTTATGTATCTTTTATCAGAAGACAGTTTTTTGGAACTTATCAAATTTCTTATTTCAAACTTAGAGCATAGGTGTTATGCCGTAAATGTCTTTTCAAAAAGCGATTGCTATTTTCTCTGTGACCTTCAAGGCAAGAAAATTGACGACTTTATGCTCGAAAAACAGGGAATTTATGAAGATTGCAGTTTGCTTACGACACTTGTTGCACTAAATCCAGAAAAAATTATTGTCCATTGCAACAAATTTGTAAAAGATAAGCTCATTCGCAATTTATTAAGTCTTTTCCCAAATAGAATTGAAATTTGCAAATAATCTATATTCTGGGGATTTGTTTTGTGTTGATATTGATGTTTTCATGATTTTTATTAGAAAAACAAAATAAATTTGTCGAATTTCATAAAATTTGTTGACATTGTGAGTTTTGAGGGGTATAATTTTGTTATCATAGTGATAGGCAGAAGACAAGTAGCCCAAATGTGACTTTAACAGAGAAGGCAACATATGGTGGAAGTTGCGTAATTGTTCGTGTTTGGTGTCGAAACCACTTTTCGCTCTATGCAAGAGGCAACTTGACAAATGTCTTTCGAGTGGCAAGATTTTCTTGCAATAAAGGTGGAACCACGGAAATTGTATTTTCGTCCTTTGATTTTGTTTTTGAACAACTATCAAGGGATTTTTTATTTTAAGGTAGTTGTGGAAAACAGAATTTGATGTGCAACGCACAAATATCTTATATTTTGGAGGAGAAAATGGAAGAAAAAGAATTGGAGATGTATAGACATGGTTGCAGTCACGTTTTGGCAAAGGCAGTGGACAAATTGTTCACAAATGTCAAAAATACAATAGGACCAGCCATTGACGATGGGTTTTATTATGACTTTGACCTTGACGAAACAATAACTCCAGACGATTTTGCAAAAATTGAAAAAGAAATGAAAAGAATTATATCTCTTGATGAAAAGTTTGAGAGAAAAGTTGTGGACAAAAAGACCGCGCTTGAAATGTTTAAGGACAACCCATACAAGGTTGAACTTATTGAAGGTTTGCCAGAAGACGAAGAAATTTCAGTTTACACATTGGGTGACGATTGGTGCGACCTCTGCCGTGGACCTCACGTAAAGTCTAGCAAAGAACTTAAAAATTTTGCTTTCAAAATAAGCAGAGTAAGCGGGGCATATTGGAGAGGCAACGAAAAAAACAAAATGCTTCAAAGAGTTTATGTCTTTGGATATGAAACAAAAGAACAACTTGACGAGCATCTTCACATGCTTGAAGAAGCAAAAAAACGTGACCACAGAAAACTTGGCAAAGATTTGGGACTATTCTTCATTTCTGAATATGCACAAGGCATGCCATTCTTTATGCCAAAAGGTCTTACGCTTAAAAATGAACTTGTATCATTTTGGAGAGAAATTCACAAAAAAGCAGGTTACATTGAAATTGAAACACCAATGGCAATGAACAGACAACTTTGGGAAGTTTCGGGACACTGGGACCACTACAAAGACAACATGTACACATTCAACGTTGAAGGCGATACTTTCGCCATAAAGCCAATGAACTGCCCAGGAGGAATGTTGTATTATCTTCAAAATAAACACTCATACAAGGAATTCCCACTTCGTGTTGGTGAACTTGGAAAAGTGCATAGACACGAAGCAAGCGGAACATTGAACGGACTATTGAGAGTTAGATGTTTTACACAAGACGATGCTCACATTTTCATGCTTCCAGACCAAATTGAAGGCGAAATTGAAAATGTCATGAAACTTGTTGACGAAACATACAAAACTTTTGGTCTAACATACAATGTTGAACTTTCAACAATGCCAGACAATCACATTGGCGACATTGAAACATGGCAACAAGCAGAAGGTGCATTGAAAAATGCTCTTGAAAAAATGAACCTAGCATACAAGATTAACGAGGGCGACGGTGCTTTCTATGGGCCAAAAATTGACATTCACGTCAAAGACTGCATTGGAAGGGAATGGCAATGTGGAACTATCCAACTTGATATGCAACTTCCAAAGAGATTTAATCTTACTTACACAGACGCAGACGGCAAAGAAAAAGAACCAATTATGATTCACAGAGTTATCTATGGCTCTCTTGAAAGAATGATTGCTGTTTTGACAGAGAATTTTGCAGGTGCTTTCCCATTGTGGCTTGCCCCTGTTCAAATTGAAGTTATGAACTTAAACGATGATGTTTTGCCATATGCAAAAGAAGTTAAAGCAGAACTTGAAAAACATGGCTTCAGAGTTGAACTCGACGACAGAAACGAGAAAATTGGAAAAAAAATTCGTGACGCTCAACTCCAAAAAATTCCATATATGCTTGTTCTTGGCGAAAAGGAAAAAGAAGGAAAAGTTGTCTGTGTCAGGAGCAGAAGTCAAGGTGACCTTGGCACGCAATCGCTTGAAAGTTTCTTAAATGAAATAATTTTGGAACGAGATAGCAAAAAGATTTTGTAATTTAGCTAAAAAATGTTGACAAATGGGAATATATGTGTTAATATATCGTTGTTTAAAGTAGAAGTCCCACTTCTCACCGTTTAATAAGTGCGTTCAAACGGTTGCAATTATTCTTGATTGTAAAAAGTGGACTTCTATGCTAGGTTCACTTTTTTTGTGAAACTTCAAACAAACTAGGAGGTAATTTATCATTAAAAATCAACAACTTTTGAACAGAGAAATCAACTTTCCAAAAGTCCGACTTGTAGGACCTGATGGCGAGCAACTGGGCATAATGTCCAGCAGAGAAGCACTTTCCATTGCCGAGGAGCAAGACTTAGACCTTGTGCTTATCTCTCCAAACGCAGAGCCACCTGTATGCAAAGTTATGGACTATGGCAAGTTTAAATTTGACCAAGCGAAAAAACTTAAAGAACAACGCAAGGCTCAAAAAATTGTTGAAATAAAAGAAGTGCAACTTTCAATGACCATCGACACTCATGACGTGGAAGTTAAGGCAAAAGCCGCCAAGAAATTCCTTGGCAATGGCGACAAAGTCAAAGTTTCCATTCGTATGCGTGGCAGACAACAAGCAAGGCCAGAAATTGGTGTCAATATCATGAATTCGTTTGTAGAAATGATGGAAGGAATTTGCACAGTTGAAAAAGCCCCAGAAGTTATGGGAAGGAACATTTATATGATTCTTGCCCCAGCAAAAACAAAATAATTTTAAGGAGATGCTAAAAATGCCAAAACAAAAAACAAATAGCGCAGCAAAAAAGAGATTTGATGTCAAAAAATCTGGAGTCATCAAACGCTCAAGACAAGGTAGAAGACACATTTTGACAAAGAAATCTACCGCAACAAAAAGAAATATGAGAAAATCTGCTTATGTCAGTGACGCACAAAGCAAGACAATTAAACAGATGGTTCAAGGCTAAAAGGAGAAACGGAAATGAGAATTAAAAGAGCAGTTAACAAAAACAAACACAAAAAAGCCATTTTGAAACAAGCAAAGGGTTTTAGAGGCACAAGAAGCAAACTTGTGAGAGTGGCCAACGAATCAGTTATGAGAAGTTTGCGTCACGCATACATCGGAAGAAAACTTAAGAAGAGAGATATGCGTCAACTTTGGATCGCTCGTATCAATGCAGGCTGCAGACAAAACGGTCTTAGCTACAGCAAATTTATGGGCGGACTTAAAGCAAAGAATATCGACCTAAACAGAAAAGTTCTTGCAGACATGGCAGTCAACGACAAAGCAGGCTTTGCAAAACTTGTTGAAGAAGTCAAAGCATAAATTGGGGGATAATTGTGGAAGTCATTTCATCATCAAAAAACGCAGTTGTGCAAGAAATAGCAAAAATAAAGAAAAATTATTCTGCACTTTTTTTGGAGGGTGAAAGGCTTGTGCAAGAGGCAATAAACAATAATTGCCAGCCTTCAATGACTTTTGTCCAAAAGGACAAATTGGAATATTTTTCACAAAAGTTTCCAACACTGATAAATGACAAAACATACATCTTAACACCAAATGCCTTTGAGAAAATTTGCGACACCAAAACCCCTCAAGGCATTGCGGTTGTTGTAGATTTCAAATTTAAAACTCCATTTGTTCCAAAAAACAATTTTCTTGTGGTAGAAAATGTCCAAGACCCGGGAAATTTAGGCACAATTTTGCGTTGTGCAAAGGGAACTGACTTTTGCGATGTTTTTCTTGTAAATTGTGTTAATGTCTTTAATACAAAAGTTGTCAGAAGTTCTATGGGTGGAATATTTGGCACAAACATCTGTCAAATGTCGTCAACAGACGAATTTCTTGACTTTGCAAGGGAAAATAATTTGCAACTTGCAGTTCTTGCAATGGACGGAAAGAATATTTTTGAAATAAAGAAAAAACCACAAAAAATTGGTCTTGTGCTTGGCAACGAGGGCAATGGTGTAACAGAAAATATGAGAAGTTATGCACAAAATAAGTGGTCAGTCCCTATGAAACACAATTTGGAATCGCTTAATGTTTCAGTTTGTGCGGGGATATGTATGTTTTATCTTGACAATCTTATGTGAAAAATGTTATAAAAAGTTGAAAACCAATAAAAGGGAGAATTTATATGATTTCTGCAGGAGAATTTAGGAAGGGTGTTACATTTGAATATGAAGGCAATATCTATATTGTTGTCGATTTTCAACACGTAAAACCAGGCAAAGGTGCAGCATTTGTTCGCACAAAAATGAAAAACATTGTCACTGGACAAGTTTTGGAAAGAACATTCAACCCAACTGAAAAAGTTGAAGAAGCAAAAATTGAAAAGAAAGAAATGCAATATCTTTATAACGAAGACGGCATTTACTACTTTATGGATATGGAAACATATGACCAAATTCCATTGAATTATGACCAAGTTCAAGAAGCAATGAAATATGTCATCGAAAACATGATGGTTTCTATCCAATTCTACAAGGGAAAAGCATTTTCAGTTTTGCCTCCAATGTTTGTAGAACTTAACATTGTCGATTGCGAACCAGGAATTCAAGGCGACACATCAAAAGCAGGCAACAAGCCAGCAACTCTTGAAACAGGTCTTGTTATCCAAGTTCCACTCTTTGTCAACAACGGCGACAGAATTCGTATCGACACAAGAACCGGCGAATACATGGAAAGATTGTAAGACATTGAAAAACACTCCAAATTGGGGTGTTTTTTATATTTTACTTGACAATTTAATCAATATATTCTAAACTTTTGACATAAACTAT
>DLSM01000013.1 GCA_002500135.1 Christensenella sp. UBA7862 | reverse complement strand
GGACAATGACTATGGCAAAGATGTAGGAATATATAAATTTTCAATAAAAGATTATATTGAACCAATAACAGTTACTTATGATTCAACATATGGCACACTTCCAACACTTTCTCGTTCTGGTTACACTTTCTGTTGGAGAAACGAGTATGCAACCGAAGTAACTTCATCTAGCAAGGTTAACATTGCAAAAAACCACACTTTGACAGGTAGTTGGGGATAAAAAACAATGACACATTTGAGTCATTGTTTTTTGTTTATAGAACTTTATCTTGATTGTGATTTTTCTTCGATTTCTTCAAGTTTATTATTTTGATTTCTTTCAATAATTTCGTCAAAGAATTGTTGAAGTTCTGGGGCTTTAACATTTGCAGAGGCAAGGTCTTTTGCATAATATTTCCAAGCGTTTTTGCATTTGCAAGAAAAGTCGGTTGCATTTTTGGCGGAAATATATTTGATGTTATGGTCAAGTTCTGGCAAGTTTTCCAAACTATTTGCTTCAAAACTTTCAATTTTGCCCGCTAGCGATGCTCTGCCAAATTGTTTTAGTTTGTTTGCAGAGAAATTTTTTATGTTTCCACGCAAGCAATATTGTCCGATAGTTTCAAGTTCTGGGGCAGAAAAAGTGTTAAGATTTATTTCTTGAAGGCTCACATCTCCCACTGTTTTTAGTTTTGGAAGGGAAAGATTTTTCATTTTGTAAGACCTTGTAAGGCAGTTATGTTTTATCGTTTCAAGCTTGTTTGCAGTCAAATTTTGAAGTTGATTGCTGCACTGCATAAAGCCCGTTTTTGCAATTTTCAAATTTGGAAAATATGCACTTTTTATTTTGGAATTTGTGGATAAGTAATCTTCTGGAGAAATTGTCATCGGGTCAAAAATTTCAACAATTTGATTGCTGCAATCTGTTTCCAATGCAACTTGCTCGCCACGGCGATTTTCTTCTTCTTTTGGAGTGATTAAAACAGTTTTCCCGCCATAGATGTTTTTACTGATGTCAATTTTTGCTATTTCGTCAAAAGATTGTGAAAATGAAGAAGGTTTTAGGTCGTCATTGTATTCCTTAATCATTTCTGTGTTTTTGCCGTCCGATGCCTCAATGTATGCTGGCGTAATCTTCTTTTCCTTTGTGTCAACCAAGTCACCATTGTCCAAAAGCAAGTATCTATCTGGGTCAAAGTGATAAGGTTCGCCGTTAATCAAGACATAGTTGTTTTCACAAATATAACAATCGTTTCTAATTCGCTTTATTGTTTTGAAATATTTGCCGTCATTTGCTCTTTCATAGTTTGGGATATTTAGGACTATTGCATATTTGCCAAATGCTGGGGTTATGCCATATTCTGTGCAAAATGCTTGTGTTAACCCTGGAATAATCTCATCAAGATTGTTGTGAAATGTGCTGTCTGGATATGCCACTGCATGATTATATCTGTTTTTTATTGATAGGGTAGAGTGAAGGTCCTTTGTAAATTGAATTGAGATTACGCTTGTGCCATACTTGTCCTCTCTTTCTGGGTGCTTAAATTCTTTTCTATTCAATTTTTCTGCACCATTTTTCACTGCAAACCAAACTCTGCAACTATTCAATCTATCATTCAATGGGTCAAAAGAGCAAAGCATTTCATTTGGAGCAAAGTATTTTTTAAACGGCACCATGTCCTTAAATTGTTTACATTCTGGATAAAGTGTGTATCCTGCTTCTGCCAAAAGCTCCTCGGCGGTTTTGTTTGTGTTTGTTTCTTCAACTTTTTGCAAGTCCAAATGCTCGTGATATTTTTCAAAAATAAAGTCCTTAAACCTAACAAACATTTTTTTGTCACTTATTAGGTCGTCATAAAGTGCTTTTGAAGGCGCAAAATTGTCCATAATTAGTTTTGGAAGCAAAGTTTCGCTTTCCAATATAAGTGGAAAAGTAGATCTGCATAAGTGTGCAAATTTTTCTCCATAAAATCTCTTTAAAATTTGAATATCTTTCATTATATCCCCTCTTTTATTAACTATATTATATCACACTATTTTTATCTTTCAATGGTTAAAGTGCATAAAAAAATGGGGCAAAAGCCCCAAAATAATGTTTATTTTGCATATTTTTCAAGATATTCATCATAGGTGATATATCTGTCAAAGGTTTTTGTGTTGTCAATTTTGATAATTCTGTTGGCAACCGTTTGGGTTAGTTCTTGGTCAGATGATGCAAAGAGCAAAACACCATTAAAATTGCTCATGCCTTTGTTAAGAGCGGTTATGCTTTCTAGGTCAAGGTGGTTTGTTGGTTCGTCAAGCAAAATTACATTTCCTTGTTCAAGCATTATTTTTGAAAGCATGCAACGGACTTTTTCTCCACCGCTTAAAACATTTGCTGGCTTCAAGGCTTCTTCGCCCGAGAACAGCATTCTGCCAAGCCAACTGCGAAGGAAAGTTTGGTCTTTTTCTTTTGAAAACTGCCCAAGCCAATCGGTGAGTGACAATGTTGTGTTAAACATTTCGTTATATTCTTTTGGAAGATAAGAGTGTGTAATTGTTTTGCCCCATTTAATTTTGCCAGTGTAGTCGGTGTCTTTGCCAGATAAAATGTCAAACAGGGCAGAAATTGCGTTCACATTGTCGGAAAGGAAAGCAATTTTATCATTCCTATCCACAATAAAACTTACATTTTCAAAGAAACCTTTTTTGCTGAGTTTTTCCACAATCAAAACATCGTTGCCGATTGGTCTTTCTGACGAGAAAGCAATGTAAGGATATCTTCTTGAAGAAGGTTTGATGTCTTCAATGGTGAGTTTTTCAAGTTCTTTCTTTCTGCTGGTTGCTTGCTTTGATTTGCTGGCGTTTGCCGAAAAGCGTGCAATGAAGTCTTGGAGTTCCTTTGCTCTTGCTTCCGCTTTCTTGTTTGCTTCTTTTTGTTGGCGAAGGATAAGTTGGCTGCTTTCATACCAGAAGTCATAGTTCCCAACAAAAATTGAAATTTTGCCATAGTCCACATCGCAAATGTGTGTGCAAACTTTGTTCAAAAAGTGTCTGTTGTGTGAAACGGTGATAACAGTGTTTTCATAATTTAGCAAAAAGTTTTCAAGCCAAGCAATGGTCTTTATGTCTAGGTTGTTTGTTGGCTCGTCAAGAAGCAAAATGTCTGGGTTGCCAAACAAGGCTTGTGCCAAAAGGACTTTAACTTTAAGTTTGCTGTCAAGGTCACGCATCAAGGTGTCATAATACTGGCTATCAATTCCAATGTTCGCAAGAAGGGTTTGTGCGTCACTCTCTGCTTCCCAGCCACCAAGGTCGGCGAATTCTTGCTCAAGTTCTCCCGCCAAAATGCCGTCTGCTTCGGAAAAGTCTTCTTTCATATATAGTTTATCTTTTTGATCCCACACTTCCATAAGTCTTTTGTGACCGAGTAAAACTGTTCTTAAAACTGTTTCATTGTCAAAGGCGTTTTGGTTTTGTTGCAAAACGGACATACGCTCGTTTTTGTCGTGGGTTATATATCCCTTTGTGGTTTCAATTTCACCAGATAATAATTTCAAAAAGGTTGATTTGCCAGCTCCATTTGCACCAATGACACCATAGCAATTTCCTTTCGTGAATTTCAAATTTACTTCGCTAAAAAGTTTTCTGCTCCCAAAGTTGAGAGATACATCAACAACTTGTAACATAATTTCTCCTTTTGGGGGCGGGACGCCCCGAGCCGACAGGCTCGGGGGAAGGTTGCCCGTCACGGGCAACCCGCACAACTCTGTTGTGCAATCCCGCCCCCTTTCATACAACCCATAATACCCTATAAAACCAATTAAGTCAACACAAATCTGCCCAAACCTCTCAAAAATTGTTGTATATTTTACGCAAAATTGATATACTAACAGCATGAATTTATACGACTTTGACAAAACAATCTTCAACGGCGAGTGTTCGCTTAAACTATATATGTTTGTTCTCTCCCGTCACCCAAAACTTTGGTGGCACCCATTCAAGGCGGGATTTTATGGCGTGTTGCGTGGGCTTCGCATCGTAAACCTCACCACATTCAAGCAAAAATTTCTTACATTTATGTCGCACCTTAAAAACCCAGAAAAAGAAATTGAACTCTTTTGGGATAAAGAACAAGGAAAGGTCTTTGATTGGTATCTCAAACAAAAAAGACCAGATGACGTCATATGTTCCGCTTCACCATTGTATATCATAAAACCACTTTTAAACAGAATTAACCCAACAGCAACTCTCGTTTGCTCAAACATAGATTTATACACTTCAAAAATTGAAAACGGGGAAGTAAACTGCAAAGGGGCAGAAAAAGTCAGACGACTTACAGAACTAAATCTTACTTCATTCGAAAACGGTTACAGCGACTCCACAGCAGATGTCCCAATGCTGAAATTGTGCAAAAATAAATTCCATATAACCAAAAAGGGAACAGTGGAGCCATTCAACCCAAAATATTTTGAAAAGTGAATATAAAGTGTTGACAAATAATTTTTATGTGATATAATAGCCATGTTTTAATGAAACCTTTAAGTTACTTAAGACAGCAAGTGATTTAATCGTAACTCGCTTTTGCGGGCTTGCCGAGGTAAGTTTAGGGAAATTTTCTTTTGAGAATTCACCTTATACTGCCCGGTATAAGGTTTTTTTAATTCTTAAAAGGAGAAGAAATGTCCAAAGAAATAAAGGAAGCAAAAAAGGCGATTGTTGAAGAAATTAAAGCTAAATACAACGAAGCAAAAAGTGTTATCTTCATCAATTACAAGGGCATAAACGTTGCCCAAGACACAAAACTCAGAAAGAGCTTTAGAGAAAGAGATGTGGAATATAAAATCTACAAAAACAGACTTCTCAAAATTGCTCTTGACGAACTTGGCGTTACAGGATATGACCCAGCAAACCTTGAAGGCACAACATCTGTTGCTTTTGGCAAAGACGAAGTTGGTGCAGCAAACGTTTTGTTTGGTGCAAAGAAAGACGCAAAAATGCTTGAAGCAAAGTTTGGAATTATAAACGGCGAAGTTGTTGACAGTGCAAAAGTTGAAGAACTTTCCAAAATCCCAAGCAAAGAAATTCTTATTGCAATGCTTCTTGGCATGCTCAATGCTCCAGTTGCAGCACTCGCTCGTGTGCTTGACGCTGTGGCAAAAAAATCTGCATAATCTATGCAATCTAGGTCGATTTTGACCCAAAAATAAATTGTTTTAAATTAAAAAGGAGAAAATTAAAATGACAATCGAAAATCTTGTCGAAGAAATCAAAAAACTTTCACTCATTGAAGTTAGTGAACTTGTAAAAAAACTTGAAGAAGAATTTGGCGTTAGCGCTGCAGCAGCAGTAGCAGCACCAGCAGCAGGCGCAGCAGCACCAGCAGCAGAAGAAAAAACTGAATTTACAGTGGTCCTTAAAGAAGTTGGACCAAACAAAATCCAAGTCATCAAAGCAGCTCGTGAAGCAACTGGTCTTGGACTTTCAGAAGCAAAAGCTCTTGTTGACGGAGCACCTTCAACAATCAAAGAAAACGTTCCAGCAGAAGAAGCAAAAGCTATGGAAGCAAAATTCAAAGAAGCTGGCGCAACTGTCGAACTCAAGTAATTTTGAAATTATTAGCACAAAAAGGCAAGTCAAAAATTAAGATTTGTCTTTTTTCTTGCAAAATATCTTGTTTTTGTGTTGACAAAAAAAATTATATGTAATAAACTTGTTTATGAAAGATGATTAAGTCTTGAAATTTAAAATCAACCCGAATAAGTGGCAGGGCTTGACGAAAAAGGAGAACCCCAAATGAC
>DLSM01000011.1:40743-56777 GCA_002500135.1 Christensenella sp. UBA7862 | reverse complement strand
ATTATTTTCTTGATAAACTGTCAAAATTGGTGACCATTTTGCAGTAAGAGTTGTTCCGCCAACATGCGTAAATTGGCTGGAAGAAGTAACTATATTTCCGTCCTCATCTTGCCACCCAACAAACACATAACCCGAACGAGTTGGAATGGGCAAATTGCCGTATTTTTCGCCCAATTTAGCCGTTATTTGGCTGGGAGATACCCCCCCCCCCTGCCGGGTCAAAAGTGACGGTGTAAGAGGGCCTAGAATACCTTACAGACACCTGTCCAGACAGTCTTTGTTGGGTTGCTCCGAAGATGATAATGGACAAAAGAGCCATGACGAGTGTGTAATTTACACACAGCATGCCAACTCTCATTTTGTCCCAAAATCTTCCTCTCATTTTCACTCGTTCCCTTTTATTTATTTTTAATCTTTTATTGAAGGCTCCCCATTGTCTGTGAGGCAGTGTGTTTGTTGTGTGTGCCTCCCCTTACAAGGGGCAACCCACTGAAAGTATTTTACACAAAAAGTTTAGAATATATTTTCCCACTTGTCAAGTTTTTTGGGTAAAAAAGTTGGAAAACTCTCAATTAAAAAATAATCTGAAAAACTTTACATAATTTATTGACATTTTATGCCATTGTGGATATAATCTACATGTAAATAATTTTAGGGGAATAGTTCAATGGTAGAGCTGCGGTCTCCAAAACCGTCGATGGGGGTTCGAATCCCTCTTCCCCTGCCAAAAAATCTCAGTCAATTTATGGCTGAGATTTTTTATGTCAAATTTGCAAAATTTGATTATCATGCACAAAGCAACGCGAAGTGCTATCATTCGCCAATCTTGCATTGGCGTTATCATGTCACGCAGTGACACAAACAGCAAATTTGAATGATAATTTTTAAATTGGTTCACAACTGAACACAATTTAAAAACATGATAGTTGCTTCGCAACATGATAATTTGCCTTACGGCAAATATTATGGTTACAAGGTGAGCAATATATCTTTCTTTAGGAAAAGAATATCCCTCGGGGCAATATCATTACGAACAAAGTGAGTCATTTCATTCAATTTATTTGTAATTTAAGTGTAAAAATAATTTTTATATTTATTCACATTGTGCATATTTATACACCGAAAGCGGCTGCTTAAAATTTTAAACTTTTGATATATTTTATTTTTCAACTTATCCTTTTTGTCGAAATAATTAGAAAAAATGTTTTATTCGCTAGCAAAATTTATTATAAAATTTTTTTAAATTTCTATAAAAAATATTCTTAATTTGCCAATGTTTTAGCCCCAAATCAAGTAATTCTTCTTTTAAGTTTTCAAAATCTATATAACTTTTAAGGTCACTTGGAAGTTCTTTTGTCCCAAAAAAATCAGAGCCAATTCCAACATTCTTATCCCCATATTTTTTAACAAACCAGACGATTTGTTCTGCAACTTTATGCATGCTTGCTTCCCTACTTCGTGACACAAAGTATTTAACAAACGACAAGCAAATTATCCCGTTGCTCTTCACAATTTGCTTTATTTGGTCGTCTTTCAAATTTCTGACATGCGGATTGAGTTCATATATATTGCAATGTGAATTGAAGATTGATTTGGTCGTCACCTTGCAAAAGTCCCAAAAAGTTCGCTCGTTCATATGAGCAGTATCAACCACAATTCCCGCCCTTTCAAGTATTGCAACAACTTTCTCACCAAGCCTAGTTAGCCCACTTTTGCCAAAAGCCCCACCGCCAAGCGAATTGTCATTGTTCCAAACAATCCCACATGAAAAAGGTTTTAATTCAATAATTTTCTGAATATTTTTCTTCCAATTATTCTCATTCAAAAACCCTAGGTCCTCAATGGCAAGGACAAAATTTCCATGCTTATTTGCCTTGCAAATCTCACTTTTTAGGTCAATGATTTTTTTCATGGGTTGTTTTAATTCGCTTGTCCAAATCTGTGCAAGCATTTTTGTTCTCTTGCAATATTTCTCAAGCCAAGCAACATACGCCCGCCTTTGTTCCTTATTCAATTCCGTCAAAAAATCATTATGTGCATCAAATATTTTCATATCATAATTTATGTTTTGCCTGTTTTTATTGCCACTCTTCTTGGCGAAAACAAAAACTAAAAACTTTTTCGCAATGCAAAATAATATGAAATTTATACAAAATATAAACCATTTTTCAACTATTTTTTATCAAATTTTTACAAATAATTTAACAAAAATATAGTAAAAAAGAAGGAAAATATCCTTCTTTTTTTGGTGATTTGATAGACAATTAAGAATTATTTTGCCACATCGGTTGCACGAGTTTCCCTAATAACATTAACTTTAATTTGTCCTGGATATTGCAATTCGTTTTCAATTTTTCTTGCAATGTCTTTTGCAAGGAAGACCATGCTTTCGTCACTAACTTCTTCTGGTTTTACCATAATTCTGATTTCACGACCCGCTTGAATCGCGTATGATTTTTCAACACCCTTAAAACTATTTGCAATGTTTTCAAGGTTCTCAAGACGTTTGATATATGCGTCAAGAAGTTCCCTTCTTGCCCCAGGTCTGCTACTTGAAATTGCGTCTGCAGTTTGAACAATAATCGCTTCAAGAGAGTGGAATTCCACATCACCATGGTGTGCTTGAATACAATGTATAACTTCTGGTGATTCTTTATATTTTTTGCAAAGGTCAACGCCGATTGAAACGTGAGTTCCTTCTTGTTCATGGTCAAGAGCCTTGCCGATATCATGTAGCAATCCACCACGTTTTGCAATCTTAACATTTGCCCCAAGTTCGCTTGCAAGAAGTCCTGCAATATGACAAACTTCAAGACTGTGTTTTAGAACATTTTGACCATAACTTGACCTAAATTTAAGTCTGCCAAGTACCTTGACAAGTTCTGGGTGAAGCCCAATAACTCCTGCTTCATAGACCGCATTTTCGCCCGCTTCTTTGATTGACGCTTCGACATCTCTCTGTGCTTTTTCAACAATTTCTTCAATTCTTGCTGGGTGAATTCTTCCGTCCATAATAAGTTTTTCAAGTGCAACTCGAGCAATTTCTCTTCGAACTGGGTCAAATGCTGAAAGAACAACCGCTTCTGGGGTGTCGTCGATAATAAGGTCAACGCCAGTTGCATTTTCAATCGCTCTGATATTTCGCCCTTCACGCCCAATAATTCTACCCTTCACTTCATCATTTGGAAGTGGAACAACTGTCACAGTAATTTCTGATGTTATGCTTGTCGCACATTTTTGAACAGCAAGTGTGACAATTTCTTTTGCCTTTTTGTCTGCATTTTCAACCGCTTCTTCTTCCATTCTTCTGATGGTCGATGCACAGTCATGTTTTGCTTGTTCAACATACATGTCAACAAGTTGCTTTTTTGCCTCTTCTTTCGATAATCCCGAAACTCGCTCTAGCGCTTGTGAAATTTTTTCGTTTTCCTTTGCAACTTCTTCTTTGGCCAAAGCGAGTTCTTTTTCCCTGTCTTTAACTTGAGATAAAGCCACATCAAGCGATTCCACTTTCTTATCAATTCCCTCTTCTTTTCTGATAAGAGATTCTTCTTTAAGTGTCAAACGATTTTCCGATTTTGAAATTTCATTGTAACGTTCTGCTATTTCAGCGTCACATTTTTCTTTCAAAGCATGAATTTCCTCTTTTGCCTCTAATATTGCTTCTTTCTTTGCAGTTTTTGCTTCTGCATAGGCATTTTCCAAAATTTTTGCTGCATTGCTTTTTGACTGAGAACTCTTTCTAACATTCAAAAATATTGTCGCACCTGCACCCGCACAAACACAAAGAACACAAGCAATCACTAGCCATAAAACTGATACCATTATTTTTGTGTCCTCTTACATATATTTATCAAATATCAAACAAGTCAACATTTATAACATATTTAAATTATTTGCAATAAAGTCCAACTCCACAATGCTTTAAGTTGCAACTTCAACTATTTTAGTATATTAAATTTAATTTATATAAATGTTGTATAACTTATAATCTTTTGACATAGTCATTTTATCAATATGCTTTTCATCTGTCAACTTATTTTGTCTTTTGGGATAAAAATACGACTCTACTATTAGTAGAGTCGCATTTTGCTTAATTTTTTAGGTCGATAATTTCCATTCGAGAGATTGCGTCTTCAATTAACGCTTCTCTGTTTAGCAATTCTTCGTTCTCAAGAATTTTCTTTAATTTTGGATGTGTAACTGGATTCTTTGGCAAGAAAACACTGCAGCAATCTTCATATGGAAGAATTGAGATATCATATGTCCCAATTTTTTCTGAAATGTTGGAGATTTCAATCTTATCAAAACTGATAAGTGGTCTGAAAATTGGAAGTTCCTTCGCCATCATGCTTGTCATTGTAATTCCCTCAACTGTTTGACTTGCAACTTGCCCCAAATTCTCGCCAGTTATAATTGCACTACAGCCAGATTTTTCGGCAACTTTTTCAGCAATTTCCATCATAAATCTTCTAACCAAAGTCACCATGTATTCGTCATCGCATCGTTTGTGGATTTCCTCTTGAATCTTTGTAAAAGGAACAATGTGAAGTCTAATATTTCCAGTATATTTTTTGATAATGTTTGCAAGGTTAATAACTTTTTGTTTTGCTTGCTCACTTGTATAGGGATAACTTTCAAAGTGAATGGCATTTATGCAAAGTCCACGTTTTGCCATAAGAAAGCCAGCAACTGGGCTATCTATCCCGCCACTTAAAAGCAGCATTGCTTTACCCGCCGTCCCCACTGGCATACCGCCTAAACATGGAATTTTGTCGTAGAAAATATAGGTCTTGCCATTTTGTCTTATATCAACATAGACAACTTTTTGTGGAGTGTGGACATCAACGGTTGCATTCACATTATTCTGCAAAATAATTCCACCAAGTTGTCCTGCAAATTCAAAACTCTTAATTGGGAAAGTCTTGTCAGCACGTTTAACCTCAACTTTGAAAGATTCATTTCCAATTTGAACCTTCGAGCAAGCATCTTCTATTGCATTAACTGATGTTTCAACTTCATAAGCCGTGCTAAGTGACACAAGCCCAAAAACTGTTTGAATTGCCTCTATTATTTCTTCTTTGTCCGATTGCTCAAAATCACTTACAAGAAATCTGCCAGAAATGCGTTCAAGGTTTAAATTAAAATTCTTCAAGCGGCGTTCAACATTTCTAAAAAGTGTGTTTTCAAAAAAAGAATAGTTTCTTCCCTTCAAAAATATTTCACCAAATCTAATCAAAATAACTTCTTTCATATCAATTCTCCAAACATTCTTTCAACTTTTCGCAAAGGGTTTCAACATCATTTTCACTGCTTTCAAAACCGAAACTAACTCTCACTGCTCCAGTTATTTGGTCTTTTGTGAAGCCCATATTTTCAAGAACACGATTGCCAACTTTGCTTGCAGAACACGCAGAGCCAGTGCCAACGATAACACCTTTTGTGTCCAATTTTCGCATCAAGACTTCACCTTTTATGCCTTTAAACATTAAACTCACAACATAAGGTGAGCAATTATCTGTTGATGCACAAATGAACTTATCCTTGAAATTCTTGTTTAACTTTTCCAATAATAATGCTTTTAACTGCTTAGTTTTTTCAAGATTTTTATTCATATCACCATATGCAAGTTGCACTGCTTTGCCCATGGCGAGTATGCCGCCAGCGTTCACTGTTCCAGACCTCAACCCCTTTTCCTGCCCACCGCCATAGGAAATGTTTTTTAGATTAAGTTTGCTTGAAATAAACAATGCCCCAACACCCTTTAGTCCACCTATTTTATGAGCAGACATTGATAGCAAATTGATTTTCGCCTTTTTGACTGAAAGTGGCAACTTGCAAAAACCTTGCACTGCGTCAACGTGAAATATGCAATTTGGGTTTTTGCTATCAATTATTTGACGAATTTTCACTAAGTCATTAATAGCCCCCGTTTCGTTGCTCACAAACATTGTGGAAACAAAACAAGTATCCTTGTCGCACATTTTCTCAAACGCTTCGTAGTCTATTTCTCCAGCATGAGAAAGCGGAATAAACTGTACATTATAGCCTCTTCTTAAAAGTTCTTGGGCGCAGTTATAGACTGATGGGTGTTCGCCAACTGAAAAGAGATATTTTTTTGTTTTGTTGGTTGCTGCACCAAAAATGGCAAGATTATTTGCCTCAGTCGCTCCAGAAGTAAACACAACCCAATCCTTGTATTCGTCGCCAGAAAGGACTTTTAATATAAGGTTTCTAACATCGTCAATCTTTTTTGAAAGATTAAAAGCCGATGAATAAACTGCGGAAGGGTTAAAAAATCCTTCCTCACAGTTCTTCACATATTCTTCCACAACTTCTTTTCGTGGCTTGGTTGTGGCACCATTATCAAGATAAATCATACTAAAATTATACTTTCCGTTGTAAAAATTGTCAATAAATTAGTTTAGAGTTTAAGTCCAATTCCGTTTTGCTCAAATTTAGAAATAACTGCAGCGTGGAAGCGGTCAATGTCCTCAGTTGTAAGAGTTCTTTCTAGGCTGTTTACTTCATAGTGCAACGTGTAACTTTTCTGCCCGTTTGCGTTTTCATAAATGTCAAGTAGGTTGACTTTGTAATTAAGGTCAGTGTCAATGCTTTGAGCGATTGAGATAATATCCTTATACAACTTCCCTTGTGGAATAAGGAAATTAAAGTCGAGTTTTGTTGTTGGATATTTGCTAATTTTTTCAAATACTGTTTTTATCTGTGGCTGCGAGCATAGTTTTGAGAAATTGATTTCAAGCCCCACAACAACACACCCTTCTTCTATTTTGTCCGAAACTCTTGGGTTTATTTCAAACAATTCGCCAACTTCTTCATTCTCTGCATAAATTTTGTAGAAATTCTTTGGGTGAGCATAATCATTTTGTGGAGTTGAAAGTTCAAGTGACAACTTCATTTTCAAAACATATTCAAAGAGATAGTCTAATATTTCCTTTACTTCAAGCAGTGCTGCTTCCTCAGAAGATGACTTTCTATAAAGCAAAAGTCCTAGGCTCTTTGTTTCATCTGCAAGATTGTCTTCTCTCATTCTCTTTACAACTCTGCCAATTTCAAATGTCCCAAAGTTGTTATAAACGCCTTTGTTGTCTGCAATAACTTTAAGAAGACTTGGAATCATTGTGCTACGAATTTTATCATTGTCTTTGTTTAGAGAATTAACACATCTTATAACGCTTGGTGGATTTATACCAAGAGCTTTGTTTGAAGCGTAGTCATACCAAATGTAAGAATGTGTTTCATTCAAGTCAAAACGGCTTGCAAGTGCATATTTGACATCATATTCAAGAGAAACTGCTTTATCCAACAGTGCAGGTTTAACTGGTTGAACAATAGATTTTGGAGTTATGTTATCATAGCCATAAATTCTTGTGATTTCCTCAACAAGGTCCGCCTTGCCGTTTATGTCTTTTGTTGCCCTAAATGTTGGAACCTCAAATTTATATGCGCCATTCTTATTTTCAAGAAGTTTGAATGAAAGGCTTGTTAATATATCTAGAATTGTCTTCTCGTCAATTTCAATTCCAACAAATCTATCCACATATTCTTTCGTGAGTGTAATTTCAAGTTTTGGATAATGTTTGTTGTAAATGTCGCAAATACCTGATGAAATTTTAGAACTTTTGTCTTGAGATTTAACAAGATAAACAAGTCTTAAAAGTGCAGTCATCGTAAGTTCTGGGTCAAGAGATTTTTCATATCTTGCACTAGCTTCTGTTCTCATTCCAAGTGATGTTGCAGTTGTTCTAACTTTGTATGCGTCAAAGTTTGCAGATTCAATTAGGACAGACGTTGTATCATTTGTTATCTCGCTGTTTTCCCCGCCCATAATACCTGCAAGTGCAACTGGTGTTCCATTGTTTGCAATGACCATATTGCCTTTTTTAAGATTTCTTGTTGTGCCGTCAAGTGTAACAAAGTCACAGTCTTCTTTTAGGTCGTAAACTTCAATGGAGTTTACAAGGCTGCCGTCAAAAGCATGCATTGGCTGACCGAGTTCAAGCAAAACATAGTTTGTCACGTCAGCAAGAAAATTTATTCCTCTCATGCCGCAATAGAAAAGACGAATTTGCATATTAAGGTCAGAGGTTTTTCTTGTAACATTTTCCATTCTTGCACAGGTGTATCTGTTACAACTTGCGCTGTCCACTTTAACATTGACCTTATCCCCCACAAAATCTTTTTCATTTGCAAGTTCAAGGGGTTTGATTGGTCTTCCAGTGAGTGCAGAAATTTCTCTTGCAATGCCATAAATTCCCCAAAGGTCAGGTCTATTTGTAAGAGATTTGTTGTCTATTTCAAACAATGTGTCCTCAATATCCAAAACAGACTTAATGTCAACTCCTATTGGTGTGTTTTCGTCAAGTTCGACAATGCCGCTGTGATCGTCAGAAATTCCAATTTCATCTCCGCCACAGCACATTCCGAAACTTTCAATTCCAGCAAGTTTTGCCTTACCGATTGTAATATCACCAAGTTTTGCTCCAATTTTTGCAAGAGCGGTCACAAGTCCAACTCTTACATTTGGCGCACCGCATACAATTTGCAACACCTCATCTCCGCAATCAACTTTAAGAAGGTGAAGTTTTTTGCTGTTTTCCACTGGCTCAACGCTCAAAATTTTGGCTGTAACAACTCCAGACAAATTTCTTCCTTTATATTCAATTCCCTCAACTTCAGCAACACCCAAAGTAAATTTTGAAATCAACTTTTCAATATCCACACCGTCAAGGTTAACAAAATCTTTTATCCAATTTATAGAAACTATCATTTTTCTCTCCTATCACTTTATTTTTGCTTGTGAAAGTGCTTGTATATTTCCACTGTTAAGAAGTCTTATTTCTGTTATATCAAAGTTCATCATTGCAAGCCTTGAAAAGCCTAGCCCGAACGCAAATCCTTGATATTCATCTGGGTCAATGCCGCCCATTCTAAGGACATTTGGATGAATCATGCCGCATGGACAAAGTTCAATCCACCCACCATGTTTACACACTCTGCAACCTTCACCGTCACAATATGGGCAAGAAATGTCAAGTTCAAACCCAGGTTCAACAAATGGGAAGAAACCAGGTCTAAGTCTAACATTTATTTCTTTTCCAAAAACATGTGTGAGCATTTCTTTCATAAAGTAAATAAGATTTGCAACAGAAACATTTTTATCAATCATCATCCCTTCAATTTGGAAGAATGTATTTTCATGGCTAGCATCGAGTTCCTCATTTCTAAAACACCTTCCTGGGAAAATAACTTTTAATGGTGCCCCATATTTTCTCATAATTCTGTTTTGAGCGGCAGAAGTGTGAGTTTTAAGCACTTGTCCGTTGTCAAGATAAAAAGTGTCTTGCATATCTCTTGCTGGGTGATTTTTAGGCACATTAACTGCTTCAAAGTTGTTGTACTCTGTTTCAATTTCGTTGCCGTCTTCCACCGCAAAACCCATGCTCAAGAAAATATCAACAACTTCTTTTTGCACAATGGTTATTGGGTGCAAACTTCCCTTTCTAACTTTTGAAGGAACAGTTAAGTCAATATCCTTTGTCGCCTCAATTTTTCTTTGCAATCTTTCCTCTGCAATTCTCATTTCACGTTCTGAAAGCATTGTCTGGATAGCTGATTTTGCCTTATTCACTGCTTCACCAAATGACTTTTTGGCTTCATTTGGCAAATCCTTCATGCCTTTCAAGACACCCGTTATTACGCCATTTTTGCCAAGATATTCTTGATAAAATGAGCCGAGTTCCCCGCTTTCCTTAATTTTTGCAAGTTTTTCTTTTGCCTTAGCAAGCAATTCTTCCAAATTTTCCATACTAACTCCTTATTAACTAAAAAGAGAATTCCTCCCCTTTTTCCATTAGGGCGAAATTCTCCGCTGTACCACCTAATTTCAGTCCGCAGACCCTCATTTGTGCTATTACGGGCAAACCCGTCCAATCCTACTACAAGTTCAGCTGGAAGCTAGAAAGTGAATTCATGCGTCACAATCAACAAACTTTTTTCAGCACACCTTTTTGGCGAAAGTTCTCTCTTTTTTGATTGTTGGAAATTCCCGACAACATTATTGGTCTTTCATCATCGCTTTTACAAAATTTCAAACACTTCCGCCACCATAGTGACTTGGGTGTTCAAAATTTTCTTAACGATAATATATTAACATTTATGTAAAAAATGTCAACCATTATTTCAAACTTTCTCTCAATATTTTTTAATTTTCATAAATCTTGCCATTAAGATACACTTCTGGAATCTCTCCCACTATAACACATTCTGCCACCAAATATTCAACTTGCTTACTTATTGTCCTTGCCCCAGACGGCAAAACAAGAGTGGCTTCACTCTCTATGCTGACCCAAATTCTATGCAAAGTTTGATTTATCCCAGAACTAACAAATGTTGAATAAAATCTACATATAACATTGCCATGTGGTTGGACGGAAAGTGATACATCTCCCCCACGCCCAGCAAGAAAAGATATTCCAGAACACGTGCCAAGAGGAATACTCAATCCAAGTGACGATTGATTATCTAGTTCCTCTTGTGTTTTTGTTGCAAGAGTATTTGCCAACTCATTTATCTTTGCTGAATTTGTTATTATTGACGTTATCCTATTGTTACTATCATACTTTATTGTAGTTAAGTCATCATATTGTGTTATGTTTATTGAGGATATTGCATTGTTACTTGACACAACAAGCATTTTCTCCACTCCAGACTCTCCATACTCCCACACAACTGGTGCCACAACAAATTTCGCATAGCAAAAAAGGCAAGCAATTATACTTGCTGCAACAGAAATAAATATGATAAGCCCTTTTCTAAAATGTTTCTTCTTACATTCGCTAAACCGACTTTCAATATACTTCTGCTCAAGAGATTTGTAGTCCCCGCAGTCAACTTGCCCCACCTTTTCCATGTTACTAATATATTATTCTTATGTCATAATTATGACTAACTATTCATATTTAGTCGTTAGAATATTTCTTGTGCCAAAAATTATGACTTCTTGCTACGTGCTTTGAATATAAGTGCAAACAAGTACCCAAACCCTACTGCAGCGGCAATTCCAGCGGCGGTTGCTGTTACCCCACCATTAAATATGCCAAGGATACCCGACTTCTTCACTCCTTCCATAGCACCTCTTGCAAGACTTGCTCCAAAACCTACAATAGGCACAGTTATGCCCGCATTGGCAAAGTTTTTAATTGGCTCGAATATCCCGACCGCTTGAAGTAGCACCCCTATAAGTTCAAACAACACCAAAATTCTTGCAGATGTCATGCGAGTTCTTATTATAAGAATTTGTGCAATAAGACACACCAGTCCACCCACTCCAAACACTATAAGATATTTCAAAAACATATCCATAATTTTTTCTCCTTATTTCCCTTTTTCCACAACAACTGCATGAGCAATGCCTGGGATAGTTTCTCCTTGCTGACTTGATGTTGTGCTCATCAGCGCTCCTGTTGACATTAAGATAACTTTTTTGTAGTCACCGCTATCAAGTTTGCTTAAGATATATGAATTCATTACACTGGCACTGCAACCGCAACCGCTTCCACCCATAAAACTTCGCTGTTTGTTGCTGAATATGAGTTGTCCACAATCACAATAGTTTTCACCCATTTTATATCCATAGTTTTCCATAAGGTCAACAAGTATCTCACTGCCCAGTTTTCCAAGGTCGCCTGTTGCAATAAGGTCATAGTCTGCTGGGGTTGTGTTTGTATCTCTAAACAAAGCCCTTAAGGTGTCGGCCGCTGCAGGTGCCATGGCTGCGCCCATGTTATTCATATCATTTACACCAAAGTCCACAACCTTGCCAAATGTTGCAAGTGTGATATTATGCCCAACACCGTCACGTGATAAAATGGAACACCCAGCACCAGTCACTGTCCATTGAGAAGTTGGTGGTCTTTGACACCCCAGTTCAAGTGGTGACCTAAACTGTCTTTCTGCCGTTGAGAAGTGACTGCTAGTAGCACAAGCCACCTTGCCACAATATCCGCCGTCAACAAGGCAAGCACCTAGTGCAAGACTTTCTGTCATGGTGGAACACGCACCAAACACCCCAACAAACGCTGTTTGAATTTGTCTTGCAGAATATGAAGCAGAAATAATTTGATTGAGCAAGTCGCCACTGAGTAACACATCAATGTCCGTTGATAAAATATTTGCCTTGTCAGTCGCCCCACAAATTGCTTGTTCAAGCATTTTTCTTTCGGCAATTTCATAAGTCTTTTCGTTGAACAAATCATTCTTTAATATATAGTCAAAATACTTCGACACAGGGCTTAAGCCTTCTTTTGGTCCCACAATTGCATATCCACTTATAATTTTGGGTGGCGTTTTGAATTTAATTGTCCTTTCACCAACTCTATTTAACATATTTTCTCCTTTCAAATAATGCTATTATATTAAGTCACACATTGCCTAGTTTGTTTCGCAAAACAATGGCTTGGGATTTATTTTGGAATAACCACATTGCTTTGCTCCTAGCCAAAAAGTCCAATTATATAATAAATAGTTCCGACGAGCATGCTTGACACAATTCCCGTAACAATAACAGGTCCCGCAACGGAAAACATCTTTACGCACACGCCAAATATCCAACCCTCATTTTTAAAGTCCATTGCTGGGCTGACAATGGAGTTTGAAAAGCCCGTAATAGGAACAATAGACCCAGCCCCCGCAAACACTCCAATTCTGTCGTAAATTCCAACACCAGTGAGAAGTGCCGCAAGGAAAATAAGAATGACAAGTGTGTATGCTTGAACGTCATCTTTGGACAATGCTGGGAAAATTGCCATAAGCCCGTCAAATATCCCTTGTCCAATGCAACAAATAAGCCCACCAACAAGAAACGCCCACAAAAGTGAGGGGAAAAATCTCGTTTTAGGCAACCTATTTTCAACAAATTTACAATATTCTTGATTTATTTTTATCTTATCCATTTTTATCTCCTAATTATCATAAGTGGCAACATTTTTCTTGATAAATATTGTCAGTGCAAAAAATTTTATACAAAAAAATAAATATTTTCACAATTTTCTGCCAAAATAACTTTGAACAATGATGTTCCGGAGGTAAAAATGAAAAAATTTATTGGAATACTCTCAATTTTGCTTGCTTGCACTTTTCTCTTTGCATGCTCAAACGGCAATCAAGCACAAGTCAAACTTGCCAGCAAGAAGATATCTGGTGGGCTTGATAAGATGATTTCTCAAGTGAAAAAACTTGAAGATGTAAACAGTGACAAAATGGACTTAACTTCCCTTTTGGGCGAAGAAAGGGACACATCTGACGGCTATCACTGCTACAATGACGGCTGTTATTATTGCGAAAACGGCAACTGCTACAAGTGCAAAGACTGCCCACAAAATAGCACTTATTCAAACACAAGCAGAAGTGATGTTTCAACTGGCAGAAGGAATGTAAGACAGAACATTTATCCTTACAGAGAAGTTTTGAACTCCAAAGTTCCAACAAGAAATCACATGACACAAAAAGCAAGTGTAAATCTTTTTGCTGGCAATGACTACAGAGCCACAAGAAGAAATCTTAACCTTGCAAACGGAAATGGAAACTACAACGACCTTAGAACCGCTTGCAATAATGTTTGCGACCTTAACAAGGAATACTCAAACACAAAGACTTCCCTTATAAACAACTGCAACAAGGCAAAGCAACTTCTTGAAAGACTAAAAAATGGTGAAGCAAAACTTTCTGACAGCGATGTCAAAACTCTCAACAGTTATTATGAAGTGATTAAACAATGCACAAACAACATTTCATCATGCAAAAGTTGCAAATCAACAGTCAACACAATCGGCAAGAAAAAACTTAACCTTGCTTCAAACTCTGGCTCTATGACTGCAGACTACAGAAACGTGTATAACTGCATTGACGCAAATTGCAATGCTTGCAACAATGCAAACAACTCTGTCCTTGACCTTATTGCATTTGCAAACAAACTCCTTGGCGAAAAACAAGATGAAGCAATGCTTGGCACTTCAACTGGAGCAAACAGATACAACTCTGCAAAAAATCAATACAATTCAAATCGCAACAGATGGACAACAGTCAACGATTATCAAAATGGACAAAGATATTCTTCAAATGGTGTAAATCAAAATAACAACCATTATACAAACAACAATAGATATTCTTACAACACCAACCCATATACCAAGGATATTAAAGACCCACAAAGATACAATGAAAATAGACATGGGAATAAAAACATTGTGAACAACGGCACAACAACCCTTCTTCCAACAGAATATGAAAAGCCAGTTGTAGATAACAACACAATAACAAATAACACGACCCAAAACAACGCTTCTTCAAACACCATTCCAGCAAACAACACAACTGTGACAAAACGTTTGCCAAATGACCAAACAACAAATCGTGTTACAAATTCAAACACAATCAACAATTCAAATACCTCAACAACTAGCAAAACTGACAACAAATCATCAAACAACACAAATTATGGCGTAACTTACAATAAAAACGGCAATAGCATTGTTAGCAACTCAACTTACGCCACAAACAAAAATACAACAAACAATTCTCAAACAAACTACACTTCAAACACAAATTACAATAGGAATTATTCAAACAACAATGTAAATAGAAACGCAACTAACAATTCAAATTACACTTCAAGAAATTATGGCACAAACTCAACTTATAACACATCTCGCAACAACCCAAGAGTAAATTATTATGCCCCAACAACAAACACTTTAAGAACAAACACTCAAGCATATATGAGCAACCTTGAGCCGATGCCACTTGAACCACAACAATGCGAAAAACCACTTGCCTATGGACCAAGACAAGTTAGAGCGTAAAACAACAAAAAATATCCCCACTTATATATGGGGATTTTTTTTCGTGTGTTTTCTTATTTATCCATAAACACCAATTTGAAGGTCTGTTATTCTAAGGCTAACAATCGCATTTGAATTTTGAGTGTTGGCTATCCATATGTCAAGTCCAATCAAAGAAGGATTCTCGATTATCTTTACTGTATGTGTAAATTTTAAGCCATATTTATATGAAGGTTTGAAACAAACTCTTTTACTATCTGGAGAATTAACGATGCTAGTTGGATATTTCCCTGTATTTCCTTGACCAACAGTGAGAGAAGAAAAATCAGCACCACTTTCTTTCAATTCTTCAAGACTGCCAGAGATAGTTACGAGTTTCCCTACATAAGACGACATATCAAGCCAGAATGAAACCCATGCATATCCGTCATCGGGATTATATGTTTCTCCGTAAACAGCAAATATATATTCATATTTATTTGTCCCAACATTTATAATTGTGTAGTCCCCACTCCAACCCGCTTGATGAAAAGAATTTGTTGCATCGAGAATATTTGTATCCCACATTGCGACATAGGTTTCGTCTTTGTAGCATGTTTTTTGAGTGGTTGGATACAGTGGTTGGGCTGAACTTTCAAAGTCGCTTGCAGAAGCCCCCACTTCTACTTGCAAATTTTCAACTGTTAGTTCAACTTTCCCACCAGCACTTGTGACATTTCCCCAAATGCAAAGCCCAATTATTGAAGGATTGTCAATGATTGTAAGAGTGTGGGAAAAATATAAACCATCTGAATAAGACGCTCTGTCACAAACTTGCTTGCTATCTGATGAATCTGGGAAAAATGTGGGATAAGTTCCTTCATGACCCTGTCCTACAACAAGATAATAAAATGAAGCATTATTTTCACTTAGCCCAGCAAGTTTGCCAGAGATTGTTAGTGTTTTCCCTGCAAGTCCAGATACATCAATATAAAAACTACGCCATAGTTCTCCTGTGGCACTGCTAGTAAAGAATATTGAAAATGTAAATTTGTTTGTTGTTTTGTCAATAGTTGTTGAAGATCCACTATGGCCAAACTGTTGAATATTGTTTTTTACAATGTTTTTTGTCCAGCCGACAAATGCTTTGCCACTTTTAGTCGGCACGGGTAAGTCGCCGTAGGTGTCACCAAG
>DLSM01000011.1:34191-40724 GCA_002500135.1 Christensenella sp. UBA7862 | reverse complement strand
CTTAGAGGATACCCCCCCCCCGTTGTGGATAACTCGCCGCCGTTGGCGTCAAAAGTCACTGTGTATGTGGGGACTGTATATTTTACAGATATGCTTGAATTTGCTTGTTGGTGTGTTGCACCATAAATGAGTACTCCAAGGATTGCCATAATCAAAGTATATAGAACGCAAATTGTTATCTTATTTTGCTTATGATAAAATCTATTCAGCCATAGCACAAAGCGTTCATATTTGGTCATTTCAGTTTACCTCTCAAATGTATTTTCTTCAAAATTTTAAAAGATATAGCAAATTTTGTCAAGAAAATTTTGACAAATCGACGACAGAATTTTAATTTTTTCAAAAACTTCTTCAATTTGCTTGATTTTTATTTTATTTGTGCTATTATATTCTCTGTTAGGTCCCATGGCTCAGTTGGTTAGAGCGCTTCGTTCACATCGAAGAGGTCATAGGTTCGAGTCCTATTGGGACCACCAATATTTTAAGCCTTCTGCGGAAGGTTTTTTTTATTTTTATAAGTTTTTCAGTTCTTGCAAATTTTCCACAACCACAACCTGAGTTTTAAAAAGTTGGGAGATTGACTTGTTTTGGTTTTCCCGTCGTGTGTTATTTTTTATATCGTTTCTTGTCGTCTTAAGTTTGTTTTGATAGTTATGGAGAGATTTACTTTGTCTTTTTGACAAACCCTTGTTCCCTTGCAAATAACATTTAAGTTCCTTTGCAATAAGTTTGCTCTTTTCAAAAAACTTAACATTCCCAAAAATCTCTCGGAGCTGTTTCTTTATATATGTGTAATGTGTGCAAGCAAGAACAATGTTTCTTATCCCATATGATTTATATTTTGATAGTTCATTTAACAAATATAACTTTAAGTCTGCTTTTGCTTGTATAGACATTCGAGCAAGGTCAATTTTCTTTGCCAAATCGTCAAAACCCAAAACAATGCAATTTGGGTTTTGTTTTGCGTTTGCTATTTGTTTGTTACACTTTGCAGTTCTGGTCGTGGCAAGAATAAGAGTTTTTTGTGATAAAATTTTGTCATTTATCTGCGGTATGACAAAAAATACTGGCACGTCGTTATATTTTTTCTTAATTCTGTTTTCAAACAAACTGCTTGCCGTGTTACACGCAACAACAATCGCCTTTGGGTGAAGTTTTCTTTGGGCGGTCGTCAAAATTCTGTGGACAATATGCCACATTTTCCATTTGCTTTTTGTCCCATATGGGCAATTTTCAACATCTTTGAACAAAACAAATTTTTCGTTTGGCAACTCTCGCAAAAGTTCCCTTGTGACAAATTCTCCACCACTTCCGCTATCAAAAACAAAAACACTTTCCATATCTAATTATTTATGAAATAACGAGTGATTTTGTTTAGAAAGAAAAGTTATATTTCATCAATATTTTCGTGTTTTATTTTATTTTTTAACATTTCGTCATGCTCTCGTTCTTTTTCTCTCAAAGCGTCCCTAAGACCTTTCAAGGCGTCAAACGGGGCAAATTGTTTCGCCCTATCAATTCGTGGCATTTTACATCTTTTCTCCACTTTTATGTCCCCCTATTGACACATTCCTTTCTCTTTGTGTGGCTTTATCCTCATAGTCAAGACCTTTCAAAATTGAATTTTTGCCATATTTATCCTTCACTTCAAGAACGGCTCTTGTTTTTACCTTCTCTTTTTTCACGTTATCAAAATCTGTGAAAAAGTCATAAATTTCATCGTTTTCTGGCACTAAATCGTCAAAACAATAGCCAATTTTGCGAATAAGTTTTTTGTGGTCGGCAACTTTGCAAAACAACTCATCACACGTCTTGCCAATTATGGAATATAAATTTGTAACAACTGACAATCGCTGTGTGCCTTTGTCCCCTTCACCTTTTCTGTCACCATAACTCACATAAACATGCACCAGTTGTGTGGCGTAATTCTGATTTGCAAGGTCATAACACCCATTTTGCACCATTTCCTTCACAACAACTCTTGCTTCGTCAAAAGTGTAATTGCAAGGCAAAATTTGAGATGAAGAAATTGACTTTGACTGCGACTTATAATTTTTGATGTCACTCATAAGGCATGGCTCTCTGCCCCAAGCATGGTCAATCAAAAGTTCTGCATTGACCCCAAATTCTTTATACAATGAGTCTTCATCTGCTTTTGCAATGCCTTCCATATCAAAAATTCCATATTTCCTAAGTCTGCTTACGGTTCCTTCTGAAATTTGCCAAAAGTCAGTAAGTGGTCTGTGGTGCCACAATGTTTTGACAAACTTTTCTTCATTAAGCCAGCCAATTCTATCTTTAGCAGATTTTGCAGTTATGTCAAGAGCAATTTTTGCAAGATACATATTTGTCCCAATTCCAACCGATGACGGAATTCCCAACTTGTCCAATATCTGATTCATAAGCTTTTGAGCAAAAGGTTTGGCGGTGGTCTTGTAATATTTCAAATAGTCCGTTACGTCCAAAATACATTCGTCAATGGAATAAACATGAATATCATTTTTGCTAATGTATTTCAAATAAATTGCGTAAATTTCTGCAGCATATTCAATATATTTTTTCATTCGTGGTGGGGCAAGAATATAATCAACATTTTGTGGAATTTCATAAAGCCTGCACCTATTTCTTATTCCAAGTTTTCTCATCGCAGGACTTATTGCAAGACATATTGTCCCCGAGCCACGAGTTCCATCTGCCACAACAAGATTTGTGGTCATTGCGTCAAGCCCCCGCTCCGCACACTCAACAGATGCAAAAAAAGATTTCATATCTATAACAAAATAAACTCTACCTTCACTCATGTTTCAATCTTTCCCCATGACTTTTTCTCTATACAATTTTATCAAACATATATTGTCAAGACAAGTCAAATTTGCCCATATTTTAAAATTTATTTATAAAAAATCTACCCTTTCCCTATTTCATTTTGCATAAAGAATTTATTAAAAAAATGTTAAAAAGCGTCTTACTTATCTTACGCATTAAAACAATTTAACAATCACAAAACCCTCATGTAAAATTATTTTGTAAAATAAAAACATAAATAATTGATATTTATTATTATTTTTTAAAGTTTTTTACACAAATAATATATAATTTATTTTCAATCGCTTGACTTTACCCAGAATTGTAAATATAATTTAAGTAAGACTTGTAAGAAAGGTAGGAACAAAATGGAAAGGAAAAAATTTATATGGACAACAAAAGTTACAAGCAAAGGTCAAATGGTTATTCCAAAAGAAGCACGTGATGTTTTTAACATTAAAGAGGGCGACATGCTCATTCTTTTTGGCGACACTGAAAAAGGAATTGGCATGGCAAAATATGACGACTATTTGAAGTTTGCAGAAGAAATTTTTAAAGCAAAAAATGGAGGGCAAAATGATTGAAATTCAAAACTTAACAAAGAAATTTAAAACACTGACCGCCGTCAACAATGTTAGTTTGACAATTAAGGAAAATGAATGTTTTGCACTTTTAGGTCTAAATGGCGCTGGCAAAACCACCCTTATAAATATGTTATCAACGGTTATGCTCCCAACCAGTGGCACTGCAAAAATAGGCGGATATGATATTGTCAAAAACACACTTGATGTAAGAAAAATTATAAACATCTCGCCACAAGAAACAGCAGTAGCCAAAAATTTGACAGTGCGAGAAAATTTGGAGTTTATCGCTTCCCTCTATGACATAAAAGACAAAGATAAAAAAATTGACAAAATTATATCTAAACTTAAATTGGAAGAAAAAACAAATGTCAGATGTAAGAACTTATCCGGCGGACAAATGAGGCGAGTTAGCCTTGCACTGGGACTTATTTCAGAGCCAAAGGTTTTGTTTTTAGATGAACCGACTTTGGGACTTGACGTAAAAGCAAGACGAATTTTGTGGGAAACAATTTCTGAACTTAAAGGCAAAATGACAATTATTCTTACAACTCACTATCTTGAAGAAGTGGAAAAACTTGCAGATGAAATTGGAATTATCTCCAAAGGCAAAATAAAAGTAGTCGGCACGCCCGCAGAAATTATTAAAAAAACACAATCCAAAAACCTTGAAGACGCATTTTTAAAATTGACGGAGGAAGAATAATGAAAAAGACTTTCGCTATTGCAAAAAGAAATTTTAAAGAAATGTTCAGAAGTCCAGTGAGTTTAGTTTTGTGCATCGCTTTCCCTTTGCTTATGCTTTGCCTCATGCAACTTCTGTTTGGGAATATGCAGTATCTCCCAGAGAATTTTAAAATTGAAAACTATGCCAGTGGAATTTGCGTCTTTGGCTACACGTTCATTTCCCTATATGTCGCCTTGCAAATTACAACAGACAAAAACACATCATTTGTAAAAAGACTTAACATTTCACCTATTCGCCGAACGGACTACATCTTCAGTTTCTATCTTTCAGCACTTCCAATGACTTTGCTGCAAACTGTTGTATTCTTTCTCGTTGCACTGATATTTGGGTTCCCTTTCAATGTTAATCTTTTAATAAGCATAATATACCTCATTCCATCAGCCATTATGTATATCTCCTTTGGAATTTTAATTGGAATAATCTCCAAAAATGAGAAGATGACGGGGCCTATTTCGTCTATTTTAATAAGTTTTATTGGAATATTCGGCGGCATATTCACTCCAGCAAGCATGTTCAGTGGAACATTTGGGAAAATAATGAACTATCTTCCCTTCACGCACTCAGTTGAAATTGCAAGCGAACTTCAATCAGTCGGAGCGTCTTGCATCTATCCTCACATTTTATTTGTTCTATTCTACACTGCGCTTGTGCTTGGAGTTACACTGCTTGTTGACCATCTCGCAACAAAACACAGATAAAAATAATAAAAAAGAGCCTCATGCAAAGGTTCTTTTTTTGTAGCCTATTCGTTATCCATTATTCTTTCTTCCACTCTGTCAAAAGTGTCAAGCGACATTGCTTGCATTTTGAGAATTGCATTGCGAGCCATTTCGTCACACTCATTGTTAAGTTTGTTGTCCGAATGTCCCTTAACTTTCACAAACTGCACATGATGTTTCACCAAAAGTTCCAATAGTTTTTCCCACAAATCACGATTTAGCACTGGCTTTTTTTCGGAATTTTTCCACGAATGAAGTTGCCAAGTTTCAAGCCATTTGTTGTTTACAGCGTTGCAAACATAAGCACTATCCGAGTGCAAAACAACATTACATTCCTTTTTTAGAATTTCAAGCGACTTAATAACCGCCATAATCTCCATTCTGTTGTTTGTCGTGTCCACTCTTGCACCAAAAACATTTTTGCCCTTGCCGTCACACATAACTATGCCCGCATATCCGCCGGGTCCGGGGTTGCCAGAACACGCCCCGTCTGTCCAAATCATAACTTCTTTCATGTTTAAATTATACAACAATTTCCAATATATTCCAACTCTTTTGCTCGTCTTTTCAAATTAAGTCCTAAAATACAACAAGAAAATATCTGGGGGCGACAGGCAAAACAAAGTTTTGCAGCAAAATCAAAAGATTTTGCAGAATTTTCCGAATGGAAAATTCTCTGTCGCCCCCCACGCCAACCCGTCACGGGAGTTTTATAAGCCGAAGGTTTTTAAATGATACAGTGCATGACACAGAACTGCTTGTATCAATGCATGCGTAAACTACAATAGATCCAGTACATGATGAATTAAATGTAAAATAATGCCTTTGAACACCATGTTGCAAATATCCTGCGGTTTCGAAACTGCTGGAACTTGTATAATAATAAACAGCTGCCTGCGGATAGGGCTTGTCGCCACTGCAATCAAAATTATCATAAGCAAATAAATACGTCCCTACAGGAAATGTAATGCCATAAAGAATATATGCTTGATAAGAAATTTTCTCTTTTGATGTTATTGTCAAATCGTTGCCATTGCATGAGTATGATTTAACATCACTGCTTGCAACCCATGCTGAATAATTTGACAAATCACCAACAGCGATTCCCCATTCTGCAGTCAAAACTCTATCGTCGGAATTTGAAAATTGTGTGTCACTTTCAATATAATAAGGTTCGTATTTTACAACTTCGTTTTCGCTTGACACCTTATAAATCATAAGCCCATTGTATGTAATTGTCCCCGAGGTCCAACCATTAGAATTTATATTTGCATACACAACAAAAAATAGAGTTGAATAATCTCTATTTAAAGTAAAAAAAGCATCAGAACTAAAATGACTTCCCCATATATAACCCTGTGGCTCAACTGACCTATCAATCAATGCAATCTCTGGGTAGTCAATAGTTTCTGTGTAAGTTCTATTTTCAAATGACACCATGTATCTTCCTTTTGACAAAGACAAATAGGCCCCTACATAAGCTTGTTCCGTTCCGGAAACTTCTTCTGGCGTTGTCTTGGTTACTGAAGTTATAGTTAAAATATCATTTTTGTAAGAAAAATTTTCGACAAAGCCCGACTTTGTGAATTTGTATCCATTTAAATAATTTCTCCCTCTCCAGCCAACAAAAGAATAACCCGTGCGAGTTGGCACGGGTAGGTCGCCGTAGGTGTCACCAAG
>DLSM01000011.1:10632-34133 GCA_002500135.1 Christensenella sp. UBA7862 | reverse complement strand
GAATGTCACTGTATATGTGGGTCTTGTGTATTTTACTGAAATGTTTGAACTTGCTTGTTGGTGTGTTGCACCATAAATGAGAACTCCGAGGATTGCCATAATGAGTGTATATAGAACGCAAATTGTTATCTTATTCTGCTTATGATAAAATCTATTCAGCCATAACACAAAGCGTTCGTATTTGGTCATTATCAACTACCTCCAAAGTTATTTTCTTCAAAATTGTAAAAGATATTTAAAAATTTGTCAAGAAAAATGTTGCATAATTTATTTTTTTGTGTTATTATACAAGAGTTGAATTTCAACACTCAGTTGTGCCAAAGTGGCGGAATGGTAGACGCATCAGACTCAAAATCTGACGAGGGCAACTTCATGAGGGTTCGAGTCCCTCCTTTGGTACCAAAAAAATCTCAGGCAAATTGTCTGAGATTTTTTTTATCTTATAATGTAAATGTTTCGCCTTCCATATCTTCTTGCATGTCTTCCAGTTGCTCTTCCATGTCGTCAATTTGGTCGGCCGCTTCAATAATTTTCTTAACTGTTCTGAAGTTTCTTTTTGCAAGCATTTCTTGAATTTTCCATAACCCCTCATCGTCTGTTCTTCCAAATTGATTATGAAATTCGTTCAATTCAAAGGCTTTCGACTGCATAAGTGCTTTGTCCAATTCGCTCGCACGTTTAATGCTTTCTGGGCTGATGTATTTTGCAATAAACTCGTTTCCTATCAATGTCTGGTCAAAATTTGTTGCCTCTGGAACATTCACGTTAAATAACGCTCTATACGCTGCTCTCACTGGCACGTAAACACGGCTAAAAGCGTGGTGTGCCATTTTATATCTTCCCGCTCGTCTGAAAATTCTTCTCAATTTCGGATTTGCGTCTGCGTCTTTCATAAGTGTTCTAAGCATTAAATAGGCAAACTTATCTGCCCTACATTCACCCCCGTTGGCGCCCCATGTGTATATGTCATTGTTATAAGCAACACACCTCTCAAAACGAGAACGGAAACTATCTTCGTCACGATTATTTTCATCGAATTGATACTCGTCTTGTTCGTCAGCGAACGATGTTTCCCCTTGGTCGTCAATCATTTTCAAATCGACTTTCAAGCCTTGTTTTTCAAGTTCTGTCTTAATTTCCTCATTTGAAAGCCCCTTCTCTTGATATTCCTCAACCAAATCTACCACACTTTCAACAAAACTCTTTTGCAGTTCAACGCTATTATCTTTTTCTTGGTTTTCTTCATAAAACTCTTTCAAATGCCACATTTCATGGAACAGAGTTGCAAACATGTCTGGGAACGTGCTGACAAAGCCCCTCATTGGAGTTTCAATGTTAATGCTAAGTGAATATTTTACATTTCCGTCAAAGTCATAGCCCACTTCTGCAAGAGCCAAACTTCCGTCTTGAACATTCGTTTCAACAAAGAAATTATCTTCATTTTTAACAACTGCTTTTTCATACAAAGTGTTGCTGCAATAATATCTCAGTTCAATCAAATTGGGATCAATTTTCATTGCATAGCAACAAAAATCTCTAACTGTTTGGGCGGCTTTTGTTACAAAAGAATACCACTCGCTTCGTGAAAATTCCATAACATGCTGCTCGACAAATTGGTAAAGCTGAATCAACTCTTGCTCCCTAACTTCCGCTGCTGCTCTCATTTCAAGCCCGTCAACATTGGACAGTTCAAAATTATTTATATCCGCACCATCACCTTCATAACTTTCCTCGCTAAAGTATTCACCACTTTCAACTGACTTAATAAATTTCTCAACATCAAGAGGCTCAAAATCTTCTTCAAGTTCAGCGTTTTCAATGTCAACGTTCTTGTCAACATTTTTGTCCCTTTTCTTGAAAAAGAAATTTCTTATCACCTGCTCTTTTTTACTTGGCATACCACACCTCAAATCTGTATAAAGCCCCTATAATTCTAGTAACCTAATTAAAGTATATCATAAACTCGCCATATGTCAATATCTACCTTTACACAATAACAAAAAAAGACCATAAGCAAATCTTACAGCCCTTTTTATGTGAAAAATTAAAACATTCCGCCGTCAATAGCGATGATTTGACCAGTTATATAGTCAGATTTGTCAGAAAGCAGGAATGAAACAAGGTTTGCGACATCTTGTGGTGTTCCAATACGTTTTTTAAGGACACGAGCGGCTTCAAGCGGCTTAATATCATCAGTCAAAACGCCTTTATTCATATCCGTGTCAACCCAACCAGGGGCAACGGCATTTACATTCACCTCTGGGGCAAGTTCAATGGCAAAATTACGGGTCAAAGAGTTTACAGCGCATTTTGAAGCGTCATAATCTATGGTTGTTGGGTAAAAACAGTTTATTGAGTTGTTCGACGACACGTTCACTATCTTTCCAAAACCATTCTGTTTCATTGCCGACCCAACGGTTTTGCAGAGGTGATAAACGCTATATGTGTTTACAGCAAAGGTTTTTGCAAACTGACCGACTGTTCGGTCACGAACATCCATATCAACACAAATTCCAGCATTATTTACAAGATAATCTATTCTTCCAAATTCATTTGTAACTTGGTCTATCATCATGTCAACTTGGTCACAAATTGACACATCTGCTTGAACAGCAAGGCATTTTACATTATATTTCTTCTCAAGTTCTCGTGCCAAATTTTCTGCCAATTCTCTTGAGGAATTGTAATTGATTGCAACATTTATTCCCTCGCTTGCAAGTTGGGTGGCAATTTGTTTGCCTATTCCCCTACTTGCACCAGTGACAAGGGCATATTTTTTTTGCCTTTCTTCAACTTTTTTGCTCTTTTTTAGCCCAATTTTTTCAAAAAAACCCATAAAAATCTCCAATTTTTTGCCATTTTTCTACTAAAATTTTATCAATTTTTCTTACTTTTTAAACCCGTCTTTTAGTGAAATTGTGCTATTAAACACAACTCTACTGTCAGTAGAGTCCTTATCAACGCAGAAATATCCCTTACGCATGAATTGGAATTTATCATATGGTTTTGCAGATTTTAGGAAGTTTTCCGCAAGGGCTGTGGTTTCGATAAGTGAGTCTTTCTCCAAAATTTCATCAATAGGGACTCCGTCTGCGAGGGCCTTTGAAGGCCACAAATATTCTGACTTAACAAGATTTTTGAAATTTCTTATTACACATTCAAAACAATTTTCGCTTGACACGAAGTGAATTGTCCCTTTGACTTTAAGCCCGCTAGTGTCTTCTCCACTTTTTGTGTTTGGCAAATATTCACATTCCAAGTGGTCAATCTTATCACCATTCATAACAACTTTGTTGCAACGAATTACATATGCCCCTTTAAGTCTGACAAGTCCGCCCTCAACAAGTCTGTTGTATTTTGGTGGCGGGTTGAGAGAGAAATCTTCGTCTTCAATGTAAATTTCTCTGCTAAATAGTGCTTTGTGTGTTCCCACATTTTCGTCATTTGGATTATTTGGAATGGAAATCTCTTCAGTTTTACCCTCTGGATAGTTGGTTATAACAACCTTAAGTGGCGACATAACAACCATTGCACGGGTTGCAACCTTGTTTAGGTCTTCACGAATGTGATATTCTAATGCACTGAATGGAAGTGTACTTTCACTTGCAACAACACCACAACTGTGAATAAAGTTTTTGACACCTTGTGCAGTGTAGCCACGTCTTCTCATTCCAACCATTGTTAAAAATCTTGGGTCGTCCCAGCCCAAAACTTTCCCTTCTTCAACAAGTTTCTTTAGATAACGCTTGCCAAGTAGGACATTTTCAAGGTTAAGGGTGGAAAATTCTCTTTGTTTTGGGGCAAAGGGCTTGTTCCAGCCGTGGTCGATAAACCATTCATAAACTTCCCTATGCACACGGAATGTGATGTCACAAAGGCTGTATGTTACGCCTTCCAAGGCATCTTCCATTGGGTGGGCAAAGTCGTAAATTGGATAGATACACCATTTGTTGCCTGTTTTGTAATGGTGTTCACGGGAAATTTTGTACATAATTGGGTCACGCATAAGGATATTTGGGTGTGACATATCAATTTTGGCTCGCAAAGTAAGTGTTCCGTCTGGATATTTCCCCGCACGCATTTCTCTGAAAAGCCTTAGACTTTCTTCCGCTGGTCTATCTCTGAATGGGCTATTTTTGCCTGGTTCTGTGAGAGTTCCCTTAAGTTTTTGTTGTTCTTCTTGCGAAAGTTCGTCAACATATGCATAGCCATTTTTTATCATTTCTTCTGCAATTTCATAAATTTTGTCAAAATATGCTTCGCTGGCATAAATCATTGCTTTTGGCTCAAAACCAAGCCAATGCAAGTCTTCCATGTAACTGTCGGCAAATTCCCCTTGCTCACGTGAAGGGTTGGTGTCGTCCATGCGAAGATAGGTGTATCCGCCAAATTTTTGTGCAGTTTCAAAGTCTATTATCCATGCTTTGCAATGCCCAATGTGCCAATAGCCGCTTGGCTCTGGTGGGCAACGGGTGATAACTTCCTTACTTCTGCCCGCCTTGAGGTCAGACAAAATTTCTTCTTCAATAAAATTGTCTGCCTTTATGTTTTCCAAATCAATCATTTTTCTTTCCCTTTTATTTTATCCAATTTTAAATTAAACTTACATAAAGCATTATCCCGCAGAGTTTGCTTAGTTTGCATAATATACGCAAATTTTGCATTTGAATGGTCTTAAATCAACGTTTTATGACTGGCATATAAAATCTCACAAAACAAATTTAGGACGCCTACGAAGCAATCTAACAAGAAAATTGGTATAGTATATTATACAAATTTTTGTTTGCTCCGTCAAACAGACGTGCTTTATTTTCAAAAAAAAGAAGACTTCCTTATGAAGTCCTCTATTTAAAACCAATTAAGCCCTAACAAGATCTTTGTTTTTCATACACTTTGTGCAGACATTCTTCTTGACTGGAGTGCCATTTTCCACCACAGTAATTTTTTGGACATTTGCTTTTTTATGTGTAAGTGTTCTTCTTGTTAGTTGAGAACTTCTATAACTCAAATTGCTGGCTCTCATCTGGTCTTTTCCACAAATTTCACATTTTGCCATTTTTCTAACTCTCCTTAAAGTAACTACTTGAATATTATACATATTAAAATGAAATTGTCAACAAAAGAAATCAATTTTTTTGGGAAAAGTGAGATATTTCCCAAAAATCTATGGACAATGGGGGTAAAAGTTGCTATAATACTGATGTTTGCTACTGTGGCTCAGTTGGTAGAGCAATTGATTCGTAATCAATAGGTCGGCGGTTCGAGTCCGCCCAGTAGCTCCAAAACAAAATAAATCCGAACACATTGTGGGAGGATTTTTTTGTTTTGTACTTTTCCTTCTTATTTTTTCGTTTTTCGTTCTTCTTTTAAAACGGATTTATTTTGAAATAAAAAATAAGAAAGAAGAAATAAAAGTTTCGGTCGAAATCTCTTCGTGATTTTAAGTTTCAGTTTATGTTGGCTTTGGGTAGATTTCTAGGAAATCTTGTTCCACATGGCGGTGGCGACGACGTTGAAGTCTTGGTAGATGTAGTCCGAGGTGCTGGGGCGAACATCGTTCACTATGGATACATAGTCTATTTTGCCTTTAAAGTAGCGACCGCTATCGGGTGTTGTTGTATTTGAACCTGCCTCTGCTCCTACAAAGATGCCATTGGTTGAGTTATAGCCTATTTGTCCCGATGAGAACTTCTCGCTAATTCCCGTAAGTATTCCATCTATATATATTCTTGCATAATTTCCATCAAAAGTAGCCGTAAAAGTATGATAGCCGCTGGATAAATCTGCCAGTGGAATTGAAGAAGTTGCATGCTTATAACCTACATCGCTATCATACACTGCAAATCTAATACGTTTGCCCGCAGTGGCAGCCTCATCAACATTTTCTGGTTCAACATTCCACCCACCACCATGTGTGCAACTAATTAATCTCATATTTCCTGTTCCGTAATCTTCCCAGTTATCCATGCTTGCTTTAATGGTGACTGTTAGTTTGTCTGTGTACATATACTGTCTGCCGAGGGTTAGATAGTTGGAACCAGTAAAGGTTGTTGGGGTTATTAAGTTGTTGCCATATGTTTCGGGATAGGTGTATGCTCCTGTGCCTGTGGCGACCGAGTTTTCTATTGATACATAATCAATTTTGCCTTTAAAATAACCCCACGAATCTGGTGTTATGGCGTTTCCAGCAGCCTCAGCTCCAACAAAAATACCATTACTAGAATTGTATTCCACTTTTCCCGAAGAAAATTTAGTACTAGTTGCCCTAAGAGTTCCGTCAATGTAGAAGCTTAAATGCGAACCATCAAAAATACAAATAATGGTATGATAACCCGATGAAAGGTTTGAAAGCCTTTCCGCACATAGTTCATAAGCATTGTCACCTTTGTTCATTGCCTGGAAAGTTATACGTGAATCTTGACATCCTATTAGCCAGCCTCCATTTTCTGCGCAGCTAATCAACCTCATACTGCTTGACCCAGAAATACTCCAATCATCCATATATGCCCTAACTATGACAGTGAATTTGTCGGTGAACATATAGTCACGACCGAGGGCGATGTAGTTTGAGCCGGTGAAGGTGGTTGGCTCAATTAGATTTTTGCCATAATGCCATCCAGCAAAAGTATAACCCGAGTACGTTGGAGTGATGCTTGGGACTGAAGTTGTTGTGCCGTATTCCCCAGCGTAAGTTGGAGAAAGTGAGTTTGATAGTGTTCCGTTGTTATAATCAACTTTTAGGTCATGCCCCCATGCGGCAGTTAGAGTGTGTTCAACCGTTGTAACATTTTGGGTTGTAGAGGTAATATATTCATCATTAAACTTCCATCCGACAAAAGAATAGCCCTCCTTCGTGGGAATAGGCAGGTCACCGTAAGCGTCACCAAGTTTTACTTGCTTAGAGGATACCCCCCCCCCCTGTGGCACCAAATTCACCACCATTTGGGTTAAAATTGACGGTTATGAGTGGACGAGTGTATTTTACTGAAATATTTGAACTTGCTTGTTGGTGCGTTGCACCATAGATGAGAACTCCCAAAATAGCCATAAGAAGAGTGTAAAGAACGCAAATTGTTATCTTGTTTTGTTTATGATAAAATCTATTCAGCCACAACACAAAGCGTTCATATTTTGTCATTTTAGTTCACCTCCCTCGTCAAGCCTTGCCACTTATTCGGGTTGCTATTCGCAACCGCTCAATTCTTAGGCAGGCTCTCCTCTATCCCAAAAATTTCGCTCCGCTGCTATTTTCGTGGACCCTATCTCTCAAATTTATAGGGATTTGCCTCTACAATGTATCACACTTCTCTTATGAAATGATACATCTTAAGGTATTTTCTGTAAAAGTTTAAAATATATGAAGAAAAATGTCAAGAAAAAAGAAGAATGTTTTATTCTTCTTCCTTAGATTTATTTTCTCTGTCGAAGTTGAAGGTCATTGAACCGTCACGATTGCGGGCAAGTTTGACAACTTCTGGTTCTTCTTGGGTGGCCTTTAGACTTAGGGACACTTTGCAGCTTTCTGGTTCAAGGGCAATGATTTTTAGATCAAGTTCTTGTCCGACTTTTGCCACTTCATAGATATTGCGGACAAAATAATGTGATGCTTCCTTAACGTGCAACAATCCTTCAAGTCCGTCACCAAAGCCGACTACCGCCCCGAATGACAATATCTTTTTGACTGTGCAATGGACTATGTCGCCAACATGATATTGTTTAAGTTTTTCTATTGTTGGGTTTTGTTGCAATGCCTTGTAACTTAATGACACTTTGCCTTGTTCTCTATCGCATTTGATAACTTTAAACTCATATTCCTTGCCAAGTTCAAAGACTTCACTTGCTGGTTTGTCTTTTTCGTAACTGGCTTCGCTGTTGTGAACCAAACAGTCAATGCCATCAACATTTACAAAAGCACCAAAGGCTGTAAATCTGACGACCTTTCCCTTAACAATTTTGTCCACATACATTGCTTCCCAAAATGCAGTTTCCTTAGTGTGCTTTTCATTTTCTTCAACGGCTTTTATGGAAGCGATAATCTTTTTGTTCAAAAGGTCAATTTCAATAACAATTGCTTTAAGTTGTTTGTTGACATAGTTCTCAAGGTTGTTGTCCACACGTCTAATTGAAATTTGGCTGTATGGAACAAAAACTTCAAAATTACCCAACTTGCTTTGAAGTCCACCATGCACTGCATGAGTGATAATAATTTCAATTTCGTCACCAATTTGAAGGTTGTTAATCATTTGCTCGCCACGTTTGATTTCGTCTGCTTTTGCTTTTGACAAAATAACGGCACCGCTTTCGTCCTTTGTGTTTGTGATAATTGCTTCAAACTTGTCGCCTATCTTTACATCTTTCAATGCGTCAAGTTCTTCTGGCAGATAAGGCACAAGCCCGTCCTTTTTCCCACCGATGTTTACAAGCAGTCCACTTTTCATCTCTGCAACGGCGACTGCTTCCACCTTTGCACCTACTCTAAATCTAACAAAAGTTCTATCTATGTTGTTTAAATTAAATTTCTCATCCATTGTTTGTCCATCAAACTCCTTTATACGCAGATTGTATCAGACTTTTCAAAAAAAACAAACTACTTTTTCATAGTTTGTTTTCTAAATTATAATTATTTCCCACTTTTTGAAAGAAAATCAGTGAAAATGGTTCATTTCTTTCTACATTTATTAAGTTTTTTAGATTGTTTTAGCACTTTCTTTTCTAAAACATATTCGTCATATGCATTTTTGAGTGCCAAAATTTCTTCTTTTAATCTTATTTCGCCCGATTGCATTGCGTCTTTTAAATTTTGTCCTTCCTCTATTTTTAATTCAAAAGGTTTGCCAATAAGCACAGTATTTTTTCTAAAAAATCTATGTTTCTTGACGATATAACATGGCAAGATTGGTGTGCCAGACTTCAAAGCAAACAAGCATGCCCCGCCTTTTATGTCATTCTTTTCGTCAAAGTTTTCTTCCCTTGTTCCCTCTGGGAATATGCCCAAATTTTGACATTTTTTCAGAACGGAAAAGACTTCTTTTGTTTGTGAAAGGTTTAGACCTTGTGACCTATCGATTGGAATTCCGCCAAAGACATGCTTCAGCCAAAATCGTTTCCAAGGGGTTGAAAATAATTCTTTTTTGGCAAGATATCTAACTCGTGACTTAGTCGCCATATCAATCAGTATGACGTCAAAGTTGCTTTGGTGGTTGCAAATTATTATATAGTTTTTCTTTTTATCAATTTTGCAGGCACGTCTTACACGAAATGGTGCTAAAAGCCTAAACGGAACCCATGCAAGGATAATGCAAATCCAAAATAAAATCATCTCTCCTCCGTCCTTTTAATGCACTCTTGAGCCGCTGCAAAGCCAGTTGCAAGCGCAATTTGTATGTTATATCCGCCAGTTAGGGCATCAACGTCCAGTGTTTCACCCACGAAAAATAAATTAGGAATAAGTTTGCTTTCCATTGTTTTTGGGTTTATTTCTTTTGTATCCACCCCACCACTTGTAACAACTGCAAAGTCAATTTTGTCTAGCCCTATTATTTCATATTCAAAATTCTTGAAAGTTTTGATTATGTTCACTCTATTCTCTTTTGAAAGATCACAAATTCGCCTTTCACCAGAAATACCTGTTTTCTTTATAAACTCGGCAATCAAACTTTGTGGCAAATAGTCCTTTAGCATTGTTTTAAGTTCTCGTTTTGGGCTGTTTGAAATGTCTGTTTGAAGTCTGGCGTTTAATTCATCTTGCGACAAGGCAGGCTTTAGGTCAACAAACAATTTTGCCCCACTTAGGCCAAACTTATTTGCATAACTTGAAAGCGTTAAAATAGTTGGCCCCGACACACCTTGGTGAGTAAACAACAACTCGCCAAACTGGCTTAAATTTTTATTTTTTGTTCCATTATTTAAAATTATGCTTGCTTGAATGTTTTTAAGCGTAAGCCCCGCAAGACTGCCGTCAAAATCTTTAAGCAAAATTGGAACAAGCGAGGGTTTTGGAGATATTATATTGTGCCCAAAACTTTTTGCAAAAGCATATCCGTCACCAGTTGAACCCGTTGTTGGGTAAGACTTGCCGCCAGTGGCTATGACTACAATATCGCTCTCAAACTTGCCTTTTGACGTATTTATAACAAATCTTTCATCCTTTTTTATACTCTTAACGGCACATTCTGTTACAATTTTTACATTGTTCCTCTTTAAGATATTTGCAAATGTTTTTGTTATATCACTTGCTTTGTCGCTTTTTGGGAAAACACGTCTGCCACGCTCAACTTTAAGTGGTGTCCCATGAGTTTCAAAAAACTGAACTGTTTTTTGTGGTGGGAAAGAATTTATTACAGAATATAAAAATTTGCTGCCAGTTGTAACATTATGCAGAAATTCCTCCACTTCGCAAAGGTTTGTGACATTGCATCTACCCTTGCCCGTTATATACAACTTTTTGCCTAGTTTTTCATTCTTTTCTAAAAGAGTTACGTGGCAATTTTTATTTTCTGAGCAAGCACTTGCGCACATAAGCCCACTTGCTCCGCCACCTATAATTACAATATCCATATATAGTATTTTATCATACTTCGTCCATAAATTAAAGTATTTGCATGAAAAAAGTTAAAAAAATCCATTTGGCAAATAAAGATTGTCAAATGGATATATTATTTATTCTACCAATGAGTTTGTCAAATGTTTTAGATATTCTACCTCATAGTCTTTTAGTGGTCGAATTTCACCACGTTTAAGCCCACCCAAGCGAAGCCCAGCAAAGTTTGTTCTCTTAAGAAATTGAACTTCCTTGCCTATTGCATCAAACATTTTTCTTATTTCTCTGTTTTTGCCTTCGTAGATTGTCATTTCAATTTTTGACATTCCATGTTCAAAGTTTACAAGTTTTGCTTTGCACTTGCCATATCTTTCGCCGTCAATAACAACACCTGCACGTAAAACTGCCAGTTCGCCTTCCTTTATTTCTCCCTCTACTTTGACAACATATGTTTTTGGGATTTCAAATTTTGGGTGAGTGAGTTTGTATGTCATATCACCGTCATTTGTCAAAAGAAGAAGTCCCTCGCTATCGTAGTCTAGTCTGCCAACGGGATATATGCGTCTGTCGGTATCTCCAATGAAATCTATAACTGATTTTCTGTCCCTATCATCAGAAAGTGATGTTACCACACCTTTTGGCTTGTTGAACATATAATACACCTTTTCTTCTGCGGGTGTAATCTTTTGTCCGTCAACCATAACAGTATCTTTCTTTTCGTCAACAGTGGTTGCTAGGTCAACAATTTTTTTTCCATTAAGTTCCACTTGACCATTTTTTATAAGCTCTTCAGCTTTTCTTCTTGAACACAAGCCAGATTGTGCAATGTATTTGTTAATTCTAATCATTTTACCATTTGTCCAGTATATCTTTTAGTTTAGTTTCGGGCTTTATTGTCCCTACATCTTCAATACTACACAAATCTTCAGTAAAAATCAAGTCATTATCATAATAAATTTTAACTTCTCCAATTTTTTGTCCTTTTGCTATGGGCGCTTTGACATTTGTTGGATAGTCATATTTAACTGTGTATTTGTCTTCATCACCCTTTTTGCACACGACAGAAAAGCCATTTTTATGATATATTCTGGTGGAAGAATTTTCTCCGTTGTCAACTGTTACATTATCAACAACTTTATATTTTGATAAAACATCATAGTGCCTGTATTCATCATATGCTTTGTTTATAAGTTCCATACTCTCTTCAAACATTGGCCCGCAGTTTAAAACCACACACACAACTTCCATATTATCTCTTTTACAAGCCGATACAAGACATCTGCCCGACTTTTTAGTGTAACCTGTTTTGACCCCTATGCAGCCGTCAAGGCTTCTTAAAAGTTTGTTTTTGTTTATAAGGGTTCTGGCAGTGTTGTGTTCCGTTGCACGGATAATATATTTTTGACACGAAACTATTTCTCTAAAAACTGGGTTTTTGAGAGCGACTGCTGTTATTTTTGCAAGGTCACTGGCGGTTGTAAAGTGTTCTGGGTCGTCAAGCCCATGTGGGGTGACAAAGTGGCTGTCCTTACAACCACATTTAAGTGCTGTTTCATTCATCATTTCTGAAAATTCTTGGACATTTCCCTTGCCTACTTCAAGGGCGAGAGTTAGTGCGGCGTCATTGCCCGATTGGAGCATAAGACCATACAAAAGTTGTTTGATCGTTAGTTGTTCGTTTTCTTTTAGATAGATTGAACTGCCCTCAACAAGTGTTGCACGTTTTGGAACGGTTACAAGTTTGTCTAGGTCATCTACATTTTCAATGACAGTTAAAGCAGTGACAATTTTGGTTGTGCTTGCCATTGGAAGTTTCTCATTTTCGTTTTTGGCATACAGTACTTTGCCTTGTAAGGTTTCGATAACTATCATAGATTTTGCAGAACAGTTTATTCCCTCTGGGGCGGCTGACACAAAGGTTGTTTGCGTTGCAAAAGATGTTGCAACAATTATTGCAGCAATAAACAAAACTGCTAACATTAGCAAACACTTATTGAATTTTATTTTAAAAAGAGATTTGTCCATACACTCCACACTTTATTTCACCTTTGATACAATGTCTTTGACAATATCTACGACCTTTTCGGCATTGCTTTCTGCTTCCACTTTAATAAACAGCACCTTGTCCTTTGTTAAGACCAAAAAACCAATGGGTGTGATGTTACATCCGCCACCGCTTCCGCCAGCAAAGGGATAAACCACCTTTTTCTTTTTGGTGTTATATTCGCCTCCACCAGACACAAAGCCAACTGCCACTTTAGAGATTGGGATAATGCAAGAGCCGTCTTGCGAAATGGGGCTGCCGACAATGCAGTCAATGTCCACCATTGATTTTAAGTTTTTTAGTGTGTTTTCAAGCACGTTTTCCACTGGTTTCTTTACTTCCATTTTTTACACCTCTAATTTTTTTTGAAATTGTTTTTATAAGTGCGAGCAATATTTTGAATATTGTTACATCTACGCTTGACGAAAAGCCACATAGTAAGTTTGATTTTAAAAAGTCTGGAAAATTGTTGATTTCAAACGGGACGACATCATTTTTTGTGGCAACACACGCAAGCGAGCCAAACATTGCATTAAGTCCACTACATATAAGACACGACAGCATACAATTATCCTCAAAGCCAATATGTGACAGCACTCTTATGTGTTTCAGTTTTAGCGATTTGATAAGCGTTGAAAAATATTCTTCACCAAAAGATTTTTTGTCACCAAAGTCAATGAGTGTGATGTTTAATTGCTTCTTTTTGCTTTCCAAATGTATTTTGTTTGGAAGAAGTCGCATGCCAAATAAGAAAAGTCGCAGATTAAAAAAATATCCCGATGAAAGCCCATAATTTTGCAAGAAATCATAATTGATTTTTACTTTTATCCTAAGGGGGACAAAGAGCAAAAATAATACAATGGCGAAAATTATTAAAAAGGCTTTCATGGTGATAGTATTTGTAAAGTAGTGAAAATTATCCAATCTATGTGTTATTTTTTAGTCTGAATTTGTAAATTCTCATTCCTTTTAATATTTTATCTACATAAGCCTTTGTTTGCGAATATGGAATATTGTATAGTGTTTTGCCGTCAGAAGAATTGTCTTTCCCCGCCAGCCAAAGTCTGACGGTATATTCGCCAGCATTGTAGGCACAGAGAACTGATGTTGTGTTGTCAAATTTTTCTGTAAGATAACCTAAATAATAACAACCTATTTTTATGTTTGTTTCTGGGTCGAAGAGATTTACATTTTTATAATCTTCATTTATTAAATCGCAAACATATTTTGCCGTTTGTGGCATAAGTTGCATAAGTCCCATTGCGCCACGAGAAGATAGGGCGTTTTTGTCAAAGGAACTTTCTTCGTTTATAAGACTTGCGACTAAGACGGGGTCTAGATTGTATAGCTTGCTATATGTTATAATATACTCTGAATAATTTAACGGATAACGCACAGCGAAAAAGATAGCGACACTTACAATGATAAGTACCACGACAAAAAAGGATATGAAAATGCGTTTTCCTTTCATATCCTTATTTTATTACAAAACTAAAAATTTATTATCAAAGTGCTAGCAATCAAACCATGTTTTGCCTGTTGTGACGTCAACTAGCAATGGCACGCTCAATTTTACAACATTTTCCATGCTGTCACGCAAAATCTTTGCGACTTCCACTGCTTCTTCCCTTGGGGCGTCAACAATCAATTCGTCATGGACTTGCAATATAAGTTTGCTTTTCATTCCACGAGAAGACAAGGTGTTGTCAACTTTTATCATGGCAAGTTTTATTATATCACTTGCAGTGCCTTGAAGTGGCATATTCATCGCCACCCTTTCGCCAAAGTTGCGGATAAGATAGTTGCGGGATAATAGTTCATTGATTTTTCTTCTTCTGCCAAAGATTGAATAGGCATAACCTGTGCGTTTTGCGTTTTCAACATTGCCGTCCATATAGGCTTTGACCTTTGGATAACGGGCAAAATATTGGTCGATGTATGTTTTGGCTTGTTTGACTGATGTGCTGATGTTTTGCGACAGACCAAACTCTGATATGCCATAGATAATTCCAAAGTTGACTGCTTTTGCCATTCGACGCATTTGGGAAGTGACTTCTTGAATTGGCACGCCAAACACTTCGCTGGCTGTGAGGGAGTGAATGTCAATATTATTGTTAAAGGCAGATATAAGCGTTTCGTCACCCGAACAATGTGCCAAAATTCTAAGTTCAATTTGCGAATAGTCGGCACTGACCAAAAGTCCGTCAGAATATCTTGACACAAACATTTTTCTAAGCGACCTACCTTCATCTTCCCTCACTGGAATATTTTGCAGATTTGGCTCGCTGGAACTTAGTCTGCCGGTGGCGGTTAGAGTTTGGTTGAAAACTGTGTGGACGAGTTCGTCTTTTTGGGCTAAAACTTTGTATGGCTCAAGATAAGTTGTAAGAAGCTTGCTAATTTTCCTATAGCGGATAATTGCTGGGACTATTGGATGAAGGTCATACATTTCTTGCAAGTGTTCTATGCTTGTAGATTTTTTTCTATTGTTGTAACTTGTAAGCCCAAGTTTGTCAAACAACACTTCGCCAAGTTGTTTTGGAGAATTAACATTAAAGTCAACTCCCGCAAGGCGTTTGATTGTTTGTTCCATTTCTTCCACTTCAAGCGAGTATCTATTTTGAAGTTCTGCCAAAATGTCTTTGTCAATTTCAAAACCCGTTTTTTCCATGTTATACAACACGTCAATAAGTGGGAATTCTATTTCATCATACAGTTTCTTAAGATTTTGATTTTCTAGGTCATAGAGCAATTTTTCGTGGAGATAAAACAAATTTACTGCTTGATAATTTTCTTCAAGTGAATATTTGGAGAACAAGTTACCTTTGTTACATTCCCTTTCGCCAACGCACAAAAGATAATATGCCAAAAGTGCGTCAAAGTCGCAACTCTTAAGCGAGATGTTGTGGCTGTCCAGAATGTGCATCATTTGCTTTTTATCATATGTTATTTTTTTAATATTTTCATCTTCAAAAATTGGTTTTAAAGTTTCTAATATGCCGTCAATGTTTGTCCCGCCGATAAGGTCGTGGGTTATATTACACCAAAACTCACAATTTTTGTCATAGGCAAAGGAGAATTTGTCATTTTCGATTTCAAAACAAAACTCACCTGCTCTTTCGATATGTGCAAGTTGTTTTGTGACATCCGCTGTGGACAAGATTTCAATTCTATTTGCGTTATACTTTTCAAAAGACTCGTCATGAGGTGCGTTTGCAAAGAGGTCAGTTTTTTTAAGAAGGCTGTTGAATTCATACTCTTTGAAGAAGTTATATACTTCTTGCGAGAATGGGAATGGGTAAGTTAAGTCTTCGAGTTTTAGGTCAAGTGGCATATCCGTTTTGATAGTTGCAAGGTCACGGCTGAGATAAGCACTTTCCTTGTCGGCTTCAAGTTTTGTGCGATATTTCTCTTTCACTTTGTCGAGATTTGCATAAATATTATCAAGCGAGCCAAATTCTTTCAAAAGACTTGTTGCGGTTATTTCCCCAACGCCAGCAACGCCTGGGATATTGTCGGAACTGTCCCCCATAAGTGCTTTAAGATCCACCACTTGATTTGGATAAAGTCCATATTCGTCATAATATGCTTGCTCATCCATTTCCTTAACTTCCGTTATACCCTTCTTTGTTATCCAGACTTGGGTGTTTGGAGAAATGAGTTGCAAGGCATCTCTGTCCCCAGTTACAATAATGTTTTCTGTGTCAAACATTTTGCTTATGGAGCCTATGATGTCATCACCTTCAAACCCTTCAATTTCCATATGATTTATACCCATGGCAGAAAGAAGTCGTCTTAAAATTGGGAATTGACTTGCAAGTTCCCTTGGAGTTGGCTTTCTGTTGGCTTTGTAGGCACCATACATGCTATTTCTAAAAGTCTTTTTGCCATAGTCAAGTGCCACAACAATATACTTTGGCTTTATCTCCAAAATTGCTTTTATTAAAATATTTGTAAAACCATAAACGCCGTTTGAAAATTCGCCTTTGCTGTTTGTTAAAAGTGGCAAAGCATAAAACGCTCTGTTAATTAAGCTGTTGCCGTCTATGATTACAAGTTTTTCTTTTTCCATAAAAATCTCACTTTTTGCTTAGTTTATATTATTTTTGGCAAGTTTCGTCAAGATATGTTGCTTCCACATCGCTTACATGCAACAAAACCGCCACTGGATATTGATAATAAGCATTGCTTAAGGCATAACTTCCGCCCAAAACTCTTTGGTCAAAACCACCCATATGCCAGTTTATTGCCATGGCTTCTTCCCTTGAAAGTTTGAAGAAACTTGAAATGATATACACTGACTTTTCGCCATGTCCATATGGCAACGCTTCGTCATAGGCATAATATGGCTGCTTGACCCATTCGCCGTCAACTTTAACATTTCTAAGTTCCACCTTATAACAATCTACCTTGCACACGTCATGCAAAAGTGACATTATTGTTGCTGACTCAAGCGACACTACATCTTGCCAGCTTTCGCCATATTGCATGACAAGGTTTCGTGTAAAGCGGTCAAAAACATTGAGTGTGTGAAAGCACAACCCGCCCGGCACGTTGGAATGAAATTTTGTGCTAGCTGGGGCTTCAAAAAAATCAGATTTTTCAAGCCAAGCCAAAAAATCTTCCGAGCCTTCCCTATGCACATTTGTCCTAAAAATTTCCAAAAATTTTTGTTTGTTTTTCTCTAAGTCGATATCCATAAAACATTGTTCCCTTGTATAAAATATTCATACAAAGTTTAACACACTTTGCAAAATAAGTCTAAACATTTTTTGGATATGTTAAAATAAATTTGAAATTGCCAAAATTTGCCGACATTAAAAAAACACATCACCCCAAAAGGAGTGATGTGGGTTATATGTGTTTGGTCATTTTTTTGTATAAACAACCTTATTTGTCTTTGTTGAACAGTTTTTTGAAGTAATGTCATCAAATCCATCAGGCATATGGATTACTCCTGAATAATCAGAAGATGTCTCTTTTTCAATAACATTATAAGGAGCAACAAATTTTATAAGTGCATATCCATTTGCTGCTAAATCAAATAGCTTCAACTTACCCCCAATTTTTTCTGCATAAACACCGTTATCAACTTTCCCCATGTCAAAGTTTCCTAAATCCAATTCTTTAACATAAAAACAGCTTCTAAACATTGCGAACATATTTGTTACCAAACTTGTATCAAAATTGCTCAACTCTAACACTGTAGCATTCAAATAAACATTATCATAATAATCAATTTCAAATAAATTGCTTGAATCTTCTGGGGCATAGATTATACCATAAGAAAATATAACCATTGTGTTTAAATCATTATCCCAATATGCTTTTACATCTTGAATACCAGCAGTCTCCACAAAAGCAGTTGTTGAAGTCTGATTTATTGTTCCAACAGAAAAACTATTTTGTAAGCCCGTAATTCTTGATTCATCATTCGTAAATATAATAGATTTTGCATTTTCAACGTTACCTTTTCCAATTCTATTTATCCAATCTTTTGAAAGATAACTGACTTTTTCTGCTGTAACTTCAACGGAAGTTAGGGTGAAAAGAAATTTGTTGGTGCTGTTTGAATTGTAATTCGCTTTTACCCCTGGGGTGATTTCTAGGAGCATATATATGCGAGTTGTTTTATTTTGTTTTAATGTTACAGATTTGGTTGACAAAGCAGAGTTTTTTATTCCACTTGATTTTATCGTACTTTCCTTTTCAGAAATAGTTTTTGAAGATAGGTCGCCAAAGTAATATTTTCGTATCATGTTGCTGCAGACACCATTGTCCGTTAGGGTGATGTTTATGCCCATGGTGTCCATTTTGTTGTTATTTGTAAAAGTAAATTCAAAAACAACATATGTATTTGTGTCATTAAGAACTAGGGCGGAGTTGCTTGCGTTAAGCGTTCGGGAGCCGCTTGAGTCGCCATAATTCATATCTATTGTTCCCGATTGAAATGCTGTGGCTGATGTGTCAGTTGTTTTCTGATAAGTTGCACTGGCTGTGCAGACAACATGGGGTGCTGCTTCATATGTAACGGAAAGTGTTGAATTAAGTCCAACATTCGCAGCGGCAAGCGCCCATGCAATTATTCCTATTGAACTGGCAACCACCAAGCAAGTGGCAATTATTAAAGCGGTAAGCCTTGTTTTTGTTTTCATTAAAATATACTCCTAATATTATGTTTTGAACAACTTTCAATTTTATGCAGAGAACAAAAAACACTCGCAAAAGTTTACGAGTTAAAATTTGTTATTGTATTCACAATTTTAAGCCCACAAAATGAGTGTTGTAGGCTACTTTGCTTGAGAGATACCCCCCCCCCCTATATTGCAGTGTTTATGCGTGTTATATGCGTTTTCATAGGTCATTTGGGAGTTCTCCTTTCGTCAAGTCTTGCCACTTATTCGGGTTGCTACTCTCAACCACTCAACTTCTAGGCAGGCTTTCCTCTTTCCCAAAAATTTCGCTTTGCTGTTATTTTTGGGAACCCTATTTTCGGGTCGACTTTTGATTGTTCGAAATAAGTTTAGGACATAATAAAAAAGTTGTCAATCAAAATCAACAACTTTTATATTTTTTTGAGTTATTTTCCATTTTTGTAATTGTTGCAACGAGTTTTGAGTTCCATTGCGTGTTTGGTGGACACTTCGCTTTGCTTTGTTCCGCCAGACAGACGGGCTATTTCTTGCAATGTTTCCTTTTCGTCAAGCGGATAGGCTCTGACACAAGTTTTGCCATCTTTGTCATATTTTTCAACTTTTATGTTGCAGTCTGCCATGGCACATATTTGTGGCAAGTGTGATACGGACACAACTTGATGCTTTTGAGCAATGTTTGCCAATTTGCAAGCGACCATATAACCCATTTCCCCACTTATGCCAGTGTCTATTTCGTCAAAGACCATAAGGTCAATTTGGTCGTTTTCAGCAAGGATATTTTTTAGGGCGAGCATAAATCTGCTTGCTTCGCCACCAGAGATAATTTCTGCAAGTGGTTTTAAGTTTTGCCCCATGTTTGCAGAAAACATAAACCTTACATCGTCAGTGCCGTTTTGCCTTAGGCGTTTTTCAAGAGTTTCCAAGGTTGGGTTTTCGTCAAACATTACAACAAATTTTGCATTCTTCATGCCAAGGTCGTTAAGTTCCCTTACAACACGAGATTCAAACTCTTTTGCAACTTTACGTCTTTCAAAACTGATTTTTTGTGCTTCAAGAAGAATATTGGACAGCAAATCTTGTTTCTTTAAAAGAAGTTTTTTCAAGATGTCCGTGCTTGACACAATTTCGTCATAGTCTTTTTTGCACTTTTCAAGAAATGCAAGCACTTCTTCAACACTTGAGCCATATTTGCGTTTTAAGGCTTTTATCTTGTCAAGACGTTCGTCAATTCGGTCAAACTCCAACTGGTCGAAGGAACATTCTTGTTTTTTGTCTTTGGCGGTGTTTGCGATGTCCATTATTTCAAACTTAACACTGTCAAGTCGTTCTGCAAGTGAAGGCAAAGAGGTGTCATATTTTGTTATGGAATTGAGTGCGGAAGTTGCTTTTTTTGTCCCGTCAATACAGTTATCCAAATTTTCGTAGCAAATTGACAATGCCTCAAATATTTTCTCCGAATTCTGCATGACAAGTTTTTTGTTCGCAAGTTCTTTGTCCTCGCCAAGTTTTAGATGCGCTGATTCAATTTCATTTATTTGATAGTCCAGCAAGTCAAGAAGTCGCTCTTGATTTTCTGTTGAGCCGTTAAGTTTTGCAATTTTGCCATTAACTTGTTTTAATTCTTGCAAAAGTGAAGTGTATTTATCAAATATCTTTTTGTTTTTTATAAACCCGTCAACAATTTCAAGGTGAAATTTGTCTTTTAGAAGTCTTTGGTGTTCATGTTGCCCGTGGATATCCACCAAAAGCGAAGTTATGGACTTTAGCATTGCTTGCGTGACGGGGGTGCCATTTACCCTGATGTCACCTTTGCCGTTTGCGTCAAGTTTTCTAGTGATAATCACTTGCTCGCACTCGTCAAAGCCTTGAGAAGTCATTTCTGTCCTAACTGCGTCTGAAAAGTTGCCTTCAAACTGTGCTGTGACCTTCATATATTGTTTGCCTTGCGAAATAAGACTTTTGTCCGCTTTCCCGCCCAAGACAAAATTTAGGGAGTCGATAATAATACTCTTGCCGGCACCAGTTTCGCCAGAAAGAACATTCACCCCTGTGCCTAGGTCAAGCGACAATTTGTCAATAAGAGCAACATTTTCAATATCTAAAGTCTTTAACATAATTTCTCCAAAGTTATAATAACAAATTTATTCAAAAAAGACAAGTTAAAACAACAAAAAACCAGAACAATGTCTGGTTAGGAATTGATTATTGCATCAAGTTTTGACCTTGAATATTCTGCTGTGGCGTTGTCTTCAAATATCATCATAACAGTATCTTCACCATATGTAGCGCCCAAAAGGTCTTCTATGTTTAGTCTATTTATAACACTGCAAATGCCACTGCCCAGCCCCTTAAGAGTTTTGACAAGCACAAAATTTTTGACGGTACGAGTGGAGATGACAGACTCTTTGAGCATGTAGATATATTTGTTTGAAGTTTGTGTTGTGGTGTCTGTGTAAGAATACTTATATTTTCCACTCTCACTTGAAAGAGTCTTGATAAGTCCAAGTTCTTTTATGTCACGACTTATGGTCGCTTGGGTCACGTCAAAATCACAAGCACGCAGTCTAGCCACAAGGTCTTCTTGGGTTTCAACTTCGTTGGTAGAAATAATTTCCAAAATTTTTGACTGTCTGGTGCTTCGTGCCATTTTTTGCCTCCAAATTTTTATTCAACGGTTGCACGAACTATTATACATATTTTTTATAATTATGCAAGCGGTTTTTGAATATTTATTCAAATACGATTTCTATAATTATGCAATTTTATTTATAATAATAAATTATCATTTGCATAAGTATAAAACACCCTACTTCCCGCTTGTAGAGCGGCTTTTAGGCAAATACAAAAATCATTTATGCATAAAAAATACCCGCAACAAGCGAGTATTTTTCAGAAAAAGTCAATAACTCTCCAAATAGTAGAGCCGTAAAACATAGGTCAAATTAAGACAAGTTTAAGACTTTCCAACATTTTATTTTTCTGACAATTTCCTATCCTTTTGACCACTTTTGCGTGAACTCTTGAAACACAAAAAAGCTCCTACCTTGCGGACAATCTTTTCTGAATTTTTGACTGCATAGTTTTTGGAAATAGCCTTGAAAAGAACGGTTAGCCCCGCAATCACTGCACTCACTCCTGCCCCAATGAATATCTTAAGGCTTACAATTTCAACTTTCAAAACAAAGTAGGCAGTAATGATTGTTCCACTTACGCCACACAAAATGCCACAGATATCACCAATCACATCGCACAAAATTGACGACACTTTGTCGCTGTTTCTAACAAGCATAAGACACTTACTTTGCACTTGTCTGTTTTCAATTTTCTTTATGTTTTCAATTTGGCAAGATGTTATGGCAAGCCCAATCATGTCTGAAAGGACATTCAATGCCATAAAAATAAATAGCAAAAGTGCTGCAACAATAAGTCCACTTTTTTCAAGTACAAGGCTTGAAAGCAGACTTAAAAAAAGCGACACTGAAAAAGCAAGCATGCTTATCTTGCTCACCCACAGCCACTTCCCCCTACTGCTTGAAAGCACACCCGTCTTTCTTCCCTTTTCGTTTGACAGTTTCCTCATTGTATATGTATATTCAATAATTATCCAATTTAGAAAAAAACTTCCTCGAAAGGAAGTTCCTTATGTTTACATCTTTGCAATGGCGAAGTCACGGATATATAATGTGCCGGAGTAGTTTGCAATGAAAATGGCAAAAGATATGCTAGTTGCTTGTGAAATATCAAAATCATCCGCCACTTCCGGACATGACAATCCAACAAACCTAACATCAACCCAACCTTGGTTGTTGTAATCTGGAATATGACCATAATTTATCGGTCTAAACCATGTACTACCCACATAACCTGTTGAATAGAGCATTATTACTGGATCAAAATAACTATCTGTTGATGTATTTTCATGTTTAATCATATTCACAAGTTTTATCTTCGCAGTTATTGAATACATCCTTTTTGCCTCCAACTTGCCTAAAACTGATTGGAAGATTTGCTTTGCTCTGTGTTGTTCACCAACTATTTTGGCACAAGAATAGTTGTCTTCTGCGACTATTGATGCAACACCATAAGAGAAATTTTCTTCCGTTCCGTCATGAATGTTTGAATGTCTCCACTGTGCCAGATCGCTCTCCGTTTGCAATGCCCCACCAGTTAAAATGTTATCTTGGCTCCACATGGCAGTCAAAGTTCTGTCACCCGGCGTGCCGAAAACAGTGTCGCTTTCAATGTAGTAGGGTTCATATGCGGTGCTAGTTCCCTCGCATAGCATAATATTGGATATTACTACTTTGTCCCCTATTATATTGATATCTTCATCATTTACACCAGTGCCTTGAACAAAAATTATTTGCCCCTTGTCTGTATCTATCCCCGTATCTGATGTTGTATAAGTACAATTAAAATTTCCATTGGAATCTACATATTGAGCATACAATGAACCATAACAACCACCATTCTTCATCAGAAAACCATAAATTCTGCCCGTATAAGCGCCTTGAATTTTACAGGACACTGTATATTCTGTATTTGGTTTTAGTTGCAATGCAGAAAAAACTTTTGTTTGATTTGCAGTCGTTGACTTCGTGACTGTTATCACACTATTTGAAACAGAAACATACTCACTGTAAACGCCGTTTGGAATGTTTACTAGGTTCTTTCCTCTCCACCCAAGAAAAACATAACCCGTGCGAGTTGGCACGGGTAAGTCGCCGTAGGTGTCACATAACCTTATCTGCTTAGAGGATAC
>DLSM01000011.1:0-10614 GCA_002500135.1 Christensenella sp. UBA7862 | reverse complement strand
TTTGGGTCGAATGTCACTGTGTATGTGGGTCTTGTGTATCTTACTGAAATGTTTGAACTTGCTTGTTGGTGTGTTGCACCATAGATTAGAACTCCGAGGATTGCCATAATGAGTGTATATAGAACGCAAATTGTTATCTTATTTTGCTTATGATAAAATCTATTCAGCCATAACACAAATCGTTCATATTTGGTCATTTTTGAATATCCCCCTAGAGTTAATTTATACAAAATTTTAAAATAAATGAGGAAAGTTGTCAAGCAATTTTCCCCATTTTATTGTTTTATGCGTTTATAAGTTCCAAAAGTTTGGTTATGCAGTCTGCTTTTGGAGTGATGATTGTTTCGCCAGTTTTGCGAATTTTAATTTCCACATTTCCGTCAGTAAGTCCTCGTGGGCTTACAATAACTCGGAGTGGCATGCCGATGAGGTCTGCGTCTGCAAATTTTACCCCCGGTGCGCAGTCACGATCATCAATTAGGGTGTCTATGCCCATGTTTTGAAGGGTATTATAGATGTCAGTTGCTGCGGCTTTAACATTTTCGTCTTCAAAGCGAAGTGGCACGATGTGAACTTTGTATGGAGCGATGCTCATTGGCATACATATTCCCTTTTCGTCACTATTTTCTTCCACAACGCAAGCAAGACTTCTGCCAACACCAATTCCATAGCAGCCCATAATTGGGTTTATTTCGTTGCCGTCTTTATCGTGAACAAGCATACCCATGCTCTTTGTGTATTTTGTGCCAAGTTGGAAAATGTTGCCGATTTCAACGCCATGTTTTATTGAAACATGCCCGCCACATTCTGGGCAGCGGTCGCCGTCTTTCACTTTGGAAATGTCAACAAATTGGGCGTCTTTCAAATCTCTGTTTGTGCAGAAATTTTTATAATGATAATTAGGCTTATTTGCCCCTACAACTGCGTTTGTAAGACCTTTTATGCTATTGTCATATACAACAACACAATTTGCGATATTAAGCCCCATAGGGCCAATGTTTCCAGCGACAAAGCCGTCCTCAACTTTTGCTTCAAAAGGCACGACTTCTTTGCCGACAATTTTTCTTAGTTTTGTTTCGTTTACTTCCTTATCTCCACGGACAAAGCACAAAACATATCCCGTTTCGCCTTTAACAGCATACACAACTGCTTTTATGCACTTTTCTGCAGCAACGCCCAAAAATTTGCCCACTTCGTCAATGGTTTTGGCGTCTTTTGTGTCAACAAGTTCAAGTGGCAATTCGTCCTCAACCTTTGTCTTTTCATACACACATTCTGCCACTTCTTGATTTGCTCTGTAACTGCAATCGTTACACACAACAAGTTCATCTTCACCCATATCATTTATGAACATAAACTCGTGCGACATAGTCCCACCGAACATTCCGTTGTCACTTTTCACAGAGATAAAGTTTTTAAGCCCAATTCTGTGATAGATATTTTCATATGCTTTGTGGACTTTGAAGTAGTATTCGTCAAGGTCACTTTGGGTGGTGTGGAACGAATAGGCGTCCTTCATGACAAATTCCCTAACTCTTATAAGTCCGCCTCGACTTCTTGCTTCGTCACGGAATTTGGTTTGAATTTGATAAATCATGCATGGCAGTTGAGTGTAACTTTTCACCCAGTTTTTTGCCAAGTGAACAGCCGCTTCTTCGTGCGTCATGCCAAGGAGCATTGGGTGACCAGTTCTATCTTGGAATCTGACCATTTCATTCCCAATAGATGTGTATCTTCCGCTCAAGTCCCACAGTTCTTTTGGCATAACAACTGGGAATTTGACTTCTTGCCCGTCTAGTTTGTCCATTTCGTCACGGATAATATTTTCAATATTTCTGCATGCCTTTTGACCAAGTGCGCTAAGCGACCAAATGCCGTTTGCCACTTGTTTCATATATCCCGCCCTAACAAGCAAGATGTGATTTTTCATCTTTGCATCGCTTGGAGCGTCTTTTGTTCTTTCTGCAACCAGTTTGCTTAATTTCATGTTGTTTCTTCCTTTCGCTATATTTTATTCTTCATCTGCAAAACTGTCAAGTTCATTTTTCAAAATTGTGAGTTTTCCCCTTGATTCGTCCAATTCCTTTTGACATTCTTTTGCTATTTTCACCCCTTCTTCAAAAAGTTTAGTTGCGTCTTTCAACCCAACATCACCTTTTTCAAGGCTTTTCACAATTTCTTGAAGTCTGTCACATTTTTCTTCAAAATTCATTTTTAACCTCCAAAACTTTGGACACCACTTGCCCGTCAACAAATTCTATATTCACTTCTTGCCCTGTTTTCAGCCCCGAAGCGGCCTTTACAACTTTACCATTTTTGGTCACCTTAACCCAGCCATGTTTTGCGTGCAAACTTGGGTCAAGGAGCATAAGTTTGTTATACAAAAGTTCAACTTTTTGTGCGTCTTTATCAAATCTTTTGACTGAATTCAATTTTGCAACCGCTCTGTCAAGTAGTTTGTCAAAGTTCTTTAATCTCTTGTCAAAAAGGTCACAAAGTCGTGTTTCTTTCATGTCGATATTTTTGTATTTTTCGTCCAAAATATTAAACGACAAAAATACAATCCTGTCAAAATATGTTTTCAATTTACGCACGTCTTCCATAACATCTCTTGCAACAAGTTCTGCTGCTTCAGATGGTGTTGCTGCCCTAAGGGACGCGGCAAAGTCGCATATTGTAAAATCCGTTTCATGTCCAACTGCAGATATAACGGGCTTGTTTGTTACAACAATTTCCCTTGCTATAAGTTCTGTGTTAAACGGTGACAAATCTTCAATGGAGCCGCCACCACGTGCAATGATAATCACATCAACATCACTCATCTTGTCAAGCGCTCTAAGCCCACGGCATACCGTCTGCTCTGCCCCAATTCCTTGCACCTTGGCGGGGTAAACCACGATTTTTAGCATAGGGTTTCGTCTATGCGAAATTCGTTCTATATCATGCAGCACTGCCCCCGTTGCGCTTGTCACAACGCCTATTGTTTTTATCACCTTTGGAAGAGGCTTTTTGTTCTTTTTGTCAAAGATACCTTCCCGTTCAAGTTTATCTTTAAGTTCCAAAAACTTTTGGTACAATACACCATTTCCCGCTGGAGCAGTTGAAGTTACATAAAAGTTTAATTTCCCACTTTTACCATAATATCTAACACTTCCCGTTGCGACAATTTGGTCACCTTCCTTAATATTGCAACTAGGCACGCCAAACATAACGCACGGCAAAATGCAATTTTCGTCTTTAAGTGAAAAAAATAAGTTCCCTCTGACGAAACTTAAGCCAGAAACTTCTCCCACAACTTTAACGCCATGCAGAAGTTCCTCCATTTCAAAAATATTGGAAACATATGTGGACAGTTCTGTCACACTTAAAGTTCTTAGCATATTTCACCACTCACGGTTTATTCCCTATAAATTGACGCCAAAACACCGTTTATAAATTTTGGACTGTTATCGGTGGAATATTTTTTTGCCATTCTCACCGCTTCGTTTATTACAAGCCCAGCGGGTTCTTGAAGTTTGTCAATTTGGACAAGGGCGGCATAGATTATTGCCCTATCTAGCATATAAATATCACTAATTTTCAAGCCCTTTTTCAAATTGTCTTGAAGTTTGTTTTCTATTTCAGTTTTGTTATCTTCATATGTTTTGAAAATACTCTTTGCAAAGGCTTCTTCATCTTCTGTCAAATATTTCTCTGCAGCGTATTCGCTGTCAATCAAAAAGTCACTATCAATGTCTTCGGGGTCATCATTGTGGGGTTGTACAATTTTAGGAGAATATTCGTCATCAATAATTGTTTCGTCAAAAAATCTTTCAACATCAATTTCGTTGTTGAAAAAAGACTCATAAATCATCTTAAAGCCACATTCACGGGCGTCAGTTCTGCTCATATTTTCTCCTTAATGCGATCCTTGCAAAGATATTATAATCAAAAATCAATATTTTGCAAGGTCTTCTCTTGAGAATTCAACACCCATAACATGAATGTTAATGCTTTCAATTTTGGCGTCAATCATGTTTGAAATGCCGTTTTTGACATTTTCTTGCACACGATATGCCACATCGGCAACGCTATAGCCAAAGAAAACTTTTAGATAAATGTCAATAATCAAGTTCTTGCTTTGGGTGTAAGAAACCTTTACCCCTTCAAAGTAGTTGCTTGAGAAAAATCTTTTAAACCTGCTTGCAAAATCGTTGCAAAGTGACGAGACTCCGCTTATCTCCTTTGCAGACAAATTTATTATTGATAGCATGATATTCTTGCCACAATAGACTTTTCCGTCATCATTTTTTTCAAAGACTTCATTGCCAAACATACATTCTTCCCCTTTATAATGAACATAGTATATCACGGGCAAAAAATTTATGCAATCAATTTTAACCACTCTTATAAATTATATTTTTTTGTGCAACTTGTCCATAGACACTATAAAGGAATAATGATAGAATAAAATAGAAATAAGGAGAAAATATTATGTTAGAAACACTAGACTACAAAACAAAATTTGATATGGAATTCCCAGTGGAAAACATTGCTTGTTTTAAGGATAAACTTGAAGACTGCCCGCATTTTTTGATTCTGGACAGCGAAGGCAAAAAGGCATACATCCCAACATACAACAGAATTGTTAGAGTTAAAAATAAAATTAGACTTATTCATGACGAAAACGGATTTGTCAATCCTCTTCCAATTTTAACAATAAAGTTTGATAAAAATGCTATCTATCTTGGTACAGGAAACTGCATACTTACATATGCAAAAGAAAGTATTAAGAAACTAAACGCAATGAATTGCACCACTGACGAACTTGAGAATAAATTGGCAGAAACTTTTGAAAGTCATTCAAAACTTTGGAACGGAAAAGACGGGTTCACAATAGCAGAACTTCTTGATATGGAAAACAAAATGCATCCCTTGTTTGAAAGCATACAAAACACAAAAGACAAATTTCTAGAAGCTCAACGAACAGAAATGTTGAAAAACACTCTAGCAAAAGAACAAATGCAAGAAAATGTTGAAGAATTCTTTGCAGAAAGATAAAAGGTTTTAAAAAACTCCCCGATTTGGGGAGTTTTTTTGTTTGTTTTATTGTGTTTGTTATATGTTTTTATTCAACTGGGATAATTTTAATATAATCAATGTCACGCTTTGCTTGAGATTGGATAATATCTACAATCTTTGTAACTTCGTCCTCTGTAAGTTCTGCACTTTTTATAATAACATTGATATATGTTGAAGAATAATTAACGAGTGCATCGCTAAAGCCTTTTGCTTTTATAAGTCCTTCCATTGTTGTTTCCATGCTCATTGCTTCAACAAGTGCATTGATTTGTGCTTCAGCATTGCTTTTGGCTTCTTGTGAACTGCTGGAACTTGCTAAAATCTCTTTATACTGTGCAATAGACTCATTTCTTGTTGTCGTTTTGTCAAGTCTGCTTGTGGCAAAGAAGGATGCAGTTGTAACTTCCCCTGCTCCGCTGACGGCTGTGGCGTCAATATTTTTGTTGAGAACAACATTCATAACTCCCGTTAAGACAAGCAAGCAAATCATACAAACAAACACAATAATTTTTTTCTTTTTAGACATTTTTTACCTCCCAAATTTAATTCCCTGCAAAAATTTCTACTTTTGAAGATTTAATTTCAAACAATGCTTGCACAAGTTGCAAAATCTTCAACTTAACGCTTGTATCTTTTGCCCCACTGGCGACAATTACAACAGACACCGGTTGAGGCATTATCTCTTGCAAAATAACTACATCCTCGTCCTTGCCATTCTGAATTAAAACTGGGCTTTTTGTTTCTAGTTTACTTCCGTCTGGCAAGGTTTTTGTTTCATAAGTATATGCAATCACTGTTTCTGCCCCTTTGTCAAAATACAAGATAACTTCTGCATGCTCCACATTTTCTAGGGCTTCAACAGCGGTTTTTATCTTATGTTCTAGGCTTGTCCTGTACTTGTCAAAACTGGTTGATTCGGTGGTCACTTCGTAGTTTGTTGTGCCAGAGTTTGACTGTTTTCCAAAAGACGAGAAGTAAATTAGCAAAATTATGGCAATGAAAAGGACAACTAATATAATATCTAAGTGTTTAATCTTCTTAAGCCTGTCCAAAATTCCAGAAAATTTTGATGTTTTTTTGTCTTCACTCATAGAAAATCACTTTATCCTCGCTTACATTTACAAGATTTTTTATCACTGCCACAATGTTTGTATATTTATTTATATTCAAACTATCGTCAGATAGAACAAGCCCCGACAAATCGACAAAAATAGTTTCAATATTCAATTTTTCATCACTAAAACTGCCCACAATATTGACTTTTGTCCCTTTGTAGCCGTTCTTTTCAAGGTTTTGTTCAATGGTTTTCTCTAACCCTTCAATCTTTTCCCCTTCTCGCTGTTCAACAAAGTTTTTGTCAATGATAAGTCCGTCAAACATATTTGAAAAATTAAGATTTTTTGTATCAATATTTTTAAGCGGCGAAACAACAACAAGAACAATAAACACAGCAAGCACACTTTTTAATATCTTATTAAGTTTGCCCTTTGGAAATAGCACCTCAACAAGCACACTACACAGCACAACGCCTGTTATTTGCAAAATCCAACTTGAAATTTCACTCATTCTTTTCCCCCCTACAATACATTTGCACAGCACATAACAAGCGAAATTGAAATGAGATACATAAGTCCAACTGCAAGCAAACACACAACAAGCATATTCAGAGCCTTTGCTATCGCAAAAAGAAAATCTGGCAATTCTTTATCGCAAAGTGGCTCTAAAATTGCTGAAGTTAGTTTGAAAAGCAATGCTAAAACACCCACTTTTATTATAGGTGCAAACACTGTTGCAACAAGCAAAATAAGCCCCGATATACCGATTGCATTCTTTACAAGCACACTGCTGCAAACAATGACACTCATGCCGTCCGATAGGTATCCACCGACCATTGGGACATAACTCTTTATGGCGAATTTAGCGGTTTTCAGCGAAATCGAATCAGCGGTCGCAGAGGTTAACCCACTGACAGATAGAAACGCCACAAACACTGTAAAAACTACCCCGACTATCCATGAAAATAGACTTGTGAAGAATTTTGAAAACTTTTCTAGTTTAACATTTTTGGAAATAGCCCCAACTGTGCAAAATACAATGCTGAAAATGAAAACTGGGACTAAAATTGCTGAAAACATTTTGGCAATTCCGCTGGATAAAATGGCCATAAAAGGTTGAAAAGTGCTTGCAGACACTGTGCCGCCAATGGCAGTCATAAGAGTTAGCAAAATTGGAAAAATTGCTTCCATTTGAGATTGCATAAGCGCTATTGCGTCTGAACTTGAATGAAGCACATCTAAGACAAGTTTTAAAACAATAGTGGCCACCGTTCCAAAACACGCAAGATAAACAATTCGTCCCACTCCGCCACCATCATCTGTCACATTGCTTAAAAGACTGTATGCAATAACAACGGCAATGATAACGGCAAAATAAGGCACATAATTCAAAACAAAGTCAAATACAGTGCCAAGTGCATAAGGAATAAAAGCGCTATACGCCCCCTCATTTTCGCCCGACACAAAACTTTTTACTAGGTCAATAAAACTTTTCTTCCCTACAAAGTTCTGTTCGTTTGAGCCGAGGTTCCCAAGTTGCCCGTCAAGGTCACCAAAGTCAATGTCGTCAAGTTGCTTGTCTATGTTCTCGCCAAGTTCTTCTTCAACGCTTTTTGTGTATAACAAATCCCCTTCGCTTTCCAAAACGTTGGAAAAATTGCAATTTTTTTCTGCGACAAGCCTAGTTTGTAAAGAACATTGTGTTTGAGTATTTGCCAAGTTTCCGCATGGGAAAATGCAAAAAGAAGCCACAAATAAACAAGTAGCGACCAAAATTAAGATAAAATTACATTTTTTAACTCTACTTCTCAATTTTCTACCCTATGACTTCAAAAGCACCCTATGGCAAGATTGAAATAATAACTTCTAGCAAATTCCAAACTATTGGCAAAGATAAGCACGCAATTATAATCTTTCCAGCAATCGTAACTTTGTTTGCAATGGCTGCGTTGCCACTATCCACACACACTCCGCTTGCAAACTCAGTGAGTAGCCCAACGCCCAAAATTTTAAGTAAATTGGCAAAAAAACTATAGTCAAGCCCAGTTTTGTTAAATATTTGGGTGGCAAAATTAAAAAGTTCTCGCAACTTGTCCACAACCATAAATAGGATAATTAAACTCCCAGTGAGGACAATCACCACAAAAAACTCTGGTCTGACTTGTTTTATCACCGCACCCGCAACGCAAGTGAGAATTGCAACTCCAACTATCTTAAAAATTTCCATAATCTCCCCGATTTTGCTAGGCTTTTATAAAAACTTTCGCTAATACAACAAAAAGAGCCGTTTGACCGTTTCAAAGAGGTCGCTAACCATATTAACAGCCATCAAAAGCACCACAACAAGTCCCGCAAGTGTTGCAACAGTTGCAATTTCATCCTTGCCAACATTCTTCAATATTTGAGCCACAATGGCAGTCAAAAGTCCTATGCCGGCAATTTTAAAAATCAAATCATAGTCCATATTATTTCACCTTCTTTATAAAAAAATGATTGCAAGCATTGCTCCCGCCACCACAAAAAGTTTTATGTACGTTCCAAAGTATTTCCCTTTATTCTCATCACAAACCTTGCTTTTTGACTTAAATTTAGATTTGTTAATTTCCAGTTTTGCAAGTTCCTCATCAGTCAAAAATGTTCCCAAATTCATCAAAAACTCACAAACATCTTTCATTTCATTGCCACTTATTGAAGCCACTTCAAACTGCAAAAAGTCTTTCTCCTCAATTTTACCCGCCAGCCACATTTCATATTGCTCTAAAACTGCCCCAAATTCTCTTCCAAACATGTCTTTGTGACTTGATACAAAGTTTGGGAGCGTTTGCAAGTTTCCTTTAATTTGAAGCATCAATTCTTCGCAAAACAAACATAAATCAGAGTAAAATTTTGACCGCTTTTTAAAGTGACTTCCGCAAACCACTCCCGCCACGACACAACAGCCAAAACACACCAAAATCAATAACACTTTCACCACTTTCACCTTCTCTTTTTGTTATTTTGCAACAAGTCAATGTCCTTTTTTTTCAATCATTATGTTTCAAAATCAAATATAACTTATACACCTTAGGTTTTCATCAAATATGCCTTCTATTGTTCCTGGTCCATTGCGAGATGACAAAACAACAAAACGGTCAAAAACTTTTTCCTTTAAAATCTTCTCGAAGCCCTGTTTAAGTTTTAGGTCGTCAATATCTTTGGCATGAATTGAGGCAAGAAGTCCCGTTCCGCAGCTGCTGGCAAAAAGCACTGCCTCGTAGTCTTTTTCGTTTCCAAGTTCGTCAGTGACCAAAATGTCTGGTCGCATTGCTCGAATGGCATTAGAAAACGCATAGCCTTTTGAAACACCGCTTGCAATGTCACAAAATTCGCCCACATCAAGGGTATTTATGCCGTTAAAACAGTTTGCAATTTCAAATCTTTCGTCACACACAAGAACATTGTAACAGTAATTTTTTTGCGAAAGTTGATAAATTAAATCTCGAATGAAAGTTGTTTTACCGCAGCCTGGGGGCGAGATTATTAGAGTGCTTAAGAACCCGCCCCTAAACAAATATTCCATTGCAGGAACCGAACAACCTTTGACTTCGTGTGGCACACGAATGGCAAGACTATTTATATTTTTTAAGGTTTTGACCATTCCGTTTTCACAAACACCTTCGCCACAAAGTCCTACTCTTGCCCCGCCTTTAAGTGTCAAAAAGCCTTCTCTTATTTGATTTGAATAGGCATAAACAGAGTTTTCACAAGCACGCTTTACAATTTCGTCAATCAAAAATTTGTCTGCCACCATCGCCTTTTCTGCGTTTCCCGTCAAGCCTTCTTGACACAAATAATATGACTTGCCTTGCAAAGTCACAACAATTTTTTTGTTAAGTCTTAATCTTATTTCATTTAACTTTTTGATTGGCAAATTTGAAATCGCTTTAAAAATATATTGTGGGAAAAGTTCCTCAAACATAGTTCACCTTCTTACAAACCATGTATATTATCCTTGCCGCAGAAAGAACCATATCCGACAAAACAAACCATTTTGCCCCATTATTTGCAAAAAAAACAATAGCCGTAGTGACTATTGTCTTTAAGTTCATGTTTACTATACATTCAACTGGCAGTAAATTGAATTGTTATTGTTGCCTTCGTTCCATTATATACGCTCTCTGCTTGAACAACATAAGTATATTGCACTGAACGTGTTATTTCACGTATTGAGATGCCAGTATTAACATAGGAATAGCAACATACCCCTTTGCAAAAAAACGTAATAGCATTTGATGTTGCTGTAGTTGAGGAAAGAGTGAAGCATTTGTTTGGATCAGTAGTTTCATCGTTATGATTCTCATGTGAACCACAAGTCGGATATGTCCTTGTTGCACTAATTACACTATATATCCATTTCCCACCGCCACCACCAGCAGTTATTGTAATTGAACCTGAATTTCCAGAGCCATACCTCACCGAAGTCGAACTTGCAGAAATTGTGGTTGCGATTGCAGTCCAT
>DLSM01000001.1:126304-127243 GCA_002500135.1 Christensenella sp. UBA7862 | reverse complement strand
TCTTTGCCATAGTCATTGTCCATTCGCAATTTGTATGTTCCAGTTGTTGGTGCAGTGAACACAACAGATTGAGAGTTGTTATCAAATCGAACAGATTGGGCTTCAGTATAACCCTCATTTATCGCATAGAAAAGTTGTATGATTCCACCAGTAGATAATGCTCCAGAAGATGATGTCCCATCTCTAATTTCACCATGAACAATATATTTTTGTCCTTCAACAAGGTCAACCGTTTGCCCTATCGTTGCATATGGGTCTTCATTGCTGTGGTTGTGCATCAAAAATCCAAGCCCGTTGAATGTAATAGTTAAGTTGTGACCAGTGTATGTTCCGCTTGTCAAATTATTAAGCAAGTTATAATTGCTATCAAAACTGACAGTGTAACTATTTGCAGTCCATAATGCTTTCAAAGTTTGGTCACCAACTTTTGTATATTGTGTGGTGGAAGTGTATTCGTAGGGTTCGTAGTCTGTTATAGTGCTACCTGTTTCAATTTGAATATTTTTTACTTCCATTGATAATGTGCCTGCAACATTTGGACATGCAATATATAGCCCAACCGGAACATTATACCATAACGATGTCTCTACTGACAATACTTTAGCATATCTATGCCATGTTCCCATTGCTAAATTCGAATACTCGGAATTTTCTGTCGAAGAAGTAGTATTTGAAAAAAATTTTGCCTTTACTCCTATGCTTGAAATATTGCTATCTCTTGCAGTAATTTTGTAATCGAAACTAACTGCAAAAACATATTGTATTGCAAGAGAGGTGACCGTTATAGGCACATAACCAAGTGTTGTTCCACTTGACGAATCTGCTGTAATAGTTAATTCATTTTTTTGAGCTTTATTCTTCCCCGTTTCAACCCAACGATTAAAGGTGTAACCCTCTCTTGTAGGAATGGGCAAATCACCGTATGTATCGCCTAATTTA
>DLSM01000001.1:0-126276 GCA_002500135.1 Christensenella sp. UBA7862 | reverse complement strand
CCCCCCCCCTGCCGGGTCAAAAGTGACCGTGTAATAGGGTCTAGAATACTTTACAGATATGTTAGAACTTGCTTGTTGGTGTGTTGCACCATATATTATAACTCCAAGGATTGCCATAATGAGTGTATATAGAACGCATATGGTTATCTTATTTTGCTTATGATAAAATCTATTTAGCCATAACACAAAGCGTTCTCGTTTGGTCATTTTAACACACTCTCCTCAATACATATTTTCTGCCATAATTTTAAAATAATTTACTCAACATGTCAAGTTTTTTAATAAGAAAACCAAGGTTAATGTAAGTTATCCACAAAAAATATATAAAAAAACACCAACCCTTGCGGATTGGTGTTTGAATTTTTTAGTTCCATTTAATAGTTAAGTCATTGGGTTACATTTTTACTTGTTGTGTCAAGAGTTTTCATGGTTTTCTTTCCTTCACCACTGACTAAAAGTCAGTTTCGTCGACTTCACTTCTCTTTAAAAGGAGGTGATCCAGCCACACGTTCTCGTATAGCTACCTTGTTACGACTTCACCCCAGTCATCGATTTTGCCTTAGGCAGCTGCCTCCCATTGCTGGGTTAGCTCACCGACTTCGGGCCCCCTCGACTCCCATGGCGTGACGGGCGGTGTGTACAAGACCCGGGAACGCATTCACCCCGACATGCTGATTCGGGATTACTAGCAACTCCGACTTCATGTGGGCGAGTTTCAGCCCACAATCCGAACTGAGACCATTTTTTTGAGATTAGCTCCATGTTACCATCTCGCAACTCTTTGTAATGGCCATTGTAGCACGTGTGAAGCCCAAGACGTAAGAGGCATGATGATTTGACGTCATCCCCACCTTCCTCCGTATTATCTACGGCAGTTCTGCTAGAGTGCCCAACTGAATGATGGCAACTAACAGTAAGGGTTGCGCTCGTTGCGGGACTTAACCCAACATCTCACGACACGAGCTGACGACAACCATGCACCATCTGTTTATGTGTTGAATTGCTTCAAATTCTCTACTTTCATAGATATGCACAAAATGTCAAGTCTTGGTAAGGTTTTTCGCGTTGCATCGAATTAATCCACATGCTCCGCTGCTTGTGCGGGTCCCCGTCAATTTCTTTGAGTTTTAATCTTGCGACCGTACTCCCCAGGCGGGATACTTATCGTGTTAACTACAATACGGAAGGAGTCGATACCTCCCACATTTAGTATCCATCGTTTACGGCGTGGACTACCAGGGTATCTAATCCTGTTTGCTCCCCACGCTTTCGAGCCTCAGCGTCAGTGTCGTTCCAGTAAGCCGCCTTCGCCACTGGTATTCCTCCTAATATCTACGCATTCCACCGCTACACTAGGAATTCTACTTACCTCTCCCGAACTCAAGTCTAGCAGTATCAAATGCAGTTCCGTGGTTGAGCCACGGGCTTTCACATTTGACTTACCAAACCGCCTACACTCCCTTTACGCCCAGTCAATCCGGACAACGCTTGCTCCCTACGTATTACCGCGGCTGCTGGCACGTAGTTAGCCGGAGCTTTCTCATCAGGTACCGTCACTATCTTCTTCCCTGATAACAGAAGTTTACAACCCGAGGGCCTTCTTCCTTCACGCGGCGTTGCTGGGTCAGAGTTGCCTCCATTGCCCAATATTCCTTACTGCTGCCTCCCGTAGGAGTCTGGACCGTTCTCAGTTCCAATGTGGCCGATCACCCTCTCAGGTCGGCTAACCATCGTAGTCTTGGTAGGCCGTTACCCCACCAACTAACTAATGATACGCGAACTCATCTCTCACCGAAATAAATCTTTTACCCCTGCCTGATGCCAGGCCGTGGTCTTATGCGGTATTAGCAGACATTTCTATCTGTTGTCCCCCTGTAAGAGGTAGATTATTCACGCGTTACTCACCCGTCCGCCACTAGACTTATTCGTTGCACAAAACACACTATATAAGAATGTTTTGTGCAACAAACAAATCCCGTTCGACTTGCATGTATTAAGCACGCCGCCAGCGTTCGTCCTGAGCCAGAATCGAACTCTAAATAAATGGTATAATAAATCTTTCGATGTATTATCAAAATTTAAAATTCAAACTCACTCAAAACAAATCATTGACTATTCGTTTAAGTTTTGCTTGATTAAAATTCAAGTTAAAATTAACAAGAATTTTGTATAAACCTAACTATTAAATTGTTATGGAACATGTCGCTCTTTCGTAACGACAATGCAAGAATACCATAATAGAAATCTGCTGTCAACAACTTTTTTTAAAAATTTCGGCATTTTTTTCGCTTTTTTTGGAAATTCTCGAACACCTTGCCTCGTGTTTCCACTTTTCTTCCCTTAAATTCGCCCGCAGAAACTGTCCAAATAATTAAGCATCATCTCGTGAATGTCGCATAAACACTGCACTTTAGCAATTTCTTTGTTTTTTGCGAAGAATTTTTCAATTTCTATGAACTTTTGCACAAAAATTTTGTTATTTCCCCAAAAAATTTGCCCGTTCTGCCTTTTTTCAAGCAATAAATCATTGTCAAGTGCCGTTTTATGTATCTTCTCTAAAAGTTTTTCTCCCATGTTATTCGTGGACAGAAATCTCACATTACCACACATTCGCCCTTCGCAAAGTTTAACAAGTGACATAATCTGCCCCAGCACTTCCGCCACCATTTTGTTCCCCGCTATTTCTATATGACTATCATTTCGCAAATTGTCAGTATTTCTTTTGCCCATTTCGTTATTAAGATTACACCGAGCAAAATCTTCTCCGCACACACCTTCATTTTGTGTTATGGGACTTTCTTTCACATTTTCCTGCCCTGCCCTATCAAAAACTTTTTCCAAAACATTTGCTTGCCTATATTTTGCATTATATTCCCTAGCCATTTGCTCAAATCGCTCACTATTCAAAAAATCTTCCATTCCGCCCCCTATTTCCATTTTACATATGCAACGCATGCGTGTTTTGTGAATAAGGTGATGTTATATATATTTGTAATTATGTATTTAATATAATATAATTGACATATATTATAAAATATGCCAACATAAAAATAGGAGAAACTATGATTGACTTACATCAACATTCCACATTTTCGGACGGGACTGACGACATTGTGACACTTGTCAAAAAGAACAAAGCACTGGGCATAAAATATATGTCCGTCACCGACCACGATAACATTCAGTCTGCAAAAGCACTTTTAGGTGGTGAAACAAGCTTTGGCATAAAATATGTGACGGGAATTGAATTTTCTACCGAGTTTGAAGGCGAGTCCATTCACCTTTTAGCATATGGCTACAGAAAAAACGGCAAAGTTATAAACTCCCTTGTAAGAAAGTCAAAGGAACTTCGCTTGAAACGAATAAAGGACAGAATTGACATTTTGAAAAATGAATTTGATATTGTCCTCTCAAAAGAAGAACTTGAAATTATCGAGCAAAGCGACAACCCAAACAAACCACTTTTGGCAAATATTCTCATTTCTCGTGGGCTGGGCGAAAACATAACAGAAGTTATCAAGAAATATCTCTATCACAAAATGCCCGAAAACAAACTTAACACGGAATATGTTATAAAAGAACTTGCAAAAGCAAATATAATTTCAGTTTACGCTCACCCACTTGGCGGAGTTGGTGAAAAACGAGTGGAAAGAAACACATTTGAAAGACGAGTAGAAGCATTTGCACAATGTGGGCTAAGTGGAATTGAATGTTATTATTCCCTTTACAACACAGAAGAACAAAACTATCTGATAAACTACGCAACAACACACAATCTTTTAATCTCTGGCGGAAGCGACTATCATGGCAAGAATAAAACCGTTCAAATAGGCGAACTTTCAAATTACAACTTCTCGCCAAAGAAAAACGACCTAACGATAGCAAAAAGGCTTAAATTCAAATCAATTTAAGCCTTTTTTATTTATATTGTAGTGAATATCGGGTAAATTACATCGTTGTAGGTTATGTCAAACTGTGCTTGAATATAAACCTCTATTTTAGTTATAACATCACTCCCCTCTGAAACATATTCATCTCGATAATATGAACATTCCCCATTCACATACGTTATAGCTATTATATATTCAACATTAACTTCGTCTTTTGACTTATCTGAAAGAAAACAAAATTTCTTACCTTTTGTAAAACTTGAAATATTAGCAGTGATATCAATAATTTCAGTTGTTGATGGGGAAAACCCATCTCCACTTGAATTTGGTCTTTCCGTGCTTGTTCCCTCTATTTTTAGTTGTCCTTGTCCCAAACTTTGCCAATTCATTCCATAATAATTAAGATTTTCTAGATCAGCAACATCAAGAAGATTAGGTTTCCAAATAGCAGTAAGTTTCTCCTCACTATTTTGCAAATTTTGATTGGTCAATGTTTTTGTCGCAGGGACAAACTCCTCAAGATATAAATAAAATATCTCGTTTGAAACACTTTCAACCTCACTACATCCAGCTCCATCTCTATTTATTTGTGGATAGACGGCAATTTGACTTTCTTCTCCAGTAAACTTATAAACAGTTCTTTCCCATATTGTCCCACTTTCATTTTCAACCCGAAAAAGAGCATTGATATTCGAACTTGTAGTACGCAGACAATATTGCTTGCCCACTTCAAAAAAACTGAGGTCAACCACCCAGCGAGTATCCCATGCACTTGGTGGATTAGAATAAGCACTTTTAGTTCCCAATGTTCCATTAACCCTCATTCCACCGTCAGAAAGAGATGTCCATGTTATGCCATTGTAAGTTGCAGAACCTTGCCAAACTGAGCCTAAGTCAATTTTCTGTGATTTAACATTTTCTTGCTGCCAGCCAAAAAAAGCACTCTTTTCGTTTAGATAAGGCACAGGTAAATCGCCATAACTATCGCCCAGTGATATTTGCTTAGAGGTTNNNTGGATAACTCGCCGCCGTTTGCGTCGAAGTTCAATGTAAGCGTAGGACGGGTATATTTTACTGATATATTGCTTGAAGCAGACTGATGCGTTGCCCCATAAATAAGAACACCAAGAATGGCCATAAGAAGTGTGTATAGAACGCAGATTGTTATCTTGTTTTGCTTGTGATAAAATCTGTTTAGCCATAACACGAAGCGTTCATACTTGGTCATTCTTGGTGTTCTCCTTTTAAATTATCTTACAACCCAAAGCCGCCGAGGGCGTCTTTTGAAAGGTCATCTGCTTTTGTTTGTGCGTCTTTAATTGCACCCAAAATTAAGTCCTCAAGCATTTCCACATCATCTGGGTCAACCACTTGTGGGTCAATCTTTATGCCAGTGATGTCTTTTTTGCCAGTGATTGTAACTTCCACCATTCCGCCACCAGAAACACCCGTAAGCACTGTTTCAGCCAGTTCCTCTTGTTTTTTCTCCATTTCGGCTTGCATTCTTTGGGCTTGCTTAATCATATTTTGCATATTCATTCCGCCGCCAAAGCCGCCAAATTTATTATATCCCATTTTAAACTCCTTAAATTAGTATATTTTCAGTTTGCCCCAAAAGTGTTGAAATTGCTCTCTAGGTCGTCACCGAAAAGTGCTTTTAATCTGTTGTAACTTTCAAGAACTTTGTTTTCCTTAAGTTTTAACACAAAGTTCAATTTTATTTTATCATTTATTTTGGATAGTTCCAACGAAATTTTAGCAAAATTCTCTGAATTTGTAAGAATTTTATACAAATATTCCTCGTGAACCTCAACAATCAGGTCATCTCCAACGAGTTTTAGGTGTCTAAGTTCGCCACAAGCGGTGTGAAGCGTTATTAAGTTTTGCTCACGAAGTCTAATAACAACAAGCCCCCAAAGTTTGTATGGGTTTCGCATTTCTTCTGGCGAAATGGTCGCAATAACCTTTGGAGTTGCCGTTCTGTCTGTTTCGTGAATTTCACTTAGGTCTGGCAGCGGCAAGTCGTCTGGCGGAATGAAATAGTCCTCATACTCGTCATATTCCCCACTTGAAGAAGTCTTATCCGAAGTTATAACATTTTTATCCACAACATTTGTACTTTGCTGGGTTTTTACTCCACTTGAAGCAAGATTTTTCAAAAATTCGGACAAATTCTTAACTAAATCTTCATTTATTAGTTTTTTTTTACATTATCTATGCTTGCACATTCAAGAGATGTAAGTTCAATAAGTGTTCGTGGCGAGATTGCATATTTAAGTTCACTTTCCACACTGCTAAACTTCTGCATAAAGGACAAAAGTGTTGTTGCGTCTGCTTTTTCAGAAAGGGTTTTCAGTTTGTCAAAAATATCTTGTGGCACTGCTAATATATCTTTTGCATTTTTACAACTTTTAATAACAATCAAATTTTTAAACAACACCGTCATCTCTTTGCCAAAAGCGGTCAAGTTTTTGCCAGACTGGCAGACATTGTTTATTGTAGTTAGTACTTGCCCCAAGTCTTTGTCCAAAATTGCATTTGCAAGAGCTATTGTGGTGTCAAAATCGCTCGTTCCAAGAATTTGCAAGGTCTTGTCGATAGTTATGTTATCCCCGCCAAAAGCGACCACGCAATCTGCAACAGAAAGCGTATCTCTCACACTGCCTTCGCCCGCTATTGCAATGGCTTCAACGGACTTGTCATCTGCCGTTATGTTGCACTTGTCAAACACATATCTCACTTGCTTTTCTAGGTCTTCCTTCCCCACAAGGCGGAAGTCAAAACGCATACATCTTGAAAGAATTGTTGAAGGCAATTTGTAGGCTTCTGTGGTGGCCAATATGAACACCGCATGAGTTGGTGGTTCTTCAAGAGTTTTAAGCAAAGCATTAAAGGCACTGTCAGTTAGCATATGCACTTCGTCAATAATATACACCTTATATTTTCCATGCACAGGTGGATATTTAACTTTTTCCCTCAAGGCTCTAATTTCGTCAACACCATTGTTTGACGCTGCGTCAATTTCAAGCACGTCAACATTGCTTGGTTCGTCAAGGGCAAGGCAAGTTCTACATTTGCCACAAGGGGAGCCATTTTGTGGGTTTTCGCAATTTATTGCCTTGGCAAAAATCTTTGCACAAGAAGTTTTGCCCGTTCCACGAGTGCCGGTGAAAAGATAAGCATGCCCAATTTTACCCGACTTCACTTGGTTTTTAAGTGCGGACACAATGTGAGGTTGTCCAATCACTTGGTCAAAAGTCTTTGGTCTAAATTCTCTATAGAAAGACAAATGCATCAGTCCGCTCCTTTTAAATCTCTTAACTTTATTTTAATCCTTTGCAAAGCATTGTCAATGCTTTTTGGCTGTTTGTTCATAATTTTTGAAATTTCTTGATAGTTATGCCCAGATATGTAACTTCCAAGGACACGTTTTTCAAGTGGGCTTAAAAGTTTGTCAATAACTCGCCCCGTTTCTTGAAGTTTCTCCCTAAAAAGCACTGTTTCTTCTGGAGAAAGTTCGTGGGCTTCAATGTAAAACCCGTTTTCTTCGTTTGAGTCGTCAATGTCGTCATTTTCGCACAAAAGCACCTTGCCTTGATTGTTTATGGAAAGATACGCTTGCATTGGAATGTTTTTTTGCCTTGAATCATGTGTTAGGGCTTGTTGAATTTGACGAGTTATGCACAATGTGGCAAAAGTTTTGAATGTGGTGTTTGAATGTTCGTCAAAATTTCTATAAGCCTTAAAAAGTCCAATCATTCCCTCTTGCAAAAGGTCACTTGGCTCGGCGTTTGCAAGAAAATATTTGCGTGAAACACGAGTGACAAGTGGTTTGTAGCGTGACATAAGTTCATTCAGCGAAACTTCGTCACCACCCCTTGCCTTTTGCAAAAGTTCTATGTCGTCAAGGTTAAAATTCTTTTCTTCCATTTTCTTCCGTTTATATTATATCAAACATATTTCACATTTGCAACAATTTACTTTGCTTGTCTTTGGCGGACAATTTCATACACCATAGCACTGGTGGCTGTGGAAACATTAAGTGAGTTCACCTTGCCAAACATTGGAAGCGACAATGTCCCGTCACAAAGTTTGCGAGTAAGTGCCCCTACGCCAAAGCCTTCACTGCCCATAACTATGGCAATGTCGCCAGTTAGATTTGTTTTGTAAATATCATCCCCGTCAGCCTCGGCACAATACACCCAAACACCCTTTTCTTGCAACTTTTTTATTTGGTCGTTAATGTTATTTACCTTGGCAATCTTCATGTGGTTTATCGCCCCGCAACTGGTCTTAAACACAGTTTCATTCACAGCACAACTTCTTCTAGATTCAATAATAATTCCGTCAACGCCCGCACATTCGCACACACGAATAATGCTTCCAAAATTGTGTGGGTCTTGTACCCCGTCAAGAATAACAATAAAACTACCCTTTTCGCCTTTGCTACTTAAAATTTCATCCACATCGCAGTAGCAAAAATCTGTTATCTCCGCCACCACCCCTTGATGATGTTCGGACAACTTGTCAAGCGACTTTCTTTGCACAAAGTCAAACCTTGTGTGAGATTTTTTGCACAACTCCACAATCTTTTTTGAAAAATCGTCCATTTTACTGCTGTCAAGCATAACCTTGTTAATCGTCTTGCCCGCAACCAATGCTTCATACACGCTGTTTTTGCCACTTATAATCATTTTCTTTTCCCCTTTTCATATTCCTCGAGTGTTTTATCGAACTCACCCAAAAACTGCTCAAAAACCCATTTTATACGCCCAAAATTACCCGTCAAATAGTGATAGCCGAGTATTGCCTCAAACCCCGTTGCGTATTTGTAGTCCGCAAGCGTTGAATTTTTGGACACAGTCGCCATTTTGGTGTTTCTCGCACGCTTAAAAACGCCCAATTCTTCATCAGAAAGAAGCCCCATAATCTGCTCCACAGCCTTTGCCTGAAAACTCGCCTTAACAAACTTTGTGCATAACCTATGAAGATTGTTATTTTTAAAAGTAGTCTTTTGGCAAAAATAATCTCGCACAAGCAGTGTCCACACACTATCCCCCAAAAACGCAAGACTAAGCGAACTTTCTTCCCTTGCATGAGCCACCCTTTCCGCCCCAAAACCCATATTAAGCCCCGCAAGGCTTCCAATACAATCTTTCTCTTTCTTTTCCATGCCCGCATTATATCACATTATTTTCAAATTGAAAAGAAGAATTTGCCTTGCACTAAACTGCTTCGCAGAGCCAATCACTTTCCCGCTTTCCGCAGTTTTGCGGGTACGGGAAAATATCATTCGACTTGCACGCAAGGCGAATATCATGTTCCCAAAAAGGAAATTATGTCCACATTCGTGGACGAGTTTCTTTAGGGAACTACCATTCACGAAGTAAATATCATTGAAAGATAAAAAACTCCCCGCAGGGAGTTTTTATCTTTCTTGGTTGTATGCTACAATCTTTTGTCCGTCCGTAAGTGGCAGTGAAAGTTCACCGTTTTGTTCCACAAGTGTGGACATTGGCACATTGAGTTCTTTTGCCACGTCCCACAAGGTTTGCCCTTCGTGAGCAAGGTAAATTTCAAGCGCCCAGTCTTTTTGTGGTTTTTCTTCTCCAAGGGTGATTGCTGTGGTCACAGCATTTGTGTGATTTGTGTTTTGGGCAAAGTTTATGCTTACTTCTGCCAGTATTTCAAGTTCGCCCCCACGTTTTGCTTTAACATTCACGTCCCCAATGCTTGCTGTTGCAAAGATATTGCCGTTTTCCACAATATCAGAGGAAGCGTAGGAGATTGAATAAGGCACTTCCACATCAAGAGAGTTAATGGAAATATTGTCGTCATCGTCAGCGGTTTCAAATACAATGTTAATGTTTGCAATGCCTTCAAAAGTCACTTCGCCTTGCTTTGCCACTTGGTTTATTATTGTAATGCTATTTGGCGTTGTGGTCAAAATTTTGTCAATAGGTGGCACGCCTTCTGGCACTGCAAAGGTGGTCAAAACATTTTCGTCAAATTGTCTTGTTGCTTCAAATTCTGTTTGTTCAAAACTTGTGGTTGTAAGTTTCACTTCACATTTTGGACTGAAAGCGTCAACAATACAATTTTCTGCTTGTTTATTATACACCAAGCCTTCGATATACAGTGGAATTGACACTTCAAACACATTTCTATCTACGTTTTCTTCCACATTGCCACAGCCAGCCACAACCCATGCTTCAACAAGTGATTCTCTTGTTATGTCGTTCCCTGCAATTTCTTCTTGAAATTGGTTTTGCTTAAACATACTTCGAAGTTTCCCGTCTTCCGTTTGGTAAACAACATTTGAATACACTTCGCCCGACACTGCAAAGTAGCCGTCTGACGGTATAACATTTTTGATTGTGGCATAGTTTCTGACGCACAGAACACGGCTTATTTTGCTATCTTTTTGCAAGTCAAAGAAAATGTTTGCCGCAGTGTCAAACTTGCCCGCAAAGGACATATATGACGTTTCCTCTTCCTTTACAAACACTCCGTCTGGAGCCACTGCACAAGAAATGTCCGCATCGTGACACACTGCAAAAAGTGAAATTCTAATTTTGCTTGTGTATCTGATGTCATCCCCCACCGAGCCATCAGTGGACAAGTCAACAAGCATCGCTCTGCCAAAAACTTCACAGCCGTCTTTTATATTTTCGTTTTGATAACTGCCGACAAAGTTTTCTTCCCTATTTATATTTACTATTTCTCCGTTTTCTTGTTGCACCAAAAAGTTATAGCAAATCTTTCCTTCAACCTTTGCTTCACCCATAGAGGTTGAAATTTTTTCGATTCGTGGCTGAGATGTTGCTGTCAGCACTTTTGTAATTCTTTCACCTTCCCCCGAAAGTCCCACAATGTTTGTAATTTCAAGGTCACCCACTCTTTTGCTTGTTGCAATGTTAAGTTCGTTTGCGTTTTCCAAATTTCTACCCTCCAATTTCGGCAACAAAAAAAGTTGTCTTGCTGATTGTTACATAAATACAAAACAACTTTCAAAATTATTCCAATTTGAAAAAACTTTTTAAATTTTATTTTCCACTTGCATCTTCAAGACTTCTTCCTCACTGTCGTTAATTTTTACATCGCCACACAAGACATCTGAATATGAGCAAGTAACTGATTTGACATTGCTATCATTTAAAACCCGCACTGTAAAAACTGAAGGATAAGTACTTTCTACAATTCCTTGATAAGTTTCTATCTTTCTTCTGCCACGATTTATGGAAATGTCTATTTCTTCCCCTTTTATGGCATTTATTCTTTCTTTAATATCATTTAAGTTTAAAAGACCTCTTTTCATTTTGCCCCCAAAATATTATGCCCAAAATTTGGAAAATTAGTCTAAAAAACAAAAACCCCACAAGGAGGTTATGTTAAAATTATTCGTCATCGTCTTCTTCGTCATCGTCATCGCCATCAGCATCTTCATCGTCACCAATGTCGTCAAAGTCTTCGTCCAGTTCGTCTGGTTCTGATGATTCGTCATCAAGGTCTTCTTGCTCGTCTTCGTCATCAAGACCAAGGTCCAAAGAGTCGTCATCAAGAGGATTATCGTCCAGCCCTGTTATAGACACCATATCGCTGTCCTCGTCATCGTTATAGCCTTCGTCATCGTCTGGAGATGTGTAAGTGTCCCAAACGGAAGTTGGCACTGCATCTTCTTCCTCTTCTTCTCTTTCTTTTGCGCACGCTGGGCAAATGTCTTCGTCAGCGTTTATATAATTGGTCTTGCAAATTGGGCAAAGCTCAAGATCCATGTCCTCGTCAGTTCCCATATTTCCAACAGCTTTCATTTCTGCCTTGCAGACGTTGCAATATTTATCTTTTTTCAAAATATAGTTAAGTTCACACCTAGGGCATCTGATATATGTTTGTTTCATTTTTTCTCCCTCACAATCAGCAACTTTTTATCACATTTCTCTATAATACACAAGTGATTTTAACTAGTTTTTCAAAAATTATTTATGTATTTTCATTTTTTTTAAGATAAAACGCTGTTTTGCCCCAAGTAAGCCTCATTTAAGCCCCTTCAACAAGCATTTTATCCGCAACAAGGGCAATAAACTCGCCATTGGTTGGTTTTTCGTTGCTGTCATAAACTTTTATGCCAAAAAGGTTGTTAATGTTTTCAATTTTGCCTCTATTCCACGCCACTTCAATAGCATGTCTAATTGCTCTTTCCACTTTGCTTGCACTGGTTGAAAATCTGGTTGCAATGGAAGGATAAAGTTGTTTTGTAATTGAATTTATTATGTCAGGTTCTTCAATCGCCATTTTTATTGCCTCTCGCAAGAACTGATAACCTTTAATATGTGCTGGAATTCCAACTGTAATAAATATGTTGCTAATCTTTTCTTCAAGCGCTCTATTTTTTGGCATGCGTTTGCCATCAACACGCAACACTTCGCTCTGCCCCACCAGTTCCTCAATTCGTTTTGCAACAATTTCTTCTTCCACTGGTTTTGCAAGAACATAATCTGCCCCAAGGTCCACAGCCTTTTGGGCAAAGCCCTCGTTTTTAAGTGATGAGAGAACAAGAATTTTTGGTCTTTCATCAAATGACTTCAAGCGTTCCAAAACTTCATATCCGTCAAAGCCTTCAAGCACAATATCCAGTGCCACAACATCTGGCTTATGCTTTTCAATTTTCTCAAGTCCGCTTTGACCGTTGCTGTCTTCCTCCATCATTTCAAATTTTCCCGTTTTCTCCAAAAACTCACGTAAACTTCTTCTGCTTTCTTCATTTTGATCAAGTAATATTGTTTTAATCATAAAACCGATCTCCTTTTAAATTTTGTTGATACAATGATACTAACACATAATAAGAAAAAAGGTAACAATATTCGCTGTTGGATATTGTCATTCACTGTCCCTAAAGGGTATAATTGCTCGAAAAAAGACGGAAAACTTATTTTTCAAACATATAAACAATATTTTAAATATTTTTTTAAAAGAAAAGCCCAAATTCTCTGTTTTTTTTGTTAATTTTATCGTTTTGAAAAATAAAATCGCAATATATTCACTATTTGTTCACTTTAAAGCGTTTTGTGTCAAATATAACATAATTTACACACACAAAACTTCATTTAAAGCCGTTTTATAGGACTTTTCCCTATATCCAAATTTCAATAAGCCCATAACTTATATATTTTTCATGATTTTATCACATAATAACACAATGGTTTTAATTTGTCAACACAATAGTTTAAATATTTGTGTAAAATTTTCTTTATAATTTAAGATAAGCGAGGATAATATGACTGCAGTTGAGATTGGGAACAAAATAAAAAGAATAAGAGAGAGCAAAGGCATAAAGAAAAATGCACTTGCAAACTTGGCTGGCGTGTCGCCAACATATATAAATGACCTTGAAGCGGGAAGGAAATGTCCAACTGTGGAATATCTTGGATATATCTGCCAAGGGCTTGGGGTAACAATGGAAACTTTTTTCAAAGACGAGAACAGTCACACAATAGATGTTTCCAATCTGACAGAAAAACAAGTTAAACTTCTGGAAGACTTCTTAGCAAGCCTCTAAGTCATTGGCGAAAGCACTTTCATAAGCCGCCAAGTTTTTTGCTGCCCCACAGAACATGCCCCATGTTCCCTTTTTTGCTGCGACCATTTTCTATCTATTTATAATAAAAAAGGTGAAAAGAAATTTCCTTTCACCTTTTGAATTTTAGTCGGCGTTTACAAGGGTTGAATCTTGTTCGCTTAGAAGTCCGATGTATTGTCCAACAACTTTGTCGTCTGCGTCTTTCTTTGGAGAGTGGATTGAATACATTTTGAGATATTGAAGTTGTGAATTTTCAACTTGTTCATATGTGTAGAAGTGCTCCAAGTCGTAGTCATAAATTGCATAATCTCCATTTTTTGTTGTGAAGGAAGATGCGATAACTTTTGGCTCGTCTGCTTCGTTAAGCACAAATTTTGAATTTTCATATGAAAGGGTAAGTCTAAGCATATATAGTTCGCTGCTATCTGCAATTTGATAATAGATTTCATCTCTTTGAGAAGCAAGAATTGTTATTTCCTTTGTTCCCTCTGCAACGGTTGTAATTGCTTGATATTTGCCGCCATTTTGATAAAGCATGCGATAGTTTGTGCCGTCATAATAAACTGCAACAACACCTCTATCAAGTCCGTCTGCATCGTCTAGGATAACATATGTGGAAGTTATTTCGCTTGTTTGGTTTTCGTCTTTAAGTGGTGCTGAAAGATAACTCTTTGATGTTGCGCCGTCTGTTGTGGAGTAAAGATTGCTGTTTAGTGTGTAATATACTCTGCCATTTTTCATTGCGACAAGTTCTGGTTGATTTGTATCGACCAAAATTGAAGTTTCTGCCCCGCCAGAAAGTGGTTTTCTTACAATTTCATATGCAGAGCCAACAGATGTCTTTCTTACAAAGTAAAGATAATTTTCAACTTCAGGTCTTGTTCCGTTTGCTTTCAAAACATTTTGGCTTGCAACAACATAACTTAGTGTTCCCGTTGCAAGAGAATATTTTGAATATCCGCCACCTTGGCATTTGATAACATCAACATCGCCTGCTTCGTTTGAAACAACAATGTAAGTTGCTCCGCCAACATAAACAACATTGAATTTGCATTTGATTGTGTAGCCGTCTTCGCCGCTAGATGATAATTGCTCGTGGCTTGTCCCGTCAAGTTTAATTCTGTCAAATCTTACAAGTCCTGTAATGCTTGAGCCGTCACTACCCTTCACTGTGTATGGAGTGGTGTAGTATATCCATTCGCCGCAAAGATAAATTTGAGCTTGTTCAAAGCCGCCAACATTGTATGTCAAAATTTCTGCCCCTTGTGGCACGCCGTCATCGTTCAAAACAACATTGCCTTCAGAGTCAAGTTTTGACCTATAAATGCCATAAATTGTTTGCTTGCTCTTTTTGTCATATTGGTTGTCGTTGTTGCCAAGTTCGCTTGACGCAATGTATGCGTTGGCAAAATAAATGTAGTCGCCTTTAATAACAGCCGAGCCGCCATTTCCATAAACTGTGGCGTTTGCGTCTGGGCCGCTTGACAAATTGATGCCGCTGCATGCAAAAAGCAATGCTGAGAACATAAAAATCATTGAAAATATGATTGCTAATTTCTTTTTCACTTTGATACCTCGCTAGAAACACGAAAATGTTAACAAAAATTTAATCTTTTGTCAATACAAATAAGCAAGTTATAAAAATAATGATAGAAAAATTTATCTATCATTATCCATATTTTATATTTCCACAATTTTCCAATTTCATTCAGAGAGGGTTAGTTTCCAAAGTCTAGTTTGATTGTTTCACCCGTTTTTGCGTCTTGACACGCCACCCAAAGCCCGTCAGTTGGAGATAATTTTAGATATTTTGCATATTCTTCAAGGCTTTTTGGGGGAGTTGCAGGGTCACTTGATGGAATTCCATAGCAAATATATTCTTCCACCCCGTTATCGTCACAAATAACGCCCAATTCATAACACTCGTCGCTGCCCTCATAATTCACTTTGACCCACTTTGAATTTGGCACAAGTTTTTCCAAATTCTCGTCCCGTTCATATTTAGAAAATAAAATCTCAATCTGTTGTCTTATTTGTTCAAAAAACATCTCACCTTCGCCTTCCATTCGCTTGGCTTTAAGTTCTTTGTGTCTGTCATAAACTTTTGTTTCCACCTTATTTTGATAGTCTGTATTTTCATTCCCCGCCACCCGAACATCACTGTTACTGCAAGCGTCACATTTTTCTTCTTTAACACCTTCTTGCTTTAACACCTTGTTTCCGCATGGAGAAATATTTTTTTCGCCGTCACATTCAGCATAAAACGCCTCTTTATATTTGCACTTACTGCAAGAGTCATAATAATGGCACGACATATCGTCAGAAAGATTTTGGTCAATCAAATTTTCTATTTCGTCTTGACTTTCTTCTTCGTAAAGCGTTGCCCTATTCTTTGGTACACCTTGCACAAAAGCGGTTTCGATTTTTCTATTTTCTTCAACTTTGTCCCCGCTGCTGCAAAGCACAAGTTCTGGGCAAAAAGCATTTGAAACATCAACAACTGCACAAAAAAGCGGCTCGTCAACGCTCACTTTGCTTTCAGTGTTAAACTCTCCCACTCCGCCACAAACGTTAAGTGGAAATTTGCTTACTTTACACTTTTGCCTAATTCCAACAGCAAGTGATTTTGGCAACTCTCGCATGTTATAAAATTTAATTTCACCCTTTCCGCCTGCTTTAAGCGACAAAATTGCCTTTGCATCTTTATCCTTGCTTCCCGACAAAATAACGGTTCTTGCCAAACTCTCCATTTTCACCCAACCCTTTTTTATTTTTGCAGTTATAATTTTAAAACAACTCTTATCAAGTTTTTTGCTATTTTTTATGAATTTTTGTCAATTTTTGTCACAAAAAACAACTACTTTTGCAATAGTTGTTATATGATTAAAAGCCGATTTCCGTTCGTCTATCTTTATGCCTTTTTTTCGCACAAAAGATTAAACATTTTTACATAATCTTCTGGGGATATATCTTCTGGTCGAATTGTAGAAATTAAAGAAAGAGCGTCAAGTGTGGTCAAAATTTGCCCTTCATTGTAGCCCATTTTTTTAAGATTGTTTGAAAGAGTTTTTCGCTTCATTGCAAAGCAGCCCGCTACAAACTTGTGGAATTTGTCTTGGTCAGAAATTTCAAACTTGTTTCTATTTAGTTTAATTTTGATTATGCACGAGTCAACATTTGGCATTGGCGTAAACATATTGCGTGACACTTGCTGCACAATCTTTGTTTCGGCAAACACCCCCAGCATAACACTTGGAATTCCATATTCCTTAGAGCCACTTTTTGCACAATATCTTTCACCCACTTCCTTTTGCACCATAACGAACATGCTATCCAGTTTTTGACTTTCAAAAAGAAATTTAAAGATAATTTGAGAAGTTATATAATATGGCAAATTTGCAACGACAAAATATTTTTCTCCGTTAAACACTTTTTCAATGTCACACAATTTTTGCTCCAAAATGTCACCAAAAACAACAGTCAAGTTTTGATAGTCATTTTCAAGCCCCTGCAATTTTTCTGTCAAAGTTTTGTCTATTTCAAAACTAACAACTTTCTTAAAATTCTTTGCCAAAACCTCAGTCAGCGTTCCCATGCCCGCCCCAATTTCTACAATGTTGCTGCATGACGGAATATCAAACTTCCCCACAAAACTTGTTATGAAGTTTGTATCAAAAATAAAGTTTTGTCCAAATTCTTTTTTAAATCTAAAATTCTTCTTTTCCATTTTTTGTCCATTTTTTAATTAAATTTTGCCATTTTTTTGCCACTTTTTTAGCATTTTTCTATAACTTTTCTATAACTTTTCTATAACTTTTCTATAACTTTTCAAAGCGACTTTGAATATCTGCAACTATTCAAATTTAACATTAAAAAGTCTTTCTGTATTTAGTTTTGTTTGAGATATAACTTCCTCAGCTGGCACGTTTTTTATGCTGGCAATTTTCTCTGCCACAAGATAAACATAACTCGGTCTGTTTACTTCACCCCTATGTGGAACGGGTGCAAGATAAGGGCTGTCTGTTTCTATCAAAATTCTGTCCATTGGCAAAAAATCAATGACTTTCAAAACATTGTTTGCGTTTTTGAAAGTTGCAATGCCATTGAAACTAAAGAAGAAACCAAACTTCATAAGTTCTTTTGCCACTTCCACGCTTCCGTTGAAACTATGAACAAGCCCGCCGTGGCTAAATTTATCCTTGTTTTTTCTGACGATGTCCAAAAAATCACCCATTGCTTCCCTAACATGAAACACGCATGGAAGAGATAACTCATCAGCCAAATCAATTTGCTTTTGAAGTGCAATAAGTTGTTGAGATTTTAAGTTTTCATCATAATAATAGTCCAGCCCAATTTCGCCAATGGCAACAACTTTTTTATCTTTACAAAGTGACCTAATTTGGCTTAACATATTGTCGTCAAAGTGTTCTGTTTCATGTGGGTGAATTCCTGCTGTTGCAAAAATATTCTTGTGTGCGTTTGCAATTTGGACACATTTCAATGAGTTTTCCACATTATCTCCACTTACAATGCAGCCCACTTCGCAACTATCTATTTTCTCAAAAACTTCGTCTTTAATATCTGCCATTTTTTCGTCATACAAATGGCAATGTGCGTCAATAATCATGCGAACATTATATCATTATTTTTATACTTTTCAAACAGTTTTTATCAAAATCGCTTGCATAATGAAAATTGGACAAACATAAAAATTTATTATGAACAAAATTTGGTTTTGGTTGATTGTTTTGAGCATGTGCATATTGCTTTACATAAACCCAGAAATTGTGCTTCCGAGCATGCTTCAAGCAAGTGAAAATACGCTTAAATTGTGCCTTAAATTGTGTGCAATTTATTCTGTTTGGATGGGCATTTTGCAAGTTATGGAAGACAGTGGCATAAACAAAAAATTATCCCGCATTCTAAGTCCTGTCACAAAGAAAATTTTTGGACCACTGGACGATAAGACAAACGAACTTGTGTGCATGAACATTTCTTGCAACATTCTTGGCATGGGTGGAGCAGCAACCCCACTTGGAATGAAAGCAATGAGCAGACTTGATGACGGCAGCGGCAAAGCAAACAGAGCCATGATAATGCTCATAATATTTGCTTCCACCTCAATGCAAATTTTGCCAACAACTGTAATTGGACTTAGAATAACTGCAGGAAGTAGTTCCCCCAGTGACATTATGCTTGCAACAATTATTGCAGCCATTTTCACAACGGGAATTGGCATTGCTATAGCACTTTTGATTGAAAAACTTAAGAAAATAAAAAGGAGAAATAAATGAGTATTTATCTTCTCCCCGTTCTTATTTTATCTATTTTTGTTTATGCCAAAATGAAAAAGGTGAATGTTTACACAAGTTTCATTGGCGGCGCAAAGCAAAGCATTGGAATTGTGGTCGGCATATTCCCTTATCTTGTCACCATTATGATAATGGTGGAACTTATAAAAATAAGTGGACTAGCCTCTCTTATGGCAAGGGTTGTGTCGCCCCTTTTCAGCGTCCTTGGAATTCCAACAGAACTATGCGAACTTGTATTGTTAAAGCCGTTTAGCGGAAATGGCAGTCTTGCAATATTAAACGACATTTTTGCCCGCTATGGTGTGGATAGTTATGCTGGAAGATGTGCCAGTGTCATTGTTGGCAGTTGCGACACTGTGTTTTATGTTACAACTCTTTATTGCTCGCAAACAAAGGTCAAAAAACTTTCCTACGCTGTTCCCGTTGCCCTTCTTGCCACCCTTCTTGGAGCCATTGTAAGTTGCCTTCTATGTAGAATATTTTAAATACTTTCAAAAGATATTTTACACCCTTCGCCGCCGCCTTTAGCAAATTCCGCAAGCACTAGGTGAAATGCCTTTCCCCTTGCACACACAAAATGCAATTTCTTACAAACTAAATTGTTTTTTGCCGCCTCTGAAAGTAAAATTTGAACACGCTCCGCTGGAAAACTGACAAACATCTTGCCACCGAATTTTAAAAGTTTGCTTGACATTGACACCACTTGCGAGATATTTGTTTTTCCCTCATATTTTGTGGATAAATATTTTTCATTTATGTTAGTTTTATCGTTTGGAATGGGAAAATATGGCGGATTACAAACAATTTTATCCACGCTTCCCGCAGAAATCTTTTGCAAGGCATTGTTTAAATCCAAATTTAAAAATTCTATATTTTTTATGCCATTTATTTTAAGACTTCTTGTGGACATATCCCACAACTCTTTGTCAATTTCAAGCCCCAAAATATTTTTTGGATGATATTTTTCATTGCACAAAATGGACACAACTCCGCTGCCCGAGCAGAGTTCCACAACAAAGTCTTTCTTCCCCATTTTTGCAAAGTTAGATAGCAAAACACTATCGCTTGAAAAGCAATATTTGCTTCTATTTTGAATGATAAACAAATCATTTAGTTGCAAGTCGTCAAGTATTTCACCATTCTTTAACAAATTTTTTGCTTTTTCTATCATTTTTGTGCCTTATGATGAAGTTTAAAATAAGGTTTTTTGCCATTTGGCTTTTTTGCTTGTTCATTTTTAGAACTATTTTGCTCATTTGAGTTATCCACAATTTTATGTTCTTTTTGTGGATAACTTTTTACTTTCTCGCTCTTTTCTTGTGGTTTCACGTTTTGTTTTGATTGTTCTTGTTTTGGCTGAGAATTATTTTGTTTTTTCTCGGCAACTTGCTTTTCAAAAACGTCTATTGGATAATCTTTTATAAGGTTGGAGCCGTCTTTTGTTTGAAGTTTGACAGACACAGTTTGTTTCAAGACATTTTGATAAATCACCATGCCAAGTCCGTCTGGTGTTTTCACCTCGGAATTTAGTTTTGGCATATGGGACAATGTTTCAACATAATATGGGTCTTCATATTCAAGGCAACACATAAGCCTGCCACACGCACCAGATATTTTTGTTGGGTTGAGTGCAAGCCCTTGATTTTTTGCCATTTTCATAGAAACTTTTTCAAAATCTCTAAGGTGTGCAGCACAACAACAAACTCTGCCACAAATGCCGATTCCGCCCACCATTTTTGCTTGGTCTCTTGTGCCTATTTGTCTAAGCTCAATTCTTGCTTTAAGTCCACTTGCAAGTTGCTTTACAAGTTCCCTAAAATCTACCCTATTGTCGGAGATAAAGTCAATAACAATTTTGCTGCCGTCAAAAGAATATTCCGCATTAACAACATTCATATCAAGGTGCAACTCGTCAACAAGTTTTTTTGTAAACAAAACTGCTTCGTGTTCCTTATCGCAGTTTGCTTCGTTTTTCTTTATGTCTTCCTCTGTCGCCTTGCGAATGACTTTCTTTAATTCGTCATCGTGAATAGATGACTCAACATTAACTCTTTCTACTGTGCCAAAACTTTGCCCAAGTGGACTTTCAACAATAACTTTGTCGCCACGTTCAAGGCGTTCTGATGACAGATACGTGTATGTTTTTGGGTTAATTCTAAACCTAACATCAACCTTTTGTTGCATAATATTTAACCTCCAATATATATAATAGCAATTCGTCCATTAGGACTGTTTGATTGCAATTAAACTCCATTTGTTTTTTTGTTTCGCAAAGTTTTCTAACAATTTTGTCCACGCAATCGCTGTCAAAACTTTGTGCAAGGTAGGATATATCCCCCAGTAAATTTTTGTTTTGCAGAAGGTCCTCTTTTCCCAGCCTAACAAGCATAATATCCCTAAAAATTGACTCAAAAATGTTAAGAATAACTGGAAAATCGTCTTTATTTGCAGAAAGTTTTGTTGTATATGAAATCAGTTGTGTGCTGTTTTGCATATTTTTCAAAGTATCCAAACAGTTTGCAAACACATTTTGAAAATTCTCGTCTTTTGCATAGTCAAGTGCTTTTGAAAGATTGCCTTGGGCAATGTGAATGACGTTTTCAATTTTGTTTTCGTCTGTGCCCTTCAGCACTTCACGCAAAACGTCATTTGAAAGTGGCAAAAGTCGCATTTTTTTGCAACGGGACATAACTGTTGGAAGCACCTTTGAAACATTGCTTACACCCAAAATTATGTAGGCGTTTTTTGGTGGCTCTTCAAGAATTTTAAGCAGTTTGTTTTGTGCTTGAACTGTCGCATTTGAAAAGTTTTTAAGGATAAAGATTTTCTTATTACTTTCAATGGGTGAAAGATAGATATTTTCAATCAAGTCCTTTATGTCATCAACCAAAATGCTTTTGCCATTTTTGGGATAAATGCGCATATCGGAATGAGATAGCAAGTCAACTTTTTGGCACGCAAGACAATGATTGCATGGAAGCCCAACATTTTGGCACAAGAGATGTTTTGCAAACATGAACATAAAGTTGTTTAGATACACTTCGTCATTTGATTCAAACAAAAAAGAGTTGCAATCGGTGTCACCCTTGCAAAGTGAAATGTATTGTTCTTGCTTTTCAATTATATCTCCAAATTCAATCATTTTCTTCTTCCGCATAAATTTTAGCACAAATTGCACAATTTCACAACAAAAAAAATGAAGGCCACAGATTATGCGACCTTCACGCTATAAACATTTGCTTAAACTTTAATTTCCAAAACTTTCATTCTTATTGTAGAATTGTTGTTTTGAGGGAGAATAACATTTATTTGTTCGCCCACTTTTTTGCCAATAAGTGCTTTGCCCACTGGGCTTTCGTTGGAGATTATTCCATTTGCTGGGTCACTTTCTGTTGCCCCAACAAGTTTATAAACAACTTCTTCATCAAAATCAAGGTCAAGCAGTTTGACTGTGCAGCCAACATTTATGCTGCTTGTGTCAAGTTGTTTGTGATTAATAATTTTTGCATGTCTAAGTGTGTTTTCAATTTCACTAATTTCCGCTTCAAGATTTGCTTGTTCTTCCTTGGCGGCGTCATATTCAGAGTTTTCGCTCAAGTCGCCAAACTCTCTAGCAATTCCTATTTTTTTCGACACCTCTTCTCTTCTTGTCGATTTGAGAAAGTCAAGTTTTTCTTGCAACTGTTTATAGCCTTCTTTGGTTAAAAAAACTTCATCTTCCATTTTTGCCTCCTATGTCAAAGTAAACTTAAAAAAATGTGCATTGCCAAAGGCAATACTCACTTCTTCTCTCACTTTGCCCCTAAAGTATAATGATTTAAATATTATATGTCAAGCAAATAAAAATAATTCATCAAAAAACTTTTTGAACAAATGGAATAAATATTTTGTCAATTATCCACTTTTTATAAAAAGTCTAAAAACAAATTTTTGGTATTTCCTTTAAAATGCTTTTCGTTTTGCAAAAAAGTTGTTACAATATATGTCGAAATAAAAAGGAGTTTAACAATGCTACGAATTTGGGGAAAAATTATGAACAAAGACAAGATTGTGCGTGACACAGTTTTTTCGTCCGATGACGACTTTGACTTTGAAAACTTTTACACCTACACAGCAGAAATCTGCCACACGCTAGACATTGCCACCCCAGTTGTATTGTCAAAGCATGTGTTCCACTTTTTAAACTTCCACAACACCACATTCTTCCCCCAGGACTTTCCCGAAGAAGTAACGTTTTCTCGCCTTGTGCTTGAAGATATTACGGAATAAGACTTTGCTTTTTGCCTAAAATTTTGAATGAGAGATATTTTCCAATAATTATCACAAAAAAACGGCTTTTCAGCCGTTTTTTTTACTTATCCGAATTTAGAAGATAAAACAAATTTAGTAGTTCGTAGTTAAAACTATAGTCGGCGGACAAGGCTTCGTCAAGTGAAGTTTCAAATATGTCTTTGCCTTTTATGCCGATTGCTCTATTAAACAGTCCCTTTTCTGCAAGTTCCACTGCTCGCACGCCAAACTGCATGGCAAGGGTTTTGTCTTCAACTGATGGTGCTCCGCCACGTTGGGTGTAGCCGACAATGGAATATTTAAATGGCACGCCCGTTGCCTTGGTCAATTTGTCTGCAAGGGTTACAATGTCAAACAATTTTTCTGATACGACAATGGTTGGTGGAGCTTGTTTTACAGCCAAGTGATGTTTCACCTTTTCCAAAAGTTCTTGCTCGCTTATTGGTTTCTCTGGCACAGCAACAATGTCGCACGCTGTGGCACTGGCAGAATACAAGGCGATATCTCCACAATATCTGCCCATAACTTCAAACACAACGCCTCTATCCATGGCTTGCATAGTCTGTTTTACATTTTCAACATAGTTGCACACATTATTCACTGCAGTGTCAAAGCCAAGGCACTTGTCTGTGTAACGCAAGTCGTTGTCTATTGTTGCTGGAATAGCGATGATATTCACACCTTTATCTCTCAAAAGTCTTGCTCCATGATAACTTCCGTCACCGCCAATGACTACAAGCACGTCAACGTGATTAGCTTTTAAATTTTGTACACATTTTGTTAAGACTTGTTCGTTTGCAAATTCTGGAAAGCGAGAAGTTTTGAGGATAGTTCCGCCAAATGACGAAATATTTTCCACATCGTCAAGTGTCAGTGGGACAAACTTATTTTCATATAGTCCCCTAAACCCTTGCAAAACGCCCACAACTTTGAGTTTTCTAAATGTTGCTACACGAGTTATTATATTTATTGTTGCATTCATTGCTTGGCAATCACCGCCACTTGTAAGAACAGCAATTTTAGAAACTCCCATGTCCCCTCCTTCATATTTTTGCAAGAAAACAATCTTACACTATTATTTTAATGTTTTTTTTAATTTTTCCAAATGTTTTTGGGGGGAAAAATCATATATTTCGCATTTTTTTTTGCAAAAAGTAAGTTTTTTGCTATGTTTTTTGAACAAAAGTGAAGTTTTTATGGTTTTTCAAATAAAAAGTGGCAACTTTTGTTACAAAATTGCCAAATTCTAAGTTATATCAACTTTATGTTTTCGTCATCAATTAGGGCGTGAAGTTCGCTAAGCAAATAATCGCTTGGATTTATCATAAAATTAAGTTTAAATGCTCTGCCCAAACTTTCGCACTTGACGATAACTGGCGTTGTGCCAGGGTAACTTTTAAGCACTGCCAAGATATTCTCATGAGTGAGAGAGTTTTGTGTGTCATATTTAAGATACAATGTGTGAGCGGCTTTTGGAGCGGTCATTGCTGGGGTGTCCACAACAAGTTTGTCTTCATGCACCAGTGGTTCAATTTTTTCAGCGATAATGCTCACGTCTTCCCCATTTCTCACCGACACTCTGCCGGTAACTTTTACAAGGCTATCTTCCACAAGCATTTCTCTGTATCTATCATAAATTTTTGGTGGAATCATGCTTTCGAATGTGCCATAAATATCTTCAATAGTAAGAATTGCCATTTCCTTGTTGCCCGCTTTTGTAAAAACTTTTTTCACACCCTCAAGACTTCCACCACAAACAACTCGCATGCCGTCTTCAATCATAACGTCACCCGCTGTTTCTTCTGGCATATCTTCTTCTTCGTCACCGTTTTCTTCTTTTTCAAGGCTGCCTAACATGGAAGAATTAAAGTTAAATCTTTCAAACTCGTCCATATAGTTTTCAAGTGGGTGACCCGAAAGATAAATTCCCAACACTTGTTTTTCAAATTTAAGTTTTGCTTGTTTTGCATATTCTGGAATGTCTGGCATTTTGACATAGGTCTTTGCACCTTGATTTAGGTCTGGGTTGTCAAACAAACTAAATTGCCCTGTGGCTCTGTTTTTAAGGTCCTTTGCCACAACGTCCATAACAAGTTCATAAACGCTCATCATTTGTGACCTAGTCACGCCAAAGCAGTCAAAAGCACCGCTTAAAATCATGCTTTCAATACACCTTTTGTTTGCTCCGCCACCTTGGGTTCTTTCCACAAAGTCATATAAGTCTTTGTATGGCCCCAGTTTTTCTCTGTTTGCAATAATTTCTTCAACAACTGCAATGCCCACATTTTTAAGTGCTGCAAGTCCAAAACGAATTTTGCCGTCTTCCACGCTGAAATATGCTTCTGATTTATTTACATCTGGTGGCAAAACTTCAATGTTATGCTGTCTGCAATAGACGACATATTTTGTTATTTCGTCAATGGAGAAAATTCGGTCATTTAGAACAGCGACCATAAATTCCACTTCATAATAGCACTTAAGATAGGCTGTTTGATAAGTTATATAGGCATAGGCGGCGGCGTGAGATTTGTTGAAAGCGTATTTTGCAAAGTCTTCCATATCGGCAAAAACTTTTCTCGCCACTTCTTCCGGCACGCCTCGTTTCAAGGCACCATCAATGCTTTTTAGTCCTTTAGGGTCTTGCCAGCCGAAAATAAATTTTTCTTTTTCCGCTGCCATTTTTTCGACCTTTTTCTTGCCCATAATACGTCTGACATTATCTGCTTGTCCAAGAGAGTATCCCGCCATTGCTTGCACAATTTGCATAACTTGCTCTTGATAAACAATAATGCCATAAGTTGCTTCCAAAATTGGTCGCAAACATTCGTGGTCGTATTTAATTTTTTCTGGATGGTGCTTGTTATCTACATAGGCGTCAATATATTTCATAGGGCCTGGACGATAAAGCGAAACGCCAGCGATAATATCTTCCAAGCAGTCGGGACGAAGTTTTTTCATAAAGCTTTTCATTCCGCCACTTTCAAGCTGGAATATAGCGTCTGTGTTGCCAGAAGCAATAAGTTTGAAAACATTTGGGTCGTCATATTCCATATCATAAAAGTCAATATCCACGCCATGAATTTTTTTGACAAGTTTTATAGTCTTGTCAATATCCGTCAAGTTGCGAAGCCCCAAAAAGTCCATTTTCAAAAGTCCCAAATCTTCTAGTTCAATCATGGAATATTGAGTTGCAATTTCGTCACCATTTTTGGCAAGAGGAACATAGTTGTCAACTGGCTCTGGAGCAATTAGAATTCCGCAAGCGTGAGTTGATGCCTGACGTGGCATAGTTTCCACTTTTATGCTCATATTAACAACTTTTCTTATTGCGTCATCTTCGTCATAAAGTTTTCTTAAACTTTGAATGATGTATTTGTCATTGGCTGGGTCGCCAGTTGTGCCAAAATAATATTTCAACACTGGAGGCTTTTTCAACCCTTCTGGCAGTTTGGCTGGAATTTCCTTGCAAATTTTGCTCACGTCATAAAGAGGCAACCTCATAACACGTCCCACATCTCTTATGGCATTTTTGGCTGCGATTGTGCCAAATGTTCCAATGTATGCCACATTATCTTTGCCATATTTTCTTTTTGCATATTCAATAACTTCACGGCGTCTATCATCAGAAAAGTCCACGTCAAAGTCGGGCATGGAAACACGTTCTCTATTGATAAATCTTTCAAAAAGAAGATTGTATTTTATTGGGTCAACCATTGTTATGCCAGACGTGTAGGCGACAATGCTTCCCGCTCCACTTCCACGACCGGGTCCAACGGGAATGTTGTGCTGTTTTGCATAGTTAATGTAGTCCCACACAACAAGGAAGTATTCCACAAAGCCTTGCTCACGAATAATATCCAGTTCATAATCTGCCCTTGCTTGAATTTCTGGGGTGATATTTGGATAGTGTTTTTTAAGTCCGTCATAGCAAAGTTTTTTCAAAAACTCATAGGCAGTCATGCCTTCTGGCACATATTTTGGAATAAAGTTTTCGTTATCTCTAAGCGAACAACCTTCTGGAATTGTTGGAATATCTTTGTGACTTTTTGTTTTGATTGTGACAAAGCACTTGTCTGCAATTTCTTGTGGAGTGTCAAGAGATTCTGGATAAGCCCCCAAAGCTTGTTCCATTTCTTCCCTTGTCTTAACAAAAAACTCATTTGTTGCAAACTTAAATCTGTCTGTGTCGTCAATGTTTTTGTTCATTGCAATGCACATCAACACGTCTTGCACTTCGGCGTCCTCTCGCTTTATATAATGCGTGTCGTTTGTTGCAACTGTTTTAACACCCAACTTTTTTGCAAGTTCATTTAATGGTTCCAATATTTCAATTTGTTCTGGCAGTCCATGATTTTGAAGTTCGATATAAAAGTCACCTTCATCAAACATGTTTTTTAGCCTAAGTCCAAGTTTATATGCCTCATCAAATTGTCTATTAAGTAACGCTTGTGGAATGTGTCCCGCAAGGCAAGCACTAAGGCAAATAAGACCTTTTGAGTGCTGCTCCAAAACGTCATAGTCAATTCTTGGCTTATAATAAAAGCCTTCCTTGCAAGCAATGCCGTTGAGTTTCAGAAGATTGTGATAACCCTCATTATTTTTCGCAAGCAATATGAGGTGTCCTGTGTCTTCTCTGCCCGTTTTGTTAAATCTATCATGTGCGATATAAAACTCGCAACCGATAATTGGCTTTATTCCATTTCTATAACATTCAGCATAGAACGCCAAAGCGCCCGCCATTGTTCCATGGTCGGTTATTGCCACTGCGTTTGCGCCTTGTTCCTTAACTGTTTGGACAAGTTGTTTAACTTTTGACGCCCCGTCAAGAAGGCTGTATTCTGTGTGATTGTGAAGGTGAATAAAAGTTTTCATAATGTTCCTTTGTCAATTTTATCTGCTATTTTTATTATTCTTGAAAATTGGTGATTTATCCCACTTTTAGTTATAGGCATCTTTGAAAGTTTTGTCAAGTTGTCAAGCGACTCCTCGGGGTTTGCAAGCCTCAACACACAAAGTTCTCTAAGATTTATTGGCAACGCCTCAAAGCCTATTGTGTCTTGAATTTTCTTAATAGCCATAACTTGCCTAATGCTTGCATTTATGGTCTTTGTTATGTTTGCATTAAGGCAGTTGTTTTGCCTATTTATGTTATTTCTAACTTCCCTCAAAGTCATTTCATTTTGCAATTTCAAAAGGCACTTTGTCGCCCCAACTATCGCAAACAAATCACTCACTTTTTCCGCTTCTTTTATGTATAGCACATAAAAATTGTTGCGAACATTTTTCTTGTTTGTTATGCCAAGAGAGAACAAAAGGTTGGACACATCATCAGCAAAACTTTCGCTAACAAAAACAAACTCCCAGTGATAGCCACAAAGTTTGCGAATTTTATCCCCACTTGAAAGCACAATGTTTGAAGTGGAACACGTGGCAAAAACACCTTTAAGATAAGTTCTTGCACAGCAATCGTTCTCTATAATATGCTCGTCAAGACCAGGGATAAGCGTAAAATCACCCCTAGAGTTTGACCTTGCAATTCCGCAGTCAAAAAGAAGTCTATTTGTGCAACTTTGTGGAATGGATATAACATATCTCACTGCTTTGTTTATGTTTGCGTCATCGTCAAGTCGCATTTCCGCATATTCGCCATAAAGTGTTTTTAAGCAGTCGTTGACAACGTCATACACCTTGTCCACATCGGTCTTAAGTTCCACAAAAATATCTTTGCCACTTTTTGTAAGTTCCCCGCACGAATGAACAACAGCGGACAAAAAAGCAAGTTTGCAACATTCATTTTGAATTGGGGCTTCAAGACATTCAAGTTTGGCTTCGTGTGCAAAGGACATTTCCGTTCTCCTATTTTAAAATTTCGATTTCTTCAACAAGCATTATATCATATTTTTTGAAAACTGTTTCTTTTATTTTGCAAATTATCCAAAAAACATTGTTAAATTTTGCATTTCCGCTTTTATTTATAACGAATCCGCAATGTTTTGTAGAAATTTCCGCCCCGCCGTGCCTCAGTCCCTTAAGCCCCGCTTGCTCAATAAGAACGGGAGCAAACGTTCCTTTTGGTCTTTTGAACACACTTCCCGCACTTCTGAAACTGTGTGGCTGACTTTCTCTCCTCTTTTTCAAAATGTCAAAACTCTTCTTTTCTATCTCCTCCTTATTCCCCTTTTTAAGTTTAAAAACGACTTTCAAAATAACATAATTTTTGTCCGAAAAATAACTATGCCTATATGAAAAGTCTAAATTTGCTATGCACTTTTTTCTTAACTTTTCGCCGTCAAAATAATACACCGTCTGAACAACGTCTTTTATCTCACCGCCAAAACTTCCGCTGTTCATCTTAACAGCCCCGCCCACACTGCCTGGAATGCCATAACTCCACTCCAGCCCAGACAAAGCGTTTTCCATGGCAAAATTGTTAAGCCGAATTAAACTCACCCCTGCCCCACAAACAATTTTATCGTCACGATGTCTAATGTCTTTTATGTTGTTTTTTATGACGAGCAAATCATGATATTTGTCATCTGCTAAAATATTACTCCCAAATCCCAAAATGAAGTATTTTAAGTCAAGACTTTTTGCCTCTCGAACAAGTGACACCATATCTGACGCACGTTCAACTTCCACATAAATTGCAATTCTTCCACCAATGCCAAATGTTGTGTGTGACTTAAACTTTTCATCAGTCAAAAAACATAGGTGCGGAAACTTCTCACGCAACAAATTTAAACACTTTTTAGTTTTGTTTTTTCTCATATTCTTCTATATGATTTTTTTGGGTTATCCGCCATAACGAATTTTTATAAATTAAAATTATTTATATTTTTTCTCAATTTTTGTATCATTTTTGTATCATTTTTGTATCATTTTTGTATCATTTTTGTATCATTTTTGTATCATTTTTGTATCATTTTTGTATCATTTTTGCGTAAAAAAATCAGACTTTTGTCTGACTTTTATTTCCCGCATAATGATTTTGCAGCCACAGATTGATTACGTTTAATTTCTTCTTTTGAAACAAAAGCGTTAACACTTTTAAGTGGGTGTGATAGTGCTTTTTCAAATTCACTCATATAGTCGCTTTCATATATTTTAAGATTGGTCACTGAAAAAAGCCCATAGTTTGCAATGTCTTTTTGGGCGGAGTCTGATAAAAGGAAACTGGCAAAGTTTGTTGCTACTTCACTTTTTGCTTTGTCCAAATTGTTGCTCACTCCGATATATTGCACAAGGTCACTGTAGTGTGACAAAAATTCATATTTGCAAGGTGAAATGTTTCCGTTTTGCTCACGATTTTTTATTCTTGCCACATCTCTTGCAGTGCCAACAAGGCTTTTCGTGGTCTTTTTCAAAAAGTTTGAATATGCAAGATATGTTGTCGTGTCAACGGTCACATCTTGTGCTTGAAGTTTTATATTATTGCAACAAAGTGCTTGGGCGGGGTTTGTTACACCAGTGCCAAAAATTGTTCCACCTACCCTCTTTTTACCCTGCTTTGCCAAAGTGAGTTTTGCTGTCAATGTTTCGTCTTGAGCGGTCAAACTTTCATAACTTATGACAGCATATCCCGAAAGCAAATATGGATAAGCATAAATTTTGCCCGATAAAGTGGCATTTTTTTGCAAATCTTCCCTTATATTTGACTGCTTTTTAAGCGTTTGAAGTTTGTTTTTAATGTAACTTCCCGCCCCCGTTCCAAAAGAATACAAATCTGCCGAATATCCACTATTTATGTTAAGTTCAAACTCGTCAAGGTTCATTGTTGTGACGGAAACAAAAAAATTGTTGTTTTGTTTGTTAAACTTTTCCGCTTGGCGTTTCAAAAACCCAGCACGACTGGCACTTCCACCTTCAAATGTTTCCACATGGCAAAGGTCAAGCACAATCTTATTTCCACTTTCTAGGTTTAAAAATTCGTTGAGATTGAGTTTGAAGTTATCTTCACAAAACAGCACTGCGGGCGAAAAAAATACGAAGCATAAAACAAACGCCACAAAAATTGTTCGCCAGAAGTTTGAACAGGAAAATATATGAAGAAACTTTTTAAAAACTCCTCTCATCTTGTCCCCTTGTTTTGTGCAACGGAAAAGAAAAACCGCATAAGAATATTTATGCGGTCTTATAGCAAAATTAGAATATTTTATTTAACTTCTTTCAACTTTTCAATAATTTCATTTGCTAGTTTTGGAGTTATGCCACTGACTGTTACAAGTTCATCGGCAGTTGCTTTTTTCATGCGTTTTACGCTCTTAAATTTTGCAATCAAGTTTTCTTTTTTAACTTTTCCAAGCCCTTCAATTTCGTCAAGCACGCTTGTGACTTGAGTCTTTTTTCGCAAGGACCTATGGAATGTTATTGCAAATCTGTGGGCTTCGTCACGCACTTTTTGAAGAAGTTTTAGACAGTCGTCATCTTTTGAAAGTTTGACGGAAACTGGGTTGCTTTCAACAAATACTTCTTCCTCTTGCTTTGCAAGGCTTATGACATCAATGTTTTGATTGTAAGATTTGATAAGTTCCCTACAAGTGTTAATTTGTCCTTTTCCACCGTCAATCAAAATGACACTTGGCACGCTTGAAAAACTTATGTCATCGCTATTCAATTTTTCAAGTCGCCTTGTAATGCTTTCCTTTAAACTCTCAAAGTCGTTTGGCCCAACAACATTTTTAATCTTAAATTTTCTATAATGTTTTGACGCTTTTGAACCGTTTATAAACACCACCATGCTACAAACAGAGTTCGTCCCCGAAATGTTTGAAATGTCATAGCCTTCAATTCTGAGTGGCAAATTCCTAAGCCCCAACTTTTCTTGCAATGATTTCAAAATCTCCATTTTTTTGGACTTTTTCTTCACTTCAAGTTCGCAATTTTTGGAAAGATATTCTTCCGCATTATTCTTTGCTTGAAGCAGAAGTTGCTTGTTTGCACCCTTTTCGCCAACGACAACTTCGATATTTTTGCCATGTCTTTTGGAAAGTTCCTTGAACAAGGCGTCATCAAGGTCAACTGAAATTGGAAGCAAAATTTTGTCTGGCAACAAGTTCATCATCATGTAATACTGCGTCAAAAATGACATAAGCATTTGCTCATCATCAATTTGCGAATTGTCAAAATTAAAGTGCTTTACGCCCATCATTTTGCCGTCACGCACAATAAGAACACTGAAAACATAGAACAAGTCGCTTTTTGCAAGTCCGAAAACGTCAATATTTGCTGTGTTTGTAAGAGCGGTGACACTTCTTTCATTAAGACGTGTTAGCATGATTTTTAGGTCACGAAGTTTTATTGCAAGTTCAAAGTTTTCCACTTCAACCGCTTGTTCCATTTTTTTGCAAATAATATCATACACCGCATTTTCTTTTCCGCTTAAGAAGTCACAGACTTTTGGCAAGATTGCTCTGTATTCGTCTTTGGTTATTTTACACATGCAAGGAGCCGAACAAAGCCCCAAGGAATAGTTTAAACACGCCTTGTGCATTTTATTATTGTCTTTTATTTTCTTGCTGCAAGTTCTTATTGGATAGGCATAATTCACTGCACTTATAATCTCATTTGGGTTCAAGTTAAAATAAGGTCCAAAATATTTTGCCCCATCTTTTTTCACCTTTCTAACAACTTCAAGTTTTGGGAAGTCCTCTGCCATATTTATTTTGATATATGGATAGGCTTTGCTGTCCTTTAAAAGAATGTTGTAAAATGGCTGGTGTTTTTTTATGAGATTACATTCAAGCATAAGAGCGTCAAGTTCGGAGTTTGTGAGAATGTAGTCAAAATCTGCGACTTGCGACACCATGCTTTTCACTTTGTCTGCATGCGTGTTGCCAACAAAATATTGACTAACTCTATTTTTTAGTCTTTTTGCTTTTCCGATGTAAATTATGTTGCCAAACTTGTCTTTCATGATATACACGCCCGGTGACAGTGGCAATTTACTAACTTTTTCTTTGATATCCATTTTTCCCTCAACAATAGTCTATCACAAAAAAAATCAAAATAAAAGTATTTTTGCTAGTTTGCGTCTATCATTGTTGAAACATCACTCATAAGATTTTCAATATTGCTTCCCGAAAGGCTATAAATTATACTTTTGCCCGAACGAGAATTTTTGACAACACTGCAATTTTTTAGAAATCTAAGTTGGTGGCTGAGGGTTGTTTGATTGATACTCAAAACCTCTGCCAAATCACCAACACACATATCCCGAAGCGAAAGTGCCGTCAAAATCTTGAGCCTTGTGGGGTCTGCATAAATGGCAAAAATGTCCGCCATATCACAAAAAGTTTTGGCATTTGGCAAAAACCACTTTATATCATCAACATACCCTTCCACTGATTTTTCATAATTCTGTCGCAACTTTTTCCTCCCAAACATATACTACTTAAAATCTTTCAAATTCTCTTTTGTAAGACAAAATAAGTTTAGTTTGTCAGTTTCTAAAAAAATTTTAACAAAGAAAAGGAAACAAAACAAACGACTTACGTTGCGACATTTGACAAAAAAGAATTTAAAAGAAAAAATTTTGTTGTTTGGAGGGCAAAATGAACACAAACTACTTGCTTTTGGTGCTTTTAATTTCCATTTTCACTTCCGCAACCGACACCAACCTAAACACCAACACAAACTTCTTATTGCTTCTTCTTTTGGCTCTGTCAGGTGTTGGGACAACATCATCATGCGGTTGTGCGTGCAGTGGGAATACAAATCGAGTATTCTAATTTTCTCCGCAAGAAAAAAACCGTGGCGAAACTCCAAATTTCCCACGGTCTATTTTTTATGCCATTGGCACAAGTCCAACTTTTTTGTAAACTTTTCTTAAAGTTTTTCTTGCAATCGCACTTGCCTTTTCAGCACCTTCACGCATAAGTTTGTCCAAATAATCTTTATTCCCCAAAAGTTCTTTCACCTTGTTCCTGACAGGTGTCAATCTTTCAATAACGCTGTCGGCTGTTTGCATTTTAAGTTCGCTGTAACCTTGCCCTTCAAAATGTTTTTCCGCCTCTTCAATAGAAATTCCTTTCATAATGGAATAAATTGTAAGCAAATTTGACACGCCCGGTTGTTCTTCGCAAAACTTAATTCGCCCAAGGCTATCTGTAACTGCACGCTTAAATTTTCTTCTTATTGTTTCGTCATCGTCATCCATAAAGACAACATTATTTTCGTTCTCATCTGTTTTGGACATCTTTTTTGTTGGGTCGGCAAGCCCCATAATTTTTGCCCCAGTTTTTGCCATAACTCCACGTGGGATTGTGAAAGTTGGGCTATAACGTGAGTTAAATCTTTCTGCAATATCCCTACAAATTTCAACATGCTGCAACTGGTCTTTCCCCACTGGAACAACGTCTGCGTTATATAGCAAAATGTCAGCCGCCATAAGCATTGGATAGGCAAAAAGTCCGACTGTAACATTTTCGCCCTTTGCTTTGTGGTCCTTAAATTGCGTCATTCTGCTTGCTTCACCAAAATAAGTCATGCAATTCATAATCCACGCAAGTTCGGCATGTTCGTGAACGTGCGATTGACAATAGATTACGCTTTTGTTTGGGTCAAGACCGCAGGCGAGGAATGTTGCATATTGCAAATATGTGTTTTTTCTTAAGTCTTCTGGCTTGGTTGCAACCGTCAGTGAGTGAAGGTCAGCAATGGCAAAAATGCAATTATAGTTGTCTTGCATTTGCTTCCAGTTGTTGATTGCTCCTATAAAATGCCCAAGGGTTAGTCTGCCAGTGGGCTTTGTCGCACTATAAATATTCTCCATTTTGACCTCCTATTTTATTTAGTTTTCCTTTGTTTTTGTAGCAGATTTTGTTCTTGGTTTTGCCACTTTTTTATCTATTTTTTCTTCATTTTTTGCTATATTTTCACTATTTTTTGTGGCATTTTTATCAACATCTGCGTCATTTTTCACAGCATTTTTAGTAGATTTTTTCACCACTTTTGTTCCACTATCTGCTGCTTTTTCTCCCGCTTTTTTTGCCACTTTGGCGGGTGATTTTTTAGCAGTTTTTGGGCTACTTTCTGTTTCCTTTTCTATAGTCACAGCCTCGTTTTCGGCATTTGCTGTTTCAGTCTTTTCAGCGATTTCTGCTTTCTTTTTGGTTGTTTTCTTGGCTGACTTTTCGTCAGATTTTTCGTCAGATTTTGCTTCTGCCACTTCAACCATTTGAGGAGTTACGCCGTTGTCTTGCTCAGCCTGCTTTCGCTGTTCTTCTAGTTCTTGAAGTTCCATAAGGTATTTCATTTTGTTTTCTTTAAATTCAATATTTCCCATTACAACAACGCTGATAAGTGCAGTGACTGGAGGTGCGAGGAACATTCCCAAAATGCCGAACATCGCCCCACCGATAATAACAGAAGCGGTGACGACAAATGGGCTGAGTTTGAGTTTGTTGCCCATGATGATTGGGAACAAAATATTAAACTCGATAACTGTTATGGCAAGGGTTACAATGAGCATATAAATTGTGGCTGACATGGAGTCGAACACCAAAGTTATGAGCATTGCTGGCACGCAGCCAATGTAAATACCAAAGTATGGAATGAAGTTGAAAAGACCGATTATAAGGGCAAGTTCCCAAGTGAAGCTTAAGCCCAAAATTGAATATCCAATTCCTAGTGGGACGAACAAAAGCACAAACTGGATAAGTTGGCAAATTGCGTAACTATACAAAATTTTGCTTGAGTTATGAGCCATAACACAGATTTTGTCGGCTCGTTCTTTTTTGAAGTTTGCATACAAAAATCTTCTTGAAAATCTGCCTATTTTCTCTTTTTCTTGCAAAATCATAACTGCAATTAAAATGCCGATGATGAAACTGAAAATGCCAGAAATAACGTTGACTGAAAGTGCAAGCAGACTGTCGATATACAACACGGTTGTTCTGAGAGAGTCGAATAGTGAGTTGAGTGTGTTTTTGATTGATGCTTGGTCAACATCTGCGCCAAACCAATTTTGGATAAGGGTGCAAATTTCGTTGACTACTCTATTAACCATTTGCTCCCAACCGTCACCATTTCCGGTGGTAAGTTGTCTAACAATTTCCACAATTTTTGGAATAAGGATAGAAAATACTAAGACAAAAATTCCAATAATTATAAGAATAACAACAACGATTGAAATAAATCTCTTTATTGCGAACTTATGCGGATTGTTTTTTAGCCAATTTTTGAGGAGTTTGTTCTCTATAAAGTCAACCAATTTGGAAAACAAAAATGCTACGACAATGCCAATAAGCAGTGATGTGCAACCTGTAAGAAGTCCTTTTAAGACGTTTGACAGATATGGACTTATAACAGTCCCAAGTGCAATGGCACAGAGCATTGCCCAAAATAAGGTCGTAAAAAGCCTTAATGGTTTTCTTTTATTCCCGTCTGGTTCAAATTCAAATTTATCTTTTTTTTCCATGAGTTTATTATAACTCAAAACCTCTTTTCAATCAACTAATTTTTAGATATTAGACTATTTTATTATGTTTAATTATTATCCAACAAAAAACAAACCCACCAAAAGGTAGGTTTGTAATTTGTTTAGTTAAAATTGACTTACTCAATGATTTCAGAAACAACACCTGAACCAACTGTTCTGCCACCTTCACGGATAGCAAATCTCAAGCCTTGTTCAATAGCGATGTCTGTGATAAGAGTGATTGTCATTTTGACGTTGTCGCCTGGCATAACCATTTCGACTCCTGGTTCAAGTTCAATTGAGCCTGTAACGTCTGTTGTTCTGAAGTAGAATTGTGGACGATATCCATTGAAGAATGGAGTATGTCTGCCGCCTTCTTCTTTCTTCAAGACATAAACTTGTGCTGTAAACTTTTTGTGTGGGTGAATTGAACCTGGTTTGCAGAGAACTTGACCTCTTTCGATGTCAGTTCTGTTGATACCACGAAGAAGAACACCAATGTTGTCGCCAGCTTGTGCTTCGTCAAGAAGCTTTCTGAACATTTCTACGCCTGTGATAACACTTTGTTTGTTTGCGCCCATACCAACGATAGAGATTGTGTCGCCAACTTTGCACACACCACGTTCAACACGGCCTGTAGCAACTGTTCCACGTCCAGTGATTGTGAAAACGTCTTCAACTGGCATAAGGAATGGTTGGTCTGTTGCTCTCTTTGGTTCTGGAATGAATGTGTCGATTGCATTCAAAAGTTCTTCGATGCATTTGCATGCTGGATCGTCTGCATTGCCTGCTTGTGCAGCTTCCAATGCTTTAAGAGCTGAACCTTTGATGATTGGAGTTTCATCCCCTGGGAATCCGTATTCTGTAAGAAGGTCACGGATGTCCATTTCGACGAGTTCAAGAAGTTCTGGGTCGTCAACTTGGTCAACTTTGTTCATGAACACAACGATGTATGGAACACCAACTTGTCTTGCAAGAAGAATGTGTTCTCTTGTTTGTGGCATTGGGCCGTCAGTTGCAGCAACAACGAGGATTGCTCCGTCCATTTGTGCAGCACCAGTGATCATGTTTTTGACATAGTCAGCGTGTCCTGGGCAGTCCACGTGAGCATAGTGTCTGTTTGGTGTTTGATATTCAACGTGTGATGTGTTGATTGTGATACCTCTTGCTCTTTCTTCTGGAGCTTTGTCGATATCTTCATATTTCATTTTGTCTGGGCTCCAACCTTTTGCAGCACAAAACATTGTGATTGCTGCGGTAAGAGTTGTTTTGCCATGGTCAACGTGGCCGATTGTTCCGATGTTGACGTGTGGTTTTGATCTGTCAAATTTTGCTTTTGCCATTGTAATTATCCTCCTAAAATGTTGAACAAATTATTTTTTTAATTGTCCTTGTCATTATAAATGTTTTTAATTTTGTTGTCAAACGTTTTTCACCGCTATAAACAAAATATTTTTCACTGGGGAGAAAGATTAGTCTTTCTTTCTCTCGCCAATGATTTTTTCTGCGATGCTCTTTGGAACTTCTGCATAGTGAGAGAATTCCATATTGAAGTTGCCACGTCCTTGAGTTGATGAACGGAGTGCTGTTGCATAGCCGAACATTTCTGAAAGTGGGACTTCTGCATTGATTGTTACTGAACCACTTTGAGATTCTGTGCCTTGAAGAACGCCACGTCTGCTTGTTAGGTTGCCCATAACAGTGCCAAGGTAGTCGTCTGGAAGTTCAACAGAAACTTTCATGATAGGTTCAAGAAGAACTGGTTCTGCTTTCTTTGCGCCTTCCTTAAATGCCATTGATCCTGCAATCTTAAATGCCATTTCGGAAGAGTCAACATCGTGATAAGAACCGAAGAAAAGTGTAACTCTGAAGTCAACTGTTTCGTATCCAGCGAGGACACCGTTTTGACGTGCTTCTTGAATACCTGCGTTGATTGCTGGGATATATTCTTTTGGAATAACACCGCCAACAATTTTGTCAACAAATTCATAACCCTTTCCTGGTTCAAGTGGTTCAAGTTTTATGACGCAATGACCATATTGACCGTGACCACCAGTTTGTCTGATGTATTTTCCTTCTGCTTCAACAGTTTTTCTGATTGTTTCTCTGTAACTGACTTGTGGTCTGCCGACATTAACATCAACACCAAATTCTCTTTTAAGTCTGTCAACGATAATGTCAAGATATAATTCGCCCATACCAGCGATGATTGTTTGTCCAGATTCTTTGTCTGTCCATGTTCTGAAAGTTGGGTCTTCTTCTGCAAGTTTGATAAGTGCATTGACCATTTTTTCTTGCATTTGCTTTGTAGTTGGTTCAACAGCGATGTTGATAACTGGTTCTGGGAAGTCCATACTTTCAAGAATGATTGGGTGGTCTGGGTCGCAAAGAGTGTTGCCTGTTGTTGTGTCTTTAAGACCAACGATAGCAACAATATCGCCAGCATATGCTTCTTCCACGTCTTCTCTGTGGTTGGCGTGCATACGAAGAAGTCTGCCGATACGTTCTTTGGTGTCCTTTGTTGCGTTCAAAACATATGAACCTGCCTTAAGAACGCCCGAGTAAATTCTAAAGTATGTGATTTTTCCAACGAATGGGTCAGTTGCAACTTTAAATGCAAGACCTGCCATTGGTTCTGTATCACTTGCGATTCTGTCTTCTTCTGTTTCGCCGTCAAGTTTTGTGCCACGGATAGCATCAATGTCAAGAGGGCTTGGAAGATAGTCAACAACAGCGTCAAGAAGTTTTTGAACACCTTTGTTCTTAAATGAACTTCCGCAAGTAACTGGGGTCATGTGAAGAGCGATAGTTGCCTTTCTTATTCCATTTTTAAGTTCTTCAACAGTAAATTCTTCACCGTTAAAGTATTTTTCCATAAGTGCGTCATCAGTTTCTGCAACAGCTTCAACCAAGATTTGACGATACTTTTTGGCTTGTTCCATATATTCTTCTGGGATAGGTCCAACGACCATGTCTTTGCCAAGGTCGTCATTGTAGATAACTGAATCCATTTCTACAAGGTCGATAATTCCTCTGAAGCTGGAGTCTTGACCGATAGGAATTTGAATAGCGACAGCGTTTGTTTTAAGTCTGTCTTTCATCATATCTATAACTCTGAAGAAGTTTGCATCATCTCTGTCCATTTTGTTGACGTATGCAATTCTTGGAACTTTGTATTTGTTTGCTTGACGCCAGACGGTTTCTGATTGAGGTTGAACACCGCCTCTGGCACAAAAAACAGCAACAGCACCGTCAAGGACTTTCAAACTTCTTTCCACTTCTGCAGTGAAGTCAACGTGTCCTGGGGTGTCAATAATGTTGATACAATGACCTTTCCATTGAGCGGTTGTGCAAGCGGAAGTGATTGTGATACCTCTTTCTTGCTCTTGAACCATCCAGTCCATTGTTGCAGCACCTTCGTGAACTTCACCAATTTTGTGGGTTCTTCCAGTGTAGAACAAAATTCTTTCTGTGGTGGTTGTTTTGCCGGCGTCAATGTGAGCCATAATACCGATATTTCTATATTTTTCTAGTGCAAATTTCCTTGCCATAATAACTCCTTTAAATTACCACTTGAAATGAGCAAATGCTTTGTTTGCTTCTGCCATTCTGTGCATTTCGTCTTTTTTCTTTATTGCCCCACCAGCATTGTTGTAGGCATCAAGAATTTCGCTGGCAAGTTTCTTTTCCATTTCTTTTTCACCACCACGTTTTCTTGCAAAGTTTACAAGCCAACGGATAGCCAAAGTTTGACGTCTGTCTGGTCTGATTTCCATAGGAACTTGATATGTTGCACCACCGACACGTCTTGACTTTGTTTCAAGAACAGGTTTAACATTTTCGAGTGCTTGGGTGAATATTGTCATTGGGTCTGCTCCCATTTTTTCTTTGATAATATCAAAAGCACCATATACAATACCAAAAGCAATACCTTTTTTGCCGTCGAGCATAACTTGGTTGACAAGTTTTGTTACAACTGTTGAGTTGTACATTGGATCTGGCAAAACTTCTCTTTTGGTTGCACGATTTCTTCTAGACATAATTTCCTCCTTATATTGTTTGTTTCAAGCCACAAAGGCTTTCTTGCAAAAATTATTTTGCCTTCTTTGCGCCGTATTTTGAACGCGCTTGTTTGCGTTTTGCAACGCCAGCAGCGTCAAGTGTTCCACGGATGATGTGATATCTCACACCTGGCAAGTCTTTAACTTTTCCGCCACGGATAAGAACAACACTGTGTTCTTGAAGATTGTGTCCTTCACCTGGAATGTAGGTTGTGCCTTCTTGTCCATTTGAAAGTTTAACCCTAGCGATTTTTCTCAAAGCAGAGTTAGGCTTTTTTGGTGAAGTTGTTGTGACTGAAAGACAAACACCTCTTTTTTGTGGGTTTTGGTCAAGGATAGGTGCTTGAGATTTTTTGGTCACTTTGGTTCTTCCGTGTCTGACTAGTTGATTGATTGTAGGCATAATTTCCTCCTTAAAAATTTGTTCTTCCCTTTTGCATCAGCAACTTGCAAGGGGAAATCCCAAATTGAGGGCAAGGTTTGTGGCAAGATGTGGAATGTCAAATTGCGACAAGCGAATTGCTATCAGTTTGGTTTGCAAGGCAAGCCTTGCTTATCCAATTTATTTTGCGTTCCAAACAAACAAATTGATTGTAAAGTTGGTTGAAATTTGTCCACAAAAATCGTGGAAATTGTGGATATCTTTTCTCCAAAAATAATTTTGACGATATCCCTACAAATTACAACGAGATAATAATAGCAAACACACGGCAATTTGTCAATACAAAACAGCAATTTTTCCTAAAAATTTTTATATAAAAACAAAAGAAACATCATTCCTAATGAATAATGTTCCCTTTTTATTTTCATATAATCAGATTTTCATACATTTTTGTTATTCAATGCCCAAAAGTTCTTCCTCTTGCTTTTTGGAAAGCGCTTTTACTTCTGCGTCAACAAGCAACACAACTTCATTTTTGTGATTTTGTCTTGCTTCAAAATATGTCCTTGGTTTTTCTCTAACTTCGCCAAACATCTTAAGCGACAACTTGCAAAAATCTCTGAGGTATCTTCTTGCAGTGAAGAAAGCGTCTTCAATAGTTTTCCCTTCGCAATAAATTCTGACATCTTCAAATGCCACGAGATAATCGTCATTTTCTTCATCTTTATAAAACACCGCTGGGAAAATAAAATCCATTTTGGCACACCTACCCTATTTTATCTTTACACAAGCATTTTATCATACTTTTTCATTGAAGTCTAACAAATTGAAGCATGTTTTTGAAGAATAACCCCATTTTTGCAAAACTTGCAACAAGGATTGTAATGTTTGTGCAAACTAATGTTATTTATAATAAAAAAGTCTTACGTAATGTAAGACTTTAATTGTGTTTATCTAAGTTGCTCGAATTCGGCTTCAGATTGTTTTGCAAGCAAAGATTGAATTTTTGCTTCAAGAGATTTGTTCATCGAGATTGAGCCGTTTTCCATGCTGATATTTTTCTTTTTGTTGTTATAAAGTGCTTCAAGAGTTTGAGAAGTTGGGGCTTGAGTTTTGGCTGGGGTCAAGCCATAGTTTGCAAGGACAAGACCTTTGCGAGCCATTTTTTCTGCGACTTCACTTCCGCAAACAATATTTCCATTGATTATTTCAAATTTTGGCATAATTTTTTGCTCCTTTTATTCCCTTATCCACCGTGGATATTCTAGCATAGTTTGCATTCTTTGTCAACACCCAAAACTATATTTATTATATTTGCCAAAATATTGATTATTACAACTAAAACAGCAATTTATTTTTGAAAAAAATATAACACATTTTAATCAACTTTTTTAATAGATTTTTTTGTTAGAAATAATATTATCTTTATTATTTAAAAGTCATATTTTTTCAAAAAAATTATTCTTTTACTTTTTCTTGTTTTACTTTGTTTTTATTGTTGTTCATTATCAAAAACATTCTGCTTGTTACATTATTTAGCAAAAAATCTCCCAGAAAACTAGGAGATTTTTATGTTTTATTCTGCGTCTTCCGAAACGACAGCTGCTGCTGCAGCGGCTGCTGCGGCTTCTGCTTCTTGTTGTTGTCTTTCGGCTTCTTTTCTTGCAAGATATTCTTTTGAAACTGCTGGGAATATATCTCTATATTCTTTCATTCCAGTTCCTGCTGGGATAAGTTTGCCTATCATGATATTTTCTTTAAGTCCAACAAGGTGGTCAACTTTTCCTTTGACTGCTGCATCTGTAAGAACACGAGATGTTTCTTGGAAGGATGCTGCTGAAAGGAATGATTCAGAAGCGAGAGATGCTTTTGCGATACCCAAAAGGACACGTTTTGCGATGGCTGGTTTTCCACCATTCATCAAGATTTCGTTATTAATTTCTTCATAACGTTGGATATCTAGCATTGTGCCTGGAAGAAGGTCTGAGTCGCCTGGGTCTTCAATCTTAACTTTTCTGAGCATTTGTCTGATGATAATTTCAACGTGTTTTGCGTTAATTCTAACATCTTGTGCACGATAAACGCCCAAAACTTCTTTAAGAAGATATTCTTGAACACCTTTAAGACCGATAACTCTTAAGATGTCATTTGGATAGATTGAACCTGCTGTCAAGCATTGACCTGCTTCAACTGTATCTCCGTTTTTGACGGAAAGAATTGTTTTGTTCTTTGGTGGGGTCATATATTTAACTTCGCCTTCGGAACTGTCAACAATAATTCTGTATCTTTCGCCAGCGTCTTCAATTTTCACTTTGCCAGCGACTTCACTGATAATTGCTTCACCTTTTGGTCTGCGTGCTTCAAAAATTTCTTCAACACGAGGAAGACCTTGCGTGATATCTGCTTCAACGGAAACACCACCAGTGTGGAATGTTCTCATTGTAAGCTGCGTACCTGGTTCGCCGATACTTTGAGCAGCGATTGTTCCAACTGCCTCGCCTACGCTAACCATTTGGTTGGAAGCCATGTTTCTTCCATAACATTTTGCACAAACACCTTGTTTTGCTTTGCAAGTAAGAAGTGTTCTGATTGTAACTTGAGTTATGCCAGCGTCAACAACTGCTTTTGCTTGTTGTGGAGTGACCATTTCGTTTGCTTTGACGATAACTTCGCCAGTTTTTGGATTGACGATATCGTTAACTGTAACACGGCCAGAAATTCTGTCTTCAAGTTTTTCAATAACTGTTTTATCTTTGACAAGGTCTGTAACGACAAGACCTTTTGGTTGTTCGCCAAGTGAAGCAAAACAGTCTTCTTCTGTTACAACAACTTCTTGAGCAACGTCAACAAGCCTACGAGTTAGATAACCAGAGTCAGCTGTTTTAAGAGCGGTATCAGCAATACCTTTACGTCCACCACGGCTTGACAAGAAGTAGTCGATTGGAGTTAGACCTTGGATAAAGCAAGTCTTAACTGGAATATCTATCTTTGTTCCTGAAGCACTGGACATAATTCCACGCATGCCGCACAACTGGTTAATCTGACCAGCCGAACCACGAGCACCAGAGTCAGCCATCATTCTGATTGGGTTCAATCTGTCGAGGCTGTTCATAACGACTTTGCCGACTTTTTCTGTTGTTTCGTTCCAAATTGTAACGTTTTTGGAAATCTTTTCGTTGAAAGCAATAAGACCACGTCTAAATGCTTTTTCATTTTCAAGGACTCTTGCTTCAGCTTCCTTAATGACTTCTCTCTTTTCAGCTGGTTCTTTCATGTCATAAGCGTTAACAGTAAGAGCGCCGATTGTGGAATATTTGTAGCCAAGTTCCTTAATTTTGTCCAACATAACAACAGTTGGAGTTGAACCCAAAGCGTTGTATGTTGCACCAACAATTTTGCCAAGTTGTTTTTTGCCAACAACTTCTTCTATTTCATATCTCAAAGCATTTGCTTTAAGATTTCTGTCAACAAAACCAATACATTGTGGCACGCAACGGTTAAGCAAAATTTTACCAACAGTTGTTTCCACTCTGCCTGTAATTTTTTCTCCGTGGAAATCTATAGTTCTTCTGACATAAATCTTGGATTGAAGTTCAAGGTTTTTGGTTTGATAAGCCATAATTGCTTCATCTTCGTCAATGTATGAACTGCCTTCGTTCAAAGCTCCTGGCTTGTCGATTGTAAGGTAATAGCAGCCAAGAACAATGTCTTGTGCTGGTGTCATAACTGGGTTGCCGTCAGCTGGTTTTAGCACGTTGTTTGAAGCGAGCATATTCATACGGGCTTCTGCTCTTGCTTCAAGTGACAATGGAACGTGAACTGACATTTGGTCACCGTCGAAGTCTGCGTTGAAGCCAACACAAACAAGTGGGTGAAGTTTGATAGCTCTGCCTTCGCAAAGTACTGGTTCAAAGGCTTGGACACCAAGTCTGTGAAGAGTTGGAGCACGGTTCAAAAGGACTGGGTGGTCCTTAATAACTTCGTCCAAAACGTCCCAAACAACTGGTTTTTCTCTTTCGATAATTCTCTTTGCACTCTTTATGTTGTGTGACTCGTTCATTTCAACAAGTCTTTTCATAATGAATGGCTTAAAGAGTTCAAGCGCCATTTCTTTTGGAAGTCCGCATTGATAAATCTTAAGTTCTGGCCCAACGACAATAACGGAACGACCTGAATAGTCAACACGTTTTCCGAGCAAGTTTTGACGGAAACGTCCTTGTTTGCCACGAAGCATTGCTGTCAAACTCTTAAGATCTCTTGCTTTTGGTCCTTGAATTGCTTTGCCACGTTTGCCGTTTTCAATAAGAGCGTCAACTGCTTCTTGAAGCATACGCTTTTCGTTTCTGACAATAACATCTGGAGCACCAAGTTCGATAAGTTTTTTAAGACGATTATTTCTGTTGATAACACGTCTGTAAAGGTCGTTTAGGTCGCTTGTTGCAAAACGTCCGCCATCAAGTTGTACCATAGGACGCAAATCTGGTGGAATGACTGGAATGACATCCAAAATCATCCATTCTGGCTTATTGCCACTCTTTATAAAGTCGTCAACAGTTTCAAGACGTTTGATTGCTTTAAGTCGTTTTTGCCCTTTGGAAGTCTTGACGATTTCTTTAAGTTCTGCATATTCCTTTTCAAGGTCAACTTCGGAAAGAAGTTGTTTGATTGCTTCCGCACCCATGCCTGCCTTAAAGGAGTTTGGGCCATATTCGTCCAAAGCATCACGATATTCCTTGTCGGAAATAACTTGTTTGTATGCAAGTGGGGTGTCTTTTGGGTCAAGAACTATATAATTTACATAATATAGAACTTGCTCCAAAAGTTTTGGAGTTATGTCTAGGATTGTGCCAATTCTGGAAGGAATGCCTCTGAAGAACCAAATATGGCTGACTGGAGTTGCAAGTTCAATATGCCCCATTCTTTCACGTCTAACTTTGCTGCTTGTAACTTCCACGCCGCATTTGTCACAGATGACGCCTTTGTAGCGAATTCTTTTATACTTTCCGCAATGACATTCCCAGTTTTTTCTAGGCCCAAAAATACGTTCACAGAACAAGCCATCTCTTTCTGGCTTTAAAGTTCTGTAGTTAATAGTTTCTGGTTTTGTTACTTCGCCATAACTCCATTCTCTAATTTTTTCTGGCGAAGCGATGCCTATTTTCATTGAATCAAGGTTGTTTAGTTCAAACATAAGAATCTCCTTATTTTCTTTGCATCAAAAATTTTATTCAAAGTCGTCAAACAGTGAGTTTTCATCAAAGTTGTCAAACGAGTCGTTTTCAGCATTAACTGCTTCTTCTTCAGAAACAATGTCTGAAGTTGTTGGGGTGTCGTCAAGGTTAAGTTCAATGTCTTGACTTGGTTCTTTTGACTTGATAACAAATGGTGCTGGTTCAAGTTCATCGTTTGTAAGTTCGCTGATTGACACTTCTTGTTGTTCTTCAGTTAGGATTCTTATATCAAGCCCCAAACTTTGGAATTCTTTTATCATAACCTTAAATGACTCTGGGATGCCTGGTTCGGCGATTGGGTAGCCTTTGACAATTGATTCATAGGTTCTATTTCTGCCAGTGACATCGTCTGACTTAACTGTAAGCATTTCTTGTAGCAAGTGAGAAACACCATATGCTTCAAGCGCCCACACCTCCATTTCACCAAATCTCTGACCACCAAACATTGCTTTACCACCCAAAGGTTGTTGAGTGACCAAAGCATATGGTCCAGTGGAACGAGCGTGCATTTTGCTATCGACCATGTGGTCAAGTTTGAGCATATACATCACGCCGACAGTAACTCTGTTTTCAAATGGTTCACCTGTTCTGCCGTCATAAAGAACCATTTTCCCGTCTTCTTCAAGGTCGTTATCTTTCATAAGTTGGAAAATTTCGTCAGCGTGTATGCAGTCAAACGCTGGAACAGCAACTTTCCAATTCAATGCTTTTGCAACTTTGCCAAGCAGAACTTCAAGCACCTGTCCTACGTTCATACGGCTAGGAATACCAAGTGGGTTAAGAACGATATCAACTGGGGTTCCGTCTGCCATAAATGGAAGGTCGGAAAGTGGAAGGACACGACTTACGACACCTTTGTTTCCGTGACGTCCAGCCATTTTGTCACCAACGGAAAGTTTACGCTTTTGAGCGACATAAACTTTGACCATTGTGTTGACACCTGCTTCAAGTTCATCTTTATTCTTTCTTGTAAACACTTGAACGTCCACAACAATTCCGCCATGTCCGTGTTGAACACGCAAAGATGTATCTCTAACTTCTCTTGCCTTTTCGCCAAAGATTGCACGAAGAAGTCTTTCTTCTGGGGTGAGTTCAGTTTCACCTTTTGGAGTGACTTTTCCAACCAAGATGTCACCTGTTCTAACTTCTGCACCAATACGGACAATTCCGTTTTCGTCAAGGTTTTTCAAAGCGTCTTCGCCAAGGTTTGGAATATCTCTTGTTATTTCTTCATCACCAAGTTTTGTGCTTCTTGCTTTGCTTTCCTCAACTTTAAGAGTGATTGAAGTGAACAAGTCTTCTCTTACAAGTCTTTCAGAAATCAAAATAGCGTCTTCATAGTTGTAGCCTTCCCAGTTCATGTAGGCGATTGTCATGTTCTTTCCAAGAGCAAGTTCGCCGTCCTTTGTGGAGAAGCCGTCTGCAAGCACATCGCCTGCTTCAACTCTTTGATTTTTGATAACTGCTGGTTTTTGATTTATGCAAGTATCTTGGTTCGTTTTTGTAAATTTGATAAGATTGTAGCAATCTGTTTCGCCATCATCATTTTTAACTCTGATTTCGGTTGCTGAAACATATGATACATAACCTGCTTTCTTTGCAAGCACCATTGCACCAGAGTCAACGGCAATTTTATGTTCGATGCCTGTTGCAACAATAGGTGCTTCGGTTCTGATAAGAGGCACAGATTGACGTTGCATGTTAGAGCCCATAAGCGCACGGGCTGTATCGTCATTTGCAAGGAATGGGATAAGTGCTGTTGCAGCAGAGATAAGTTGTCTTGGAGAAACGTCAACATAGTCAACTTCGTTTGCTGGCACTTCGATAATTGCGTCTTTTCTTCTAACAATTACACGAGGGTTTACAAATCTGCCCTCTGGGGTTAGTGGTTCGATTGCTTGTGCAATGCAGCAATTTTCTTCTTCGTCTGCCATAAGATAGACGACTTCGTTTGTAACAATTCCCTTTTCTTTGTCAACAACTTTAAGTGGTGACATAAGGAAGCCATATTCGTTTACTTTTGCATAGGTCGCAACGGAGTTGATAAGACCAACACCTTGACCTTCTGGAGTTTCAACAGCACAAATTCTGCCATAGTGAGAATAGTGAATATCACGAACTTCTGCAGTTGCTCTTTCTTTCTTAACACCGCCAGGTCCAACAGCGGAGATTTTTCTCTTTTGAGTAAGTTCACTTACTGGGTTAACTTGGTCCATAAGTTGTGAAAGTTGTGAACTTGCTAAGAAATCTTTGAGAGCCTTGTTGACTGGTCTTGCGTTGATAACTGATGCTGGACTGACTGTTGACAAGTCTTGTGCTTGCAAAGTTTCACGAATGACGCCAGCAAGTTTTGTGATGCCGCTTCTGAAAGCACCTTTCATAAGTTCGCCAACTGTTGCAATACGTCTGTTTGCAAGGTGGTCGATGTTGTCAATTTCGCCAATGCCTGCGTTCAAGTCAAGATGATAACTGATTGTTGCAAAGATGTCGTCCATTGTAAGTTGGAAGTTCATAAGTTCCTTTGCATGATCTCTTATTGCTTGAAGTCTTTCATCTTTTGTCTTGTATTCTTGAAGGAGTTTTTGAAGGGTTGGATAATAGACCATTTCAAGAACGCCAAGTTCTTTTTCGTCACATGGGAAAATTGCAGAAAGTTCAACACGATTGTTACCCACTATTTTATGTGGGACAAACTTGTCGCCTTCCATTTGGAATTCGCCACGCAATGTTTTTGCTCTGACCCAAACTTCATTTATGCCAGAATTTTGAATTTTCTTTGCGACATCTCTTGGGATAATTTCCCCGTCTTTAACAATAACTGTGTTGCCAATTTTGATATCGCCATATGCTGTTTCGCCAGTGATACGAGTTGCGATTGAAAGTTTTTTGTTAAGTTTGTATCTTCCCACACGAGCAAGGTTGTAATATTGATGTGTGAAGAACAAAGAGTTTATATAGTTATAAGTTGCTTCGGCACTTGGCACTTCTGTTGGACGCATTTTTTTGCTGAGTTCAATAAGTGCTTCTTCTTGAGTTTCTTGCATTTCCTTTTCAAGAGTTGACTTGATAAGTGGATTGTTGCCAAAGATGTCCAAAATTTGTTTTGAAGTGTAGCCAAAACACTTTAGGAATACACCCAAAGTTACTTTGCTGCTTCTGTCAACAACCATTTTCAAAACGTCAGAAACATTTTGTTCAATTTCAAGCCATGTTCCATGAGTTGGAATAATGGTGCCGTTGAATAGATATTTACCAGTCTTGTCTTGCTCTTTGCCAAAATAGGCACTTGGGCTACGAACGATTTGACTGACAATAACCCTTTCAATGCCGTTAATGATAAAAGAACCTTCCTCTGTCATAAGAGGAACATCGCCCAAGAAAACATCTTGTTCGGTCACTTCGCCGTCTTCTCTGTGGACAAGACGAACACGTGCTTTAAGAGCGACAGAGTATGTAATACCCTTTCTTTTGCACTCTTGTTTAGATTGTTTTTTTGTTGGGTCCAAAGTGTAGTCAACAAAATAGATTTCAGCCTTTCCACTGTAATCCATAATTGGAGAAAATTCTTCCAAAACTTCTGCTATGCCAGTTTCCAAAAATTCTTTATAAGAGTCCTTTTGGATAGCAAGAAGATAAGGCATCTCGATTGGCTCTTCAATCTTTGAAAAATTTATCCTTTCTACATTGCCATATTTTGTTTTTTTCATTGCAAGACTTTTTTGTGCCATTTTTGCTCCTTAATAAAATGTTTGTTTATCGTTGTTTTTGGGAATAATATAAATAAGATTGCATGAATGTTTATAAATGTTTTTATCAGAATTTACAAAAAAAAATTATGCTTGATAACTCAATTCAACTAACACTAAACTAAATTAAAAAACATAATTTTGACATGCAGATACCTTCTTTTATTTGATTAAATCCTACAAAAAGCAGCAATATAACAGTTTATCGTAACTCAGAGTTTATCACAAGGGGAAAATTAAGTCAATAGTTTTTTCAAAAAAATTTTATTTTGTCAAGTATTTTTTGCAATTTTCTCCAATTTTGGCAAAAAATATCACTATTTTCTCCCCAAAAACTATGTTACATAACAAAAATATCACACTTTTCCACATATTTCAATGTTAAATTTGCACAAAAATTCATTTTTTTTGTGGACAACTTCATTTATTTTTTATTTTAAATGATTTGTTTTTAGATTTAATTAAGTCGTTATATTTGATTGAGAGAAGCACTGCTCTTTATCTATTTGTTTTTTTAGCGGCTTTAAACTCAAACTAATAAACTTTTTTCTCATTATATTGACATCAAGTTCTATTTCTTATTTTTAATCTCAAACGACCTTCACTCTTATTTCTTATTTCTTATTTCTTATTTCAAAAAAATATCCCCCATTTTGGGAGATATTTTTTATTTTTTGACCACTGTCACAAATATGCACACTGCATCTTTTACATAGTTTGCAATTTCAACTGTTACACTTTCACTTGTGCCAAAGTCTGTTTCTTGTGTTACAACTTCCCTTGTGCCGTCAAGTTTTAAGATTGTAAGTGTTATTGCCTCCATTTCGCTATCTTTTGCAACTTCAAGTGAATAGTTCCCGTCAGTATCTGCCAAAAGTCCACGGAAAGTGTTGCCTTGTTCTTGATAGACAAGTGGGGATCTTGACCCATCATCTTTTTCTACAAGAGAAATATTTGCTGCAAACACACTTGTAAGCGCAATGTATGCTTTTTGTGATTTGAGGTGAATGGCTGAAGAATTGCCTGACCAGTAAGTTGGTTGGAACAATGTTTGGTCTGCTGAGTTAATTGAGAATTTGGTGAAATCTGATGAGTAAATAGTTGCATTTTTATCAATAGCTGGGTCAGATAGTCCTATGCCCGTTGTTGCCGAACCAAAGTTGCCTGCACTGTCAAACATAACACTTACATCACCACTAAAGTTGTCTTTATCTCTTGAATATCCAATGATGCCGCCGACTGCAATGTTTTTGCCCGTTAGAACATCTTGATAAGTTGAAGATTGAGAGATTGTGTGGGTTATTGTTCCGCCGATTGATATGCCGACAATTCCGCCAATGTATGAGAACACGCTTCCGCTTGAAGTTTCACCTTTTATAGATGAATTCAAGCAACTTTCAACATATCCTGTGGAGTGGCAATTTCTCATTGTGCCATAGAACATATATCCAACAATTCCGCCCACTGCGTCAAACAATGTGGAACTTGTCTTTATTGCTCCAGAGTTTTGACACGCTTCAATAGCCATTTGATTTGCCAAATATCCTGCAACACCACCGCCATAAACATTTGCTGGCTGACTGCCAACAGACATTGCGACAACATTGCTTTCGTTTGTGCAGTAGGACATTCCCGCCAAGGTTGCTTCGCTGTTGTAGTTTGACATAAAGCCAACAATTCCGCCAGCGAACACTCTTTCTGACAAACTTATTCCGCCAATGTTAATTGAAACATCTTTGAGTTTTGAAGCACCAGAAGTTGAGTCTTCCTCATAAATTCTTGTGCTATAGTCGCTGAGGTCAATGTAGTTTTCGCCTGCAGAAAGTGTTTTTGTAGAAGGTCTGCTTATGATGTTTTCCATTTTGTATTGGATAGTTCCAGAAACATAACCCGCAACACCGCCAACATACACTTTGCCAACATTCTTTGCAAGGACTGCTGTTGAAACTGAAATATTTTTGATTGTCGTGTTGTTCGCATAGCCGACAACTGTTCCAACAAACATATTTGCTGTTGATGTCGAACTTTCCACTTTGACAAATGCGTCTTTTACATATCCGTTTATGATATATGCGTTGCTTGTCCAGCCGAACAGTCCAGCATAAGTGTAACTTAAGTTGTCGATTGTAAGACCACTTATTGTATGTCCGTTAAGGTTGAACACACCGCAGAAAGCCGTTTGCTCGCTTTGACCTATTGGAGTGAAGAAGCGTCCAGAGAGGTCAATGTTTGCTGTGAGGATAAACTCACAATGAGCCGACCTCATTCCACTGTTAACTGCAAGCGATAGCCATGCAAGTTCTTGAGGGGTAGAGATAAGATAAATTTGATTTATGCTAGAGTCTTTGCTTGATAGTTCTTGAGCGCCTAGAACTTCTTCAGCGAACATAATATCATTTGCGTCTGCTGCCGCTCTTACTCTTGACTTGTATCCGTCAATTTGAGTGGAGAAACTGAGAAGTGAGTCACATTCTGTGTTTTTCCATTCTAGTCCCACGCCACGAAGTGAAGGATAAAGTTCACCTTTTGAGCCTTGTGGGTTGAGTGAATATTCTTTTGCCCAAATTGTAGATTTTTTGCCGTCTGAAGTGGAAGAGGTGAGATTGTCAAACACTGGGGTCACACCTTCGCCGTCAACTTTCTTCATTTCGCCGTCAACAATTTCAAACAATGCTGGGGTTGCGGTCAATTCTTTTCCGCCATTTGTACAAATGTTAAACACATTTACAAGTTCTCCGTTTTCTTGACTGCCAACAACCATAACTGTTTCGCTTGGCTTTGATGGACTGCCAATGCTTACAAGTCCGTTTGTCCCGTTGTAGCAATTTACAACTGAAGAATTTTTAAGATTTGCCACCAGCCCGCCAACACATTGTGTTCTTTCAGTCAATTTTGCATTTGCTTCAACTGGAACATTGTTGTAACTTGTGTGAAGTCCAAGTTTCGCTGATTGTGTGTCAAGACTGTTTTCAAGGTTGCAAACTATGCCGCCTGCAACAAGGTCGCCCACAATGCCGCAACTTTTTGCTTCGCCAATTTCTGTGTAAACATTTTGGATAAGTGTGTTATTGGCTTTTGCAACAACACCCGCTGCGTTGTTCACATTTTTAACGATAGGAGAAATTACGCCAAGGTTTGCAATTTTGGAATTTCTAACCACGCCAAACAATCCGCCAAGTTTCAAATCTTTAATGCCACTTAAAACAACTGCTGAGCCGTCAACGGTCATGTTATACACTGAGTAGCCGCCACCTTCAAATGTTCCTTCGAATGGGAATTCTTCTGTCCCGATTGGAATCCACAATTTGTTTGAAAGGTCGATTGCGTTTCTAAGTCTAAACGTCTTGCCTTTTGTGTCAAGTGTGCCAGAATTTGAAAGAAGTGCAAGTTTTGCAAGTTGTTCTGGAGTGTCAATAACATAATCTCCGCCAACTTGAACCATATCTTCAACACTGTCTGTCCAAATGGTGTTTGGAGAGTTATTGGCAAGTGTTGGATACCAAGTTGCATATTTCCATTCCCAAGTTGCCTTGCCAACACCGTTTCCAAAGTTCCAAATTGCTTCGCCCTCTGGATTGTAAGTGCTTTCTTCTTTCAGCGTTGTGGAAATTCTGCCTTTTGCAAATTTTTCTTCTTCATAATTGGCTGGAAGTTCGCCGCCAAGCCCGTCTTGAGTTTGCCCGTCCATAACTGCAGTGCCACGAAGGAAGAAGTTTGCAAATGTCGAAACTGCTTGTGCTTCGTCAACAATATTTTCTGGTCTGTAAATTAGGCTTGTGTTTGCTGTGTAGTTTGTAATTGCTCCAGTCAGGCATGCGCCTTCCCCACTTTGAGTGGAAATTTGTCCTATGGAAAGCGTGTTTTTGATTACAACATGATTTGTTGCTCCCTCGCAAAGTCCAGCAATTCCCGCAACATAGCCTACGCCGCCGCAGGTTGTTGTAACCTTGCCCGAGTTGTAGCAATCTGAAACAGCTATCACGTCCGAGCCTTCCGCACAAGACATAACACCCACAAGTCCAGCGACATATGCCGCATCGCCACCTTTTGAAGTGAATGTGATATTTTTAGCGTTGTAACTTTCGATTAAATTTCCCGAGAGCAAGCCAGCAATTCCGCCAACATAACTATCAAGTCTTGTAACCAAGTCACACACCACCGTCACATCTTCTTCATTTGACATTTGTGACATGCTTGTTATTGCTTCACCAACGTTTCCACCAACATACATCTTTGACCTTGTGTCTGTTGTATTTCTGTTGGAGTTTACAACGGAAACTTTGCCTTTGTTGAACATTCCAGCACAACTTGTTGTGTTCAATTTCCCAAACAAGCCGCCAGCCCAAATATTTGCTGCGTTTGTTGTAACATTTACATTGCCATAGTTTTTAAGGTCGCATGAAATTTTAACATTTTCTGCACAACCCACTATGCCACCAGCATAAAGGTTTATTTTATGAGGGTTTTCTCCAAAGTGATTGTTGTGAGTGCTTTGTGCTTGAATAGTGCCATTGTTTGCAGTTTCAACGCCTTCTGGGTTTTTGATTTCGCCGCTGGTCATTTGTCCTACAAGCCCGCCTACATAAACATTTTGTGCGTCATAGTTGTTACTTGATTTTACTTCAGCATAATTTATACAACCCTCGAATGTAGATTTTGTAGCCTGCCCTACAAGTCCACCTGCGTAACTGTCACCAATAACATTATTTCTGTTTGCTATGCCAGAGCATTTTGAATTTTCTGCATACCCCGCAAGTCCGCCTGCATAATTACCTTTTGTTTCGCCGCCCAAAAGTGTAAGCGAGGAAATTGCTGCACCTGATAGATAGCCAAACAGTCCTGCATATTCAACTTTTGTTTCCTCTGATTTCGCAAGAGAATTCTCGTCAACGGAAATATATTTTATTGTGCGTCCTTGTCCAATGAATTTTCCCTTAAATGGGTGAGCTGCGTCTTTCCCAATTGGAATCCAATACTTGCCGCTTAAATCAATGTCTGCTATAAGTTTAACTTCTTGATTTGCATAATCGTTTCCGCTATTCACAAGGTATGCAAATAGTGCAAGATCCTCTGCAGTTTTTATCTCTGTTATAAGTCCAGTTTCTCCAGTTGTTCTGAAGTCTTCCCACACATAAGTTTCTGCATATTCAATGTTTTGTGGATATTTGCTTTCAAATGGGATAACGCCCGAATAGAAATCGTTTGCAAAAATCCAATAACCACTATCAAATGACTTAAATGCTGATTTCTTTGCTGAAGAAATGAGAGAATATGTTGTTTCAAGTGGGTTGTCTGGGTTTTGACTTTGCTTTAGAAATGTTGCTTTTGAAGAATTGTCTTCAACCACCACGCCGTCATATTTGTAAGTCAAAATAACTTTTGAAACATACCAAGTTTTATCCACCTCTGCTTGTGCCACATGAATTGTAATGTCAACAATCTTCCCACCGTCTGGAAGGTCAACTCCACCCCACACTGCAAGCATTTCTTCTGAAAGTCTGTAGATTTTTGAGTCCTTTTCAACTTCTGTCCATAATGAAGTTGGTTTGTCATCCTCAAATTCAAACAACTTAAGTCCGTTTAGAATGAATGTGCTTTGATTGGTCAATAACCCAACTTCTGCAAAACTATTCGCACCATTTTTGATAGCCCCAGTATTTTCAATGCCGCCATACAAAGCAATGTCGTTTATCACTTCATTATTTGATTTGTAATCAAACGTTCTATCAAATGTAAATTTTGAAATTGTTGGACGAGCAATATAGCAGAAGGTTGTTGTAGCGGTTTCTGGAGTTATTTCCTTTGTTTCATTCTTTGTTGCGTCAACCACCATTGTTCTTGTTGGAAGCTTTGATAAATCATTGTATCCAACAGTATAAAATGTGTTTTCTCCGCTAGCCTCAATATTATAATTTCCAAAAGCTTTAACTAGGTCATCGTCTTCGCCCATGTGATTATAGTCAACAACTTTTTGTATGCCCGTAACAACTGTGCCGTCTTCATACTTGTATTCATATTTTTCATACACAACGCCAAAGTGTTCTGCGAACCATGTATATTCAACTGGCTTGTCAGTGTTATTCGAATGATACCATATGCCACTTTCAAATGAACCAGTATAAGTTTCTCTGCTTGATGTAATTTCCAAAATCTTAATCTCATCATAGAAACCTTCATCTTGTGAGAAGTCTTTGTTTCCAGTTTTTTCAATTTGATAGATAATGTTCTTGTATTCATCACCTTCGCTTGACTTGTCGCTGTAAGTGGTGAATGGAATTCTCTTTATAGTGTAAGAAATGTCTGAAGATTGAGTGCTGACATACAATTCTTGTTGTCCTGCTGGGAACACTGATTGTTGTCCTTGTATGTTGCAGAGAATTGTGTAATTGCTTTCGGAAACATTTTTTGCATAATCAAAAGTATTGCAAGCATAAGCAGCCTTAAGATATCTTTTAGAAGTGCCGTTTGAAATTGCACCGACATAAGTGCTTTGCCCGTCAAACACAATTTTATCTTTCCAAGTGTAAGTTTTTCCATTCTCGTCTGTGTTGTCTATGGTTGAGATAAGTCCAACAAATCCGCCAACTGCAACTTTTGTTATGGCTTCTATTTTTCTTACATATTTGTCATAATCTTCATATAGCCAGTTGTTTTCTGCCACGCAGTTTGAAATTCTACAAATAACTTGACTGCCCTCTGCAAGATTATAGCCAGTGAGAGCCAAGTGTACGTCATCATCTTTCATCATTGCCTTTTCGGAGAATGATGACTCTGGAGAAGCAATCATTTCTTTATCGTTAATTGTTCCCACAAGACCGCCTATAATTTTGTCACCCATAACAGAGCCAGAAACAATAACATTTTCAATTCCGCCAGCAAGTTGTCTGCCGACAGCCCCTCCAACGATTGTTGTTCTGGAACTTCTAACATCGATAGCACCTATACAATTTGAAATAAGCCCGCCGTTGTTAAGACCCACCAAGCCGCCTATTGCAACTGTTTGAGTTCCCGCTGCATTGAAGAAATAGTCATATTGAGCAAGAGTCGATTTGCCGACTGAAACTGTCGAGTCATTTTCATCAACGTTTCTTGCAGACGAACTGAGGAGGATTCCTCTATTTTCGCCAACAATTCCGCCACCATAGAATTGTGCTTTGACAAAACTTGTGTCGTTTGACTCAACTTGAACGTTGACATAGTTTGCGATTGTGTCCGTTCCCAAAAGTCCAAACGCTGTGCCAACTACACCACCTAGGAATGCATTGCCAGATAGAACTGTAACATTGCTTGCATTGTAGTTTTTCTTTGTTGCCTTGTCCACAACGCTTGTTGCGTCAAACACACCCACAACGCCACCAACATAAGAGCAACTGCTCAAATTCGAGTTCTCTTTCAAATACAAACGCACTGCTTCTGACGCATCGCCCGAAGCGTCAAATGTTGAAATAACTGAAACATCGGTTGTTATGTCTTTTATTATAACATTTCTGCCAATGTAGCCTGCAAGTCCGCCAACGACATTTCGTCCTTGAACTGGAGCATAGCCGCCGTCTGCAGCGGCGATTGAAATATTGTTGAAAAGAACTTTTTTGTCCGTTTTGACTGACGTTCCTGTAACAATTCCCGCAAGAGCGCCGACATATGGGTGAACATTTGACACTATTTGAACAATTCCAAGTTTAAGGTTTGAAATAATTGTATCTTTCTTCTCGTCTGAGGTTATTTTTGCAAACATTCCAAATGCTTCTTTGTCCACTTGGTCTGCTTGCCACCTGTTATATGACATTGAAAGGTTGTCTATTGTCATGTGATTGCCTTGCAAGACACCAGTGAAATTTGTCTTACTTGTTGACAAGAATTCGCCGTCAAGGTCTATGTCGCAAATAATTCTGAAATATTTGTCAAGGTTGTCATCGCTTGAAACTGTGTTTGTTAAAGCATACACCAAAGAATCTCTGTCATAAATTGTAACTGGGTTTGTTTGATTGCCACTTGCGAAAGAAATGCCCGACACGTCACCCTTGTAATAGTATGTGATGTTGTTTTCGTCAAGGGTGTAGTAAGTTATGCTTGAAATGAAGTTATTTTCATAGTCAAATGTTACAGTTATTGTGTCATTTGCTCTGAAGTTTGTGTCTTTTGGGTTTTCGTCATTTATGCTTCCCTCTTGAATGTCAAGCACACGCTTGTCTTCGCCATATTCTGCAACTGGGTTTACATAAGTCGTCTTTCCGCCGTCCTTTACAACTTGATAAGTTATAACAAGGCTTTCGTAATTTCCGTTTGCCGTTTCAACTGCTGGATAGATAAAGTCCACAGTATCTCCGTTGTCTTGTTTTGAGAAAAGAAGTTTGCCCGATGAAGAACTTGTGTAATCTGTTATGCTTGGGTCATTATCTCTTTTTGCTGACTTCCAATCCGAAGTGGATTGAAGTGCAAAAATTTGAGTGTAGCCTGTGTAATTTTTCTTTTTGCCCAAATAATCTCTTTGAGAAATTGTCCTAACCAGCGTTGAAGCCAAAACTGGCTTGCCTTCAATAATTGCCCATGTGTAGCCGTCAACATAACTATATTTGTCATCATTTGCATATTGTCCGTCTGAATTGTAAACCAAAGATAGGTCATAATTTGTAAAATACGTGTGAGTTGCGAAGTTTGCAGTTGAAAGTTCCACCGCTTTTTTGTTCGCTGGAGTTTTTGCTGGGTCTGATTGACCTTCTATATAGAAGTTTGTGTTCTCCCATTTATCATTTTTTGTTCTGTCATTTAGGAAGAAGCAATCGTTCAAAACACCATTTATGCACACTTCTGTTGAAAGAAGAGTTTTTGGTCCAGCGAAAGGATAGGCTGTTGTGTTGTTATCCCCTGCTTTTTTGTAACTTATGGAGTAACTTCTTGAAATTATGCTGCTTGCTGAGTCCACATAAACAAAGCCTGCAATAGCACCCGAAGAACTGAGCCAAATGTTTGAATAGCAATCGGAAATTGTGCCGTTGTTGCTATACACAAATCCGCCCACAATGCCCGCACGAGAAACAATGCCCGAGCCAGTGTTTCTTATGTCCTTATCATTTTCAGAACGTCTGCCTTGAACGTAGCACTCCAAAATTTCGCCGTTATTTGTTTGAACAAAGCCGCCAACACCCTCTTCTTTTGAGTTGTGTTCAATGGAGCCAGATTCAAAATAGCTTGCAACAATTTTGCCACCATTTGTTCCTACAAAGCCGCCAACCTTGCCATAACAATAGATGTCAAAGCCGTCATAAGTTTTTTCATCATTTTGTTTTGTCTTGCTGCGGAACAACTTTGCACCAACTGAGCTGTTTGTTATATAACCTGTTTTTTCATTTGTCCCAACAAGTCCGCCAACAAGGCTTGTTGCTGTGCCACCGCTTACAACATCAGACGAATTGATTTCAATCTTCACTCCGCCCAAAACGTTTGCATTTGTAATGACGCCTGCATTTGAACTTGCAATTCCGCCAAAGGTTACACTGCTTGCATTTGGAAGAGATATTCTCAAACTTTCCAAACTTGGCTCCAAGATTTTTATCGTTTCGCCTTTGCTCTCAAAAATTTCTTCTGTGACATTTGGAGTGTAATAGACTGTTGTGTTTTGAATAACAATTTGTTTCTTTTCTCCTGACACCTCTACATCGCTTTCAATCTTTTCAAAAAGCCCAAGATTTATGCTGCCAGTTGAAGAGGAGTTGTAGGAGAAACTTTTGATAAATATAACTTTGTTATTGCCGTCAAACGAGCCAATCTTTGTTGAAAGTGGGGTGTAATTTTCAAGGACAATGTCGTTTACAAGTCTATAGTCCTTGCCCTCTTGCATGCTTATGAACTCGTCTGCCGTTGAAACTGGAATTGCGTTTCTAAGTTCAGTTGCATACACGAACATCACATCAAGAGTTTGAGTAAATTGTTTTATTTTGTCATAACTTTCTGTCAAATAGTCGCAAACATTTGGAACGCCAGCAGATTTACTTTCAAGAGTATTTTTTGCTGAATAGGAAATTTGAGAATCAAAGATGATGTTGAATGTTCTGTTTGCTCTCAAGCCATAAAGTGCAAAATAATCTTTAAACTTTTCTACACCAAATGTTTCTTCAAGATATTTGTTGCCGCTTACAAGTTGCGAACCATCTTCGCTTTTGAACACACCTGAAATAGTCCCTTGTTTGTCCGTTGCAACTTTTGCAACCGAGTCTGCAAAGTCGTTAAGATAATCAACAAAATATTGTTTTACTTCATATCCTGCGTTTGTAAGATTTTTGTAAAGGCTGTCTTTTTCTCTTTCACCCGCTTTTGAGCCAATGTTTTGATACCAATCGTCATACCAACTATTCTCTGCATTTACGCTATCGTCATAGTAAGCGGAAACATCAAGTTTTAGTGGAGTTGTTGTCGCAACTTTAACTTTTAGGCTGTTATTTTCTGCATTTTGGACAGAAATATTTTTAACAGTGAACAATGTAACAACAAACTTAACTTCATAACTATAAGTTTGCTTGTTATTTGTAATTTCGCCACGCAAAGTTACTGTTTTTCCAACAAGGTCAGTATTAAATATTTCGCCATATTTTAGAACTTGAACATAATATTTGCCATTTTCTTTTGTTGGCTCCAAGGATTCCTTTATGTCTGAGAAATTGGCATAAGCATTTCCTCTTTCATCAACTGCCGAAAGTGACCATTTTATGTTGTCAGAATAGTTTATTGTTTCAACTGAAAGTTCGTTCTTTGTGTTTATTGGAAGATAATACAAGGTGTCATTATCGTCTTTGAGCAAATTCTTGTCAAAACTGAATGTTATGCCTGGTTTCTTGAGTGTGTAAACTGTTTCTTCTTTTGTAAGAATAACAGTGCCTTGCTCATTTATTATTTCAATTTTAATTACAAATTGAGTGCCTTCTGTAACTGTTGAATCAGTGAATAGTTTGAAGAAATAACTTCTTGCATAAGAATACACTCCGCTATCGTTGCTGAGAAATGTATCTTGCCCAACAGACTTATGAACAGTCAAACTCTTTCCGTCCGCTCCTATAACTGCCACACTTGCATTGTCAACAAATTGTTTGCCATGTTCATTTTTAAGGTCAAGAGTTATTGGTGACATAAATAGCAAGTCGCCAGTTGAAGAAGTGTATGAAAGCCTGACATTTGAATAGTTTGTTACATAAGGATAGACTTCAACCCCAAGCACTGCTGGCGAATCGGCAAGTCCAGAATAGATGTATCCGCCACTGCTCTTTTGTGGGAAGTCGTCATAGTCTGCATAGACATTTGTGTAAACACTTTTAACTTCGTTTTCGCCAATAATCTTAACATTGACCGACACTAGAACTGAAGCATTTATGCTTGAATGGAAGTTAAATACATAATTTTTGTCTTGTTTTATGCCTGCAAGTTTATCTTTGAACCAAACTGTGAATGATTGAGAGATTTTTCTAAGCCCTGTTTTACCACGAGTTTCCGTTGGGCCAACAACCTCCACTTTGCCCACTTCGTCAACAAATTCATATTGATATTCCCCAACATTTATGCCAAGGTCATCTGACAGTCCCAAAAGATTGTCAAGAATAATTTTGTCGTCAACGCTGTCAGTTGCCATGCCTATTGTGAAGGACAATGTTTGAAGTTGATTCATAACAAAGTTTGGCTGAGTGTTGTTTGATAGAGCAATAGAGGTTGCCCCGTGAGTTATTGAAAGATAGAAATTTGTTGAGTGTTCTTCAAGCAAGAAATTTTTTCTTTCGCCGTCAACCACTTGATAAATATATGGCACACATTTGATATTAAGTTTTGCCCCGTCTGGAATGGCAAGAAGTGGAATGAAAGACGCAAATGTTGCATCAATATTGACATAATACTTTTCAATTTTGCCATTTGAAACAACTGAACTCCATTGTTTTGAGCCGATTGTGAAAATATTTCCGATGCTTGTTGCTGTTCCGTTTAGGTTTTCGATAATTGGATTTATGTCATCGCTTGCGACTTCAAAGCGAAGCCCCACATTGTCCATTGCACGAAGATTTACCTCTTCGTCCGAAATTTCTACAACAAATTCTGGATTTGCATAAACTGTTTGCGTTTCAGAAAGCAGAAGGTCTATGCCCAAGTTTTCGCTAAGTGGAGCGGTGAAACTGGTGTTTGCATAAATATTAACATCACTTAGTCCATAGCAAAGGATAATTTGAACTTTCGCATTGTAAGTTGAGTTTTGCGAACTGAGCATTGATGAAATGGTGAGTGTTACAGTTTCGCTTCCCTCTTTGCCGATTGATTTTACAATAATATTTTCGCCCGACACTTCAAGCAGGTCTGAACTGCTTTGAACGATAAGTTTATTTGATTTTGCCCCGCTTGGAGAAACTGTTATATCCAATAGTTCGAGCAATTTTGTTGTGTTTAGTGTTGTAAGAATGGAAGAAGAAACTGAATTTTGTTCATCCATTGCAAAGAACAACATTAGAGTTTTGTCGTCAAGTTTTACAAACTTCCAACCTTCATTGCTCAAAACATTATCTCTTGTCACAACATTAACAGTTACTGGTCCCAAAACAAATAATGGTTCAGTTCTTGTGACAGTTGTTTCGCCAACTTTCACATCATATGAGATGTAAAGCATTGGAAGTCCAACAACTTTGCCGCTTGCGTCTTTTTCCGCTTTCCATGGAAGTTGTGCTAAACTGCTCTCAAATTTTGCATTTATTTGTTCCGCAAATTGTGTTTCTGAATAACTTGTGTTGCCGACAAAATATGTTGGCTTTCCTGCTTTGTCAATAACTTTTGAGAATGACAAAGTGTTGTTTCCAAAGTTCACACCAGCGCCCAAACTTCCCCAAGTCCTTGAAGACCCAGACGCATTTACAACACCTTTCCCGAATACGTTTGCAACATTGTATTCGCCCTCGTTTGACATATATGAGAAGATGAATGAAGCAATGGAACTTGGAGCCCAAAGATTGACATTTGCTCCGCAAGCGAAGAATTTTGCATGGTCACTGCTTCCCGCAAAGCCGCCCGCAAGACCGTCATTTATTTCGTTAAGATTAAAGCCCGTTGATGTTTCGTTTGCCACAACGTCATAATTGTCTTGATTTGCAAGCCAGGTTGTGCCTTGAGAAGCATATTCGTCATGATAACTTGTAACGGAAAGATATTGTGCATTAACACCAACAAGTTTTCCCGCAAAGCCACCAACTTCGCCTTTTCCTACAACAAAATTTCTTGAGTGTTCATCCCTTACATAATTTTCTGCCCCAACGTCATATAAGCCAACTGGAATATCAGAAACATTCTCGTCAACAACTTCGCTTGATTTTAAGAACCCTCTTGCAGCCCCAACAACTCCACCGACATAATGATTGCCCAAGACATGCGAAGAAGTGTAACTGTAACTTATTGAATAATTGCCGTTTAGGTCAGTTATTTTGCTGTTATATTTTTCATTTGCAACTGCAAGTCCTGCAATTCCGCCAACATAGTCACAGTCTTCAGCACTCACATTTCCTTGCACGCTAAGGTTTGAAATTTTGCCAAAGTTTGTCCCAACTGCTCCACCAACTCCGCTTAAAATTCCATCACCCGCATTTTCCAAGGAATAATCTCTGTCCATTGCAAAAAGTGCTGAGATATTTGCATAACTTTGTGGGATGAAGAATGAAGTATTTTCATTTTCCCCGCCCACGACCAAGTTTTCAAACATTTTTACAATGCGAGAAGGAATATTATTAATGTTTATGTTATTAAGTGCATTTTCGTTGCCAGAAATTTGAACTGTAATATTTATGTTGCTGTCGTAAGCGCTGTCGCCAAAGGACACGCTGTCTGCGTTTCCCCTTGCAAAACTTCCAACAATTTCGCCAAAGTTAAGTCCCGCAATTCCGCCCACGGACAAAAGTTCTTTGCCCGTAGAAATGATTGTAACATCGCCAGTTAAACTTCTTGAAGAAGATTGCTTTTCTGAAAGTTCAATTCTTCCAAAGTTAACGCCAGCAATTCCTCCAAAAACTGTTTGCTTGTTTGTTCTTAAAATTGCTCCAGAGAAACTTGTTGTGCACTCCAAAATTTCGCCAAAGTTAATGCCCGCAATGCCGCCAAATGTAATTTCATTTGCAATGTTTGGTTGAGCAAAGACAAATTTAATGTCAACGTCACTCACCTTGCCATATAGTGTTTCAAAAAGTCCAAATGTTTTTGAAGAAATTTGAGAAGGGAGATAAACATTTTCTATTGAATAATATTCATAGTGTGTTGTGGCAGAAGTCTTGTCTTGAACTTCATATCTGCCCGAAAGTTCACCACCAAAGCCATATGCATAATATATTTGACCCGCTCTGTATGCTGTTTGCAAAACATATTGGTCAAGGTTGTTTTTGATGTAATAAACGCCATTTGCAAATTGTTCTTCAGTTATATTTACTTCAAAATATCCACCGATTGAGGAGAATGTTCTTGAACTGTCAAAACGAATGTTGTTTGTTAAAACATATCTCTTTGTTGGGTTTTGTGAAATGTTCAAAAGGTCTTGAACACTTGACACGCTGTATGGCACGTCTTCGCCGTTTTCGACATCAAGCTGAACGACCAAAGTGTTTTTCCAAATATTTAGCAAACTTGAATAATCGACAACTTTTGCATAATATTTTCTGCCGTCTGTGTATTCGTTTGCAACTTCATATACGCCTGCATTTTGAACATAGAACACACCAGAAGTGAAGTCCTCTTTTGAAAGTTCAATCTCCCTCATTTCGCCAGATAAAATTTCATATTGTGCTTTTGAATAAATTTTGTCTTGTGGCAAAACAACAATCAAAATTCTTCCCGCAAGTCCTGTTGGAGAAATTGTTAATGTTGCGTGCATATTAGTTTTGCTTTGAATGGAAGCACTTGCAACACCTCTTGCCGCCACCACATACATTGTCTTTCCGCCAACAGTTACAACTGAAACATTTTGAGTGACTAAAGTTTTGTTGTATGCTTTTTCATTTGCAATTTCAAGAGGAATATTTATATCGCCATCAATATCCATATCTCTAAGACGCAAAGTTGTTTGTCCGTCTGTATAAATGTCTGACACTTGCTCGTGTTTCAAAATGGAGATATTTTTTCTTGCAAAATGGCTTTGTCTAAATTCAACAATCTTAACTTCAATTTGAATTGTCGAGATATTTTTTGTGTTATCTTGAAGTTCAAACCAATATTTTCCACCGAAAACGCCTTCAAAAAGAAGTTTTAAAACGCTATTATCTCCAGAGGTTTTGGCCATTGTGCCATTTGTCACTTCATAAATGCTATCAATGTTTCCGTCAATTCTTATTGTTATATATGATTTTTCTTCAAAAGTTTTTGTTGGCGTTCTGCCCGAAGTTTTGTTAACTTTGACGTCAAAGCCAAAAACATTTTCTGGTGGGTTTGTTGGGTCAAAGGTTATGCCCGACTCAAGTTTTTGTTCATAAGCCACGCTTTGTGGGTCAAAAACTTCAACTCGTGAAAGATTTATATCAATCTCTTCAACTGGAACATAGGAGGACAATGTAAAAGTCCACTCTAAGGTTGTCCCGTCAAGGTTTTCTAGTTTAAATTGAACGACATAAGTTTTCCCGTTTGAAAGGTCGCTTGTAAACATAAAAGCGTTTGCTTTGCAATTAAGTTCAAAGTAATCGTCAGAGATTTTGCTTGAGCCAGTTGTTCTGCCGTCATGATAAACTGTATAAGGAGTTTTGACTTGCATGTCTTTGCCACTTGTTATATCAAAAACAGTGTAGGTCATGTCATATCTTGTTGCGTCATATGGTCTTGTGGTCAAAAGGAAATTGACTTGTTCTTTTGCTTTGACTTTTGCGTAAATATTTCTTGTGCCAATGGTGTAGTCGCCAATGCTGCTGTTTGAAGAAATATCCACAATTTCTGCGTCCATGCTGACAACAGGATAATACACATTTACTTCAAGCGAGTAAGTTTGTCTTAAATTTGACGAGCCAAGAGAAATCGCAACATTTTTGCCAACGCTTTGTGGGTCAAGAATAATTTTGCCGCCCTCAACTTTTGCCAAAACGACATTATCTCTAAGTGAAGAAACATAAACATTGCTTAATGTTGCATCAAGTGGAAAAACATTGAGTGTTAAGATTGCAATATAATCTTTTGACAAGTCAAGGTCCAATGAAGCCTTTGCGTTTTCAAAGGTTACATTTTGTCTGTCATAAATAATATAGTCGCCCGTTGTTTCGTCAATTTCTCTGCTTCTTAAAACAAGGTCATAGCCCGTTATTTCGCTTATGCCTTGAAAAAGCGAAAGTTTTATGACACATTCTGCACTAGATTGTTCTTCGCAAGACACAACTTGCATAAACACATCATCACCAATAAACGCTTCGCCCGCTTCTTTTATCTTAAAATAGAAGTTTGTCCCAGCAAGGAATCTATGTCCCTCAAAGCCCGATTGAAGCAAGTTTCCCTCTGCGTCCATTGAGATTTGGAACATATTTAGCACTTCGTCTTCAGAAAGTTTTGAAATAGTGGAACTTCCCGCTTGACGTTTATAGAATTTAATTTGAAATGCCGTTCTGTTGCTTAAAACATTTAGTGGTTCACCAACTGTAAGAGAAATTTTAACACCAAGTGAAGCGTCAAAGTTTGTCATGAGTTCAGCGGCAAAGCAGTTGTCTTCAACAAAGTTTCCTTCAATGTTGTTGTTTTGCAAAATGTTTCCATTTGCTGCGTAGTTATTTACGACTGTATAACATTTTGTTCTGAGAGTTGCAGAGGTTGCAAATTCTTCGTTTGCATAGTCCACATATTCACAACGGAAAAGCATGTCATATGTTCCTTGTGGATAGTTTGCTGAGCCTTCGGTTGACTTAACTTTTGAAGGAACAAGCCTTATGTAGCAGAGTGCATAAGTCGAGTGAGAGATATTTCCTTCTGTTGTAATTTCGCCGTCTGCATTGAAATATCTTATAGGCAAACTGTTTTGTCCAAAGGTCAAGCCATAGTTTTCATAATTTGGTTGAACACTCACAGTGAATGGGCAAAGTGAGTCCTCAACGCTAGAAATGTTAAGTTTTTTGCCATTTGTGTCAACTCGCAAAACAAAATCTTTGTGAGTTATGGCAATGTTTGTTACAAAATTTATAGTGGATAGAATGTTATTGCTATCCCCAACTTTCGAGCCAAGCCCGTTTGATGAAGCTTCGTCAAAAGTATAGATTTCAAAGTTAGATATTTGTGGCAAAAATTCAATCTGTTGAAGTTGCACCAAGTCGTCGCCAAGTGGATTTGAATAAGTTGCCCTTACATAAATTTCACCATTCTCTTGCAAGTCATAATCTTCAAGCAGTGTCAAAACGCCTGCATTTAAGGATATGTTTTTGGCTGCAAGTTGAATGGAAGAAAATGGAGTAAATCTGTCAAGCAATGTTTCGCCTTCGCCAGACAACTCGCCAAGTTCAAAAGCGACATTTCTCATACCAAAACTCAAGTTGTTTTCAAGACCGTCTGCTAAGTTTGTTGTTGTGCCACCTTTGTAGGAAAGTGCAATTTTGCTTTCCTTAAATCTGAGTGCAGTAGGCACTTGTGCAACTGAAATATTTACACTTCGTTGCTTGTTCCCTTCAGCACTTAAAACTGTCAAAACAGTTGAACCCTCTTGATTTGGTGTGACGGAAAATCTTATGCCACCGTCAATATATTGTTTTTTGCCAACTGTCAAAATTGGATTTGAAAGACTGACACCGATGTCGCTGTTGAAGTCATCTGGAGTGCCTGTGAATGTTGCGTCAATGTAAGCCGAGCCTTGCGTATTGCCATAAATATATAATGTGTAAGACCCGTCCAAGTTTTCATCAACCACAGAATTGTCACTCGCATTTGTCCAACGCTTTGTGCCGTCTTCCAAAGTTCTGGAGGAAAAAGAAGTGAAGCAAAAATTTAGGGACATTCTCAAATCCCCATATCTTTCCTTGCAACCGAAAATTACAAGCGAAGACACTATCAGCAAAAAAATCATTATCTTGCTAAAAATCTTTTTCATTTCTTCTTCCTCTTTCAATCTGGAATTAAAATTTATGTAAAATTTATCTTTTGTATTTCAATATCCTTTTCTCAAGTATCCTTAATTTTGTTTAATTTTTCTTTGTTTTTTGTGCATTTTTTGTGCATTTTTTGTGCATTTTTTGTGCATTTTTTGTGCATTTTTTGTGCATTTTTTGTGCATTTCAAAATGACTCCTCAAGCGGGCGAGTTACCCGCTCAAGGTCATTTTTTTAGCGAAGAAATTAAGAATCCTTTTCAAAATTAAACTTCTTAATCTCTTGGTCTATTTTTTCGCTATCCCATGACGTCCCCGTATCGCTCTTACGCTTGTAGGAATAAAGACTTTGAAGGGTGTTGGCTGACTGAGTTGTTTGTGTTATATACTTATTATCTCCATCGCCTTTTTCGTTTGCGTTTCTAACGTTCTCCTTAACTGAACCGTCTATTGTTGAACCGCCAACATAAGGCAATTCACTTCCAGCATCACACTGCATGTTGTAATAACCTGAAACGACTTTGCCTGGAATATTATAGCAAATCCAATCTGGACCTTTGTCCGTTCTGAATGTAAGAGCATACTCGCTAGCTTCCGCATAAGCCCCTGAGTTGTCATACCATGCTTCATCCTCTTTTTTAATCGTACCCTTCTCATCAGCTGGAGCTGAACCGCTGCTTATATCAAGTCCAACAGAAGTTCCTATCTTTGACGAATACTTATAAACAGTTTTTGCAATCCTAGCTGTATATCCGCCTTTTCCATCAGCCGAAGTAGCTGATTCCCACGACAATTGGTAATAAGCCGTTAGATAACTTTCTTTAAAATTATCTATTCTATCAGCCCATGTAATATTTACTGGTTTTTCCCCTTCAATTTGCTTAACTTCTGGCTTATAGATGTCGCTCTCGCCACTTCCTTTTGCAATAATGACACTATCTCGTTTTGCATAGCCGACATATTGACCACGGCGTTCGTAGATGATATCTTTATAGACTTCATCCTTGTCATCATCAAAAGATTTGTCTTTATCTTTTTCAGCATTTTGCTTGTAGTAAGCATAGCCGTTTATATCGGTTGTGCTGCTGCTGTTTTCGTCAATATAGGCTGATGTTGCCTTTCCGATCAAGCCACCTATTGCACCTTTGTAAATTTCATCAAGTGCAGATTGAATAGCACTCACATTGTTACCTGAGATAGTTGAAGAAATGTTATTAGTTTCCCAGGTTGGTTTTTCTTTTGAAGGATTGTTGCCATTGCTTGTTGCTGTGCCGCTTGAGGTTCCACCTGTTTCGCTTGAAGATGAATCGCTTGTTTTGGCGTTCATGTCATATTGAGCGTTGATTGCTGCAGTGTTTTTTGAACCAACAATTTCATTTTTGCTAGCATCAGCAGTTGCAGCATAACCCACAAGACCGCCAACATAGATTTCTTTGCCAAGTCCAGTAAGTTCGCCATTATTTTCGGAGTTTACAATCGCACCACCCTTCATTGTTCCAACCAAACCACCAAAGAAGACAGGATTTGATTCATTTAAGACTCCAAACTGAGCAATATTCTTGACATCTATAACAGCACCGCCTTCATTTACTGCCACAATTCCGCCAACAGAAAGTCCTGTCTTTGTAAGCTCAATACCCTTGCCCTCAGTTGAAATTTGGCTTTCGCATTGTCCAATGGTTCCTTTGTTTATGCCAGCGATGCCACCAAAGTTATAGTTAATTTTCTCTTCGTTATATGCTTCATCAAAGTTCATTGCAATTATATTAAACATGTATGCACCACTTTCAACTAAGCCCACAACACCACCAAATGAGTCATGAATTTCTGGTTTGCTTTGTTCTGTTTTGCCATCTGCGGTTCTTTTTGCATAGGTCAAGATTTTGGTTTTAACTTTTGCTTTTTCTGTGTCGCTTGCAGAACCAAGTTTAGCACCACCTTCAACCATGCCCGCAAATCCACCGAAATATTCGGCACTTACATCACCAGAACTTTCCATGTCAACACTGAGTGAGAACTCACAACTATTAAGTTTAACTTGTGCGTTTTGTCCAATGGCACCCACAATAATGCCAGCCGCAACTGTTGCCTTCATTTTAAGATGTGAAGAAATAGTCATTCCGCTTTCTGATCCAAATTCAACTGTCTTTTTATCGTCTCCACCAATGTAACCTATAATTCCACCGACATATTCTCCTTGAAGTGTTTCGCCCTCAACTTGGGAAGGCATTTTTGCTGTTGACAAAGTTAAGTTGACTGTATCGAATATTCCCTCATCTACACGTCCAAAACGACCGCCCACATAACATGCACCTGATATTTTCTCTAAACCAAATGTCCCAGTTAGTTCCCACGATGCATTTGCTGAAAAATACCCAGCAAGACCGCCAGCAAATTCTCCACCTTCTACAACGTTTGCTTGGAAGTTGCCGCTCTTAACATCAGATGTTACGCCAACGATTGCACCTATTGCCCCACCAAGATATGTTTCTGTATTTTCAAAGGAGTTTCCAGTCTTTTCTGCCGTAACCTTTGAGCCGTCAGCAGACTTAACACTGTTAATAACACCACCGTTCATCACACCAACATATGCACCTGCAAAGCCTTTGCCCGTAAGTCTGACATTGCCGCCTGTTGGGGTGGCTTCGCCTTTTGCATCTCCGATTTCTGGTTCTTTGTTATCGTCATACACAATGCCGAATTGTCCACCAGTTTCGCCAGAATTTGGCGCACGAGTGTAACCTTTGTCTGTGCCGTTACTATCTCTATCTTTTCCAAGATAGCCTACCAGTCCGCCGACGTTTATACCCGAGATGTCTGGAGCTGTGCCGCCTACAAGGCTTCCGCCGGTCATCTTTCCGACCAAGCCACCTGCCGCAACTTCGTGAGCATGTTTTATCATGTCGTCAAGAGAATTTACATTTTCGTCATAGCCATTGTTGTAAATCTTATAATTTCCTCCGGTTACAACTGAGTTTCCCCCAACTGAAATTGTCGTTGCCTCATTATAGGAAGTTCCGCCGTTTGCAAATGAGCAACCTTCAATACTTCCGCCAGCAAGCCATGCAACTGCACCGCCAACGATTTTCTTGCCGTATATTTCAGTTTGATAAGTGCCGCCTACATTGAATTCGCCGTCATAAGACTCAACAATAGTAACTGCATTTTGAGTTGCTGCACTGAGTGAGCCGCTTAGCATGATGCCTGCATAAGCACCAGCGCCCATAATGTCCTTGCCGCCTTTGCCACGAACTATCAATCCACCAGTACCTTGAACTTCGCCTTTTATTGGCTTAATTTGTCTAATAAGTGCTTTGTTAATTGTAACGCCACCGTCAATTTTGCCAGCAAGTCCGCCACCATAAGTGGAATTTGCTATTGTTCCACCAACAATAAATGGATCTGTGTCTGAATCTTTGGTTGCTTGACCAATCGTGCCGCCTTTGGCTACACCTACAAGTCCACCAACCGCTTCTGCTTGTGACACTGTTGTGTCAACATACACGTTTGTTGCAATTACACTGGTATCCTCAAGACTTCCAACAGCACCACCAGCGATTGCACCGCTGATAATAGAACCATTTGCGTCACCAACAAGTTGAGTATCAACAACTTCAAAGGTTGATTCAACACTGAACTTAACTGATCTTGGAACGAAGACATCTCCTTCTTCGTATTTGCCAGTTGCATTGCCGTTCTCATCTTTTTCTTCGACTTGTCCTTTCTCCATTACGCCAAATTCAACATCGTAAACTGGGTCTTTTGAAGTGACTACATCGTAAGATTTTGTTAGGACATAATATGTGCCATTTGAATCAGAAGCCGTGCCGACACCGAAATTTCCGTTTGAAGAATAACTGCTTAATGCTGTAGCAAGTTTTTTAACAAACGCCTTGCTTGTGTGAACGACCTTATTTTCTACTGCGGTGTTTTCTCCACCAACATTAACTTTATGTGATCCATTCACCCATTCGTTAATATTAGCATTAACCTTCTCAAACAACGCTGAATCGCCACGAAGTTTTTTAGCATCTTGGAGTTTATACTCACCAAGATCCACGCCACTCCCCTCATAACCGTAATAAGTCCAGACTGATGAAGATGTTTCTGCAATTTGTAGCACGTAGCAATCTGAAATTTGTGAATTGCCTACCATTCTGCCGACAATGCCACCCACAACAGAATCTTCTTTTGGAATGACTTGTGCTTGAGAAACAACATTTTTCAGAATCGCATTGTTAAGTTCACCAATAACACCGCCCGCTGCTCCACCTTTGCCTGCAGTAACTTTTACGTTTTTACCATTTGTGCCGCTGCCAAAGATGAAGTTGAGTGACAAGGTTCTCTTATCTGTGTCTGTTATCGAACTATCAAATTCCACACAACCGATATATCCGCCTGTTGCAATCATACCGTTTTGAATTGATTGGCTTCTGACGTCAACATTTACTCTAGAGTAAATCTTCGTCACTGTTTTGTCGCCTACTTCAAGATTTGCTTCTACGTCTTTAATAGGACTTGTAAGATAACCGATTGCACCGCCGACATAGGCAGATTTTAGGACTTCATATTCAACTGTTTTGCCAAGAAGATTGTAACTTCTTGTAAAGCCGCCCACGTTGACGCAATTTGCAATAACAACACTCTTAACATTTGTGTTGGTTCTTACGCCAGTTATGCCACCAATGTTGCCGCCCCCATAGACACCAACTGCACCACCAGCATAACCGTTTGTTGTTACCACTTCTTCACCTGAGGCTGGTTCTGAAATTGTTGGTTCTGAACTTCCACTTTCACCGCCAGTTGAGCCACCACTTTCGCCACCAGAGGTTTCACCGTCACCAACTATTGGGTTGTTTGAAGTAATAGATTGAGTCGCATTTGTGCCATTAGGCTCATCACATTTTCCAGCGAATATTGTTATTGCTGGGCTGAAGAAACTTGAAGTTTCCTTTGAGTCCGTTCCGACTGCACAAGAGCCAGAAATCATTGCTCCTTCCTTAACCGTTCCAGCAAGACCACCGGCAAATTGAGGAGAAGAAATTGTAATCTGTCCACCGAGCAAGAAGCCGACTGGGTTTGTGAGATATGCAAATGCACTGCCCGCCACGGTTGTCATATACATCTGGCTGCCTTTTGACATCTTGCCAATGCCGCCGCCGGAGTACTTGGCATGAGCAACTTGACCGGAGTTGGTTGCACGGAATATTGCCCAGTTACTTAGGTCTGGAGTTGTGATTGATGGGCTTTCCCATTTAGTTTGACCGTCCCATGTTGTCCTGATAGAAATTTCATGCGAGGACAATGCCGCCTCTACGTGATTGTCGTTTACACTTGCACCGTCAGCAAGACCAATAAGTCCGCCCGCCGCATAGGAGCCAGAAATTGACCCGTAGTTTGCAACAATACCATAAAGTGGTTCTTTTTCATTAAATGATACAATCTTTGCACATTTGCTTGCATAACCTATGATACCGCCTGCATTCTCATCGCCCATAACTGTTGCAAAGTTGCTTGAAAGAGTAACTATGATATTGCCTTCGCTTGAAACGGCTTTCTTCAGATCATGTTCATAACTCACATCTTTGCCATTTACATCTTTTCCATTTGATTTGAACTTTTCTGAACCAAACTGCTGGTTAATAACTGCACCAATAATACCACCAGCAGAACCAGATGACGCAATGACACCCGATTGGAATGCACTAAGAATTGTTGTCCATGGTTCACCTGGGTTTACGCCAGCAAGTTTTATGCCAAATGACAAGCACAAAGAGAATGTAATTGGTTGACTTGTTCTAACCATTCCCACAATGCCGCCGCTTGCGCCGCCGCCAAGTTTGCCTACGTCTGTACCTGTTTCATTTTCTTCTTTAATTGCCGCCAAGTCTTCGTCTGTAAACGCAACAATTGTATCTAAGTAATTAAGTCTTGAGTCAATGGAGTCTGAACTTGAATAATTGGTTGATTTTGACTTAATTGTATAGTTGTACTGATTTACAACAACACCATTGATATATGTTGAAACTGGAATTCCTCCGTCAAAGCCAACATCGCCAAGAAGGCTTAAGATTGGTTTAAAGAGGGCTGAATTGAATGAGAAACCAAGTCCAAATTGACCGCCAAGTTGGATATCAATAAGAGATGTTGGGTCATCATCAATCATAACATCAACTGTAAATCTGTGTGCATATTTCTTTGGACTCTTGTCAAGTGCTTTGTTAATTGGTCCTGTAAATTTTCCGTCAATAAGGGACTGAATATCATCTCCAATATCTTCAACAGATTGTGAAATTGTAGTGCCACTTAAAGTTGTAAGAGCACCAGAAACTTTTGGAGCATAGAGGAATGCTGCAAGGTTTGGGAAAACATAACCTAGGTTAATCATTCCACTAAGTTTTGCAGTGTCAGTTCCAGCAGGACTTACCCCACTAAGATAACCGATACAGCCACCACTTATTGAACCAATAACAATACTGGTTAGAGAAGTGATGACAAACCCGTTGCCGTTAAGTGCATATGTAGATAGGTCTGGCATTTCACCATTATTTTCGCTCATTTCTGTAACAATTTTAACAAGAAGTTTCATAATTGAATTTGAGTCAACGTTGCTGCCAAGGCTTTGAATTTTGCCATTATTAAGAACACCAACAATGCCGCCTGCAATACCAGTTAAAGCCCACACTGTGCCACTGTTGAAAGTAAATCCGCCAGAAAGTTTGCCGTTTTCATCTTTCTTCCAGTTTGCCTCAATGCTTCCGCCGTCCATAACGCCAACAATGCCGCCTGTAACTCTAAGTCCCATAACGAAACTATAGTTAGTTGCACCTGATATGAAAGTTTTTCCTGAGGAGCAGTTGATAACACGTCCGTCATTAAGATAACCAACAATTCCACCCGCAACATTAGGGAAACTTAAATAGAATGCAGGGTTAAAGATGTTTCCAATTGTTCCTTTAAAATCGTTCCAAAGGTCGCCATTTCCTATTGACGAGAATAATGCTCCCACGCCGTCAGAGTAGTTTACGCAATCTTCCACTCTTGCTTTTTGCATGTAACCAACAATGCCGCCTGCAAAGGACCTTATCATGTAGCCACGAACAAGAGAGTTGCTTGAACAATTTCTGATAACAATATTATTTGAACTTGTTGTTGCAACTGCAAGTCCAGCAATGCCACCAGAGAACTCTGTGAACATTCCACCGATTGAATTAACCTTAAATTCTTCACCAGATGTTTGATTAAGTTTAACTTCGCTGTTACATTTTTCAATTATAACATCAGCATTACTTTGACTTATGCCAGTACATTCAATAGCACCAACAATACCGCCCGCTGCACCGTCTTCAAGGACTGTCGAAGCAGTCAATGCCAATTCCAATAGAGCGCTTGCACCAGCTTCTTCGCTGAATGAGCCACCAATTGAGAAAGATTCTGCAGACTTATCCTCCATCTTCTTTGTAAGGATACCTAAAATAATTTTTCTTAGTCCCATCAACGCTTGTCCGCTTTTAGTTTGGTTCTTATTCCCATCTGCGTCAGTCCCAGTAGCTTCGCCAAAGTACCCTTTGTCGCCAGTTATAATATTTTCGCTTTCACCTCTAATTTTGCCTTCGATATCGCTTTTAACATTCAATGAAATACCTGCCCCTATAGACATGCTGGTGTAAATTTTAAGTTTTCCGTTTGCTTTCACCGCACCAGTGTTTTTGGCATTGATTATGACAATGACCGAACCACTGCTTGTTGCCTCACCAACGATACCACCCGCTCTTGTTGCTGCAGAGATAAATGCTGCGTTAGTAACATTGTCTGCGTTGGCATTTCCAATGTCACCTTTAACAATTCTTCCAACAATACCGCCAGAAACTGAATATCCATCAATAACGAATGTAAGACTTCTCTTAATGTTCAAGGCTTTGTTATCATCCAATGCATCGTTTATGGTGCCAGTTGTATCTTGCACATAACTGTAGATTATGTCAATCGCTTTTTTGAATGTAAGGTTTTCATCAGAAGCAAATTCATTTTTCGCTTTTTTGTAATACTCTTTAAGTTTTTCCCATGTATCTTTTCTTGTTACGTACTTCTCTTTGCTAGCGTCAAGAGCAACATCTTCTGGGACAATCCATGGGTTTAGCAAATCCCAAATGATATCTGTTTCTACTCTTGCCTCTTGCAACGCCTTGCAACTGGTGATTGTGCCGCCGTTCATGGAGCCGACTATGCCGCCTGCGAGAATTGTTTGCGAACTCTTCATGTCGATGTTGCCTGCGTAGGTGCAGTCTGAGATATTGACATGTGCGCCGTTTGCTTCGACAACATTTCCGACAATGCCGCCGACCATAATTGAATAGTAGCCTGCAAGATATTTGATTTCATAGGAAAGTTTTGCTGAGCCTTGAACTGCTGATTTTCCATCACTACTAACTCTACCAAACACACAGTTTTCAATTATGGTAGCACCAGCGGTTGCTTTTGCAAAGCCTACAATGCCGCCTAAGTTGACAGTGCTTGCAAGAACGTCACTCATTGAGATAAGGTTCATGTCTGGTTTTCCAGCAGAGTCTTTTTTCAAACTTGTCATTTCGCCATATTGGGTCATTCTTGTGTCTTTGAATGCTGGAAGGAATTGTTCGTAGGTTTTATCATTTGTTGAAACAAAGTTTCTTGAAGCGATTCCGACAACATTTTCACCTGCTACGACGCAATTTGTAATTTTTCCACCATACACAGCACCAGCAATGCCACCCGCACCATATATGCCATAAACTTTCACGTTGCTACCTTCTTGAATTTCTATATTTGAAAGTTCACATTCCAAAAGTCCCACAACGCCGCCAGAGTATGACCTTGGTTGAACGACTTGATTTATGCTCATTCCGCCACCAACTGTGACGTTTCTTAAAACGCCTCTGCCGCCGTTTTCTTCCTTAAACTTAATGCTACCGCCAGTCATTATGCCAACGATACCGCCAGAATAACTTGTAGAGTCTGATGTTTCATCATATGCCCCAACGGACAAGTTGCTGTCTTTATTCGAGAATATGCCTGATATTGTTCCCTTTTGCATCAAGCCAATGTATCCGCCTGCAAATGCTGGGATATCGGAGTACAAGTTGTTTTTTGGGTCGAGATAATAATTTGATTCGCCGTTTATAAACTTGGCTTTGACTGTCACGTTTGTTATTCTGTTTGTAATAATGCTTGGAAGCGCTTCGCCGCCACTTCTTGAAACCCCTTCATACGCCAAGAGGTCGTCTTTTGGAAGGTCGTTTAAGTCAATGCCTTGAACTATTGTCCATGTTCCAACTTTGCTTTCGCCACTTTCTTCCAATGTGAAATTTGCCCCAACGGTTTCTGTTTTGACTTCCGAAATGAAGAATGCTGCGAAGAATTGTGTGTTGACAACCCAAATTGACATATCATTGTTGTTTTTATTCTTTGCATCGCTCTTTTTCTTTTCAAAAGTATTCTTGTCTATTGTAAGCGAGCCGAAATCTCTGCCGAGGTCATTTTTAAGTTTCGCAACAGTAGCGTCATCCAGTTTGTAATATTGACGAATAACCTTTCCTGTGCTTTCTTCTGTTTCCTTAACTTCTGTGAAGTTGTTGCCGTTAATTTTAGCAACATTTGCTTTAAACAAGTTTGCCAAGTTGCCGTTGAAGACATGGTTTTCACTTACAACACCAATGTTACTAATTATTGCATTCTCATCATCAAGGACGCCTGCGACAAGACCAGTTTTTGAGTAACTATTTGCAAATGTAATGTTTTGAACAACAGTTGCAACATTATAGTCTTCCTCTGAGTCGCTGCCAGTTTTCTTCACTTTAATTGTTGCTTGGTTATCATGAGCAACGATTGCACGGACAAGACCGTTTGTTGAGTACATATTGACGACTTGAGTTGTGTTATTTCCGTCCATGTCAATAGCACCGTCCAAGTTGCCATAGAATTCCATGCTTTGGTTATCCCAACTTTCAGACCAGTAAGTGACTTTTGAGTATTTTGCAAAGTTCACTTGAGTTTTTGTAAATCTGTAATATCTATATTTTGGAGATGTACCAATGTTGTTTGAAGATACAAAGATGTCGAACAAGCCAGCATGTTTAACTGAATATGGCATATTTTCAAAGCCTTGCACTTTGCCACCACTCACAGGTCCTACACCACCGCCCAAAGAATTTACAACATCTGGAGCGTAGGAATTGCCAAGTCTATCTGCCAAACCGTTGCCAGTGTAGATACTATTGAAGTATTTTCTGACAAGTTTTGGGAATGGTGATTCGCTTGAAATGTTTTTATCTCTTGTTGTTCCGCTGAACACATTGATATAGTTCTTGGTGATATATCCATAGTTAAACCAAGTTGAATCAATGCCAATTGTGTTTTCTGCACTGGATGAGCCGTCTGCATAACTGAAGAAGTCAACAAGTTCGCCTTTCAAAGCACCAGTCGATTTATCCCTTTCTGGAACAATCCAGTGAGTTTGGAACATTTCTGCAATGGTTGCGTTGCTTGTGTTTGCAGTTTGAGTTGTGGAGTTTGTTTCGCCAGTGAATGACACTGTCCACAAATAGAAGCCTGTGCTTGAAATGAAGTTGCTGTTTACAGTTCTGTCACTTATTGAGGACATGTTCTGTCCTTCGTTGCCAGCAACATATGGAATGTAATCATAGTAAACTCTGTAGAAGTTTGCTGTTGCTTTCCAATTTGAGTTGCCGTCAAGTGGTGTAACAGAAGCAACTGGATAGGTTGCACTATATTTTGTTGTTCCCTCTGCAACTGCAATATCCGCCATTGTGTAGGAGTTTGAAATTACGCCATATGAACTTAATTTTGCAAGTGTGCCAACTGGAGTGACGTTGTTTGTGTCGGTCAATTCAATTGAGCCAGTGTAATAACTGTCGTAGATATTTCCAATTTTGTAGTTATCGCCAGTCCTTGTTCCGTTTGCAGAAACAAGTCCGCCAGCGCCAGAAGATATGTTGATATCAGCCATGCTGAAGCACTTGTTAATAACGCCATTGTTTGTGTAAACAAATGAAGAAACATCAAGACTTGTGTTGATTTTGCCAACTACAGAACTTGCATAGACAAAGCCTTCGTTGATATTTGCAAGTGGAGCAAATAAATCTTCCCTTGTATTTTCAATATCTCCAGAAATGTTGAGCATTAGCGCTGACACTGCAGAATTTCTGGTGATTGTGTCGAACACTGGAATTCTCTTATCGCCGTTTTTGGCAATAATCTCGAAGCCTTGAGCATTCAACACCCAGCCAACAGCCAACATAGTTTTCCCGCCAGTAATTTCATATTCTTTAACTGGAACTGACTTTTCAAGTTCTACATCTTTTGTCAAGATATAATATTTGTTGTTTTCAAGAACTGTAGCATTGTCGAAAGGAAGAGGTCTAAGTTTGCTACCCTCTTTTGTTGTGACTTTTGCTTCGCCTACTGCTCTATCTGCATATTTTGAGTAGAACTTGCTATAAATTTTGCTGTTTGTATCAACTTGAGTTCCTTTAAGTCCATCGTTATAAATCTCACCAAATACTCCATCACCATTATCGTCACTAAGTTCAGTTTGAGAAACATTCTTGACATTTGAAAGTTCATTTGAAACAAGAGCAATATTTTCGCAAGTTACAATGAGATTTGTGGAAACTTTTGCCATGTCATCGTCACGTTGTCTGCCACAAACTGCACCGATGTAAAGGTTCAATTTTTGTCCCATTGCATAATCTCTTATGGTTGAAGCGACAAGGACGTTTCTTGTGTCTGAAGCGTTGTCAAGCACTTTGCAATCGGCAACAAGTCCGCCGATGTATGTTGGGCTTTCTGGAAGGAACAATGACACAACATCTGCTGCATTGTTTGTGATTTCATCGTTATTACTTGTTGAACCCAAAACTCTGTTTAGAGTTATATCTCCAAGCACAACAGAAGTTGAAACTTTAAGTTTTGCGACTTTTGCAACAAATCCGCCAATACTCATAGAAGCAAATTGGTCGCAAATGATGTCTGCTGTGGAGATTGCTTTGTTAATGGAAATTGTGTCTGTATCTTTTTCTGTTTTGCCGACAATTCCGCCAACGAAAATTTGTGCGCCTTTTGGAACATTCTTTCCGCCGTTAAGAACTTTAAGGCTGTCTGCGTCCACAACAACACTGTCAAATGTGTAGGAACTCTTGCCAGTTAGATAGCCAGCAATGCCGCCGATTATAGCAGTGTTGAAGTTTGCACCTGTAAGTTGAAGTGAAACATTGCTATAAACATTTCTTATATCTTGTGCAGAACTTGTTGCCACAACGCCACCAAGCACGTACAAGTCGTCTGTTCCCATTTCTGACAAGCAGTTAAGAGCAATACTTCTTTTGGCGTTGCCGTTTTCGTCAGCTGATTGTTTTACTTCAGCTTTTGAAATATTGAATGTGCTTATTGCAATAGCACCAGCCACATAGGAATTACCCTTTGCATAGACATTTATTGCCATGTCGTTTGCATAAATTTGACTTGCACTGCCAACACGAGAACTTTCCTCGCCTTGATTTGCAAGATATGAATCTGCCGAGCCTACAAGTCCGCCAACATAAATTGCATTTGTCTTTACATCTGAAGATGTCTTAAATGGGTGCTCGGAAGTACCAACATTGATAGTTCTGTTATTTACATAAACATTTTCCATTCTGCCAAGCATAGAGCCAGCCACGCCGCCAACACTAAGTGAACTTATTGCAATGTCTTGTTCATCATAAACAGTTATATCAACTTTAGATACAACATTTCTCAGTTCGCCTTTTATTGAGCCAGCAATGCCGCCAACAGTGCGAGCGGTTGAGCCTTTGCAACCATTATAATTTACGTTCAAGCCAAGGTTTGCACTTGAGTGGCTGATATTTACAACAGTGTTTGCAGAAGTGCCAACAAGTGTGCCAAATGTTGTAGCATTTGTGCTAATGGTATTAGATTTGCCAATCTTGAGGAAGTTGTTTTCATTATCGACAAACTGCAATGTTGTGCTGTTGTACACGTATGTTGTTCCAGAGCCGCTGCCCACAACGAGATATGGGTTGCTATAGTTTTCAAGAGCGTTGCCTCTGTAATATGCACCTTGTGAAACAACTATTTGGTCGGCATCTGTGCCTGTGTAATCGTTAGAACCAGTTGTTGATGAAATTCTGCCATAATTGCCTGTCAAATCACCATAGACAAAAACATTGTTAATTTGCGTAGAATTTTCTGCACTTGCAACAAGTACAGCACCAAATGATTGTGTTCCATCTTTTGTGCCGCTGTAGTCATATGAAACATTATAATCTGCCACAACAACATTGAAATTGGAAAATGTTGCATTTCTTGTTGAAATGAACATTGCGTATTTTTCACTTGCATTACTTGATTTTAAGTTGATGTTAAATAGAATTGGTTTTCTTCTATAAACTTTAACTTCACTTCCAACAGTTTCTGTGTAGGTAATGTTTGCGCCGTACAAACTGCCTTCAAATGTTTCGGTGATAGGTCTGAATGATGTTTCGCTGCCAAAGTCAATGTCACGCATAATCATATATGTTTTGCCAGCAGTATTTTTTGCACCGAGTTTGTTGTAGAATTCTTCTGCAGTGTAAATTTTTTCTGTTGCTGCGTTGAAGCCATATTCAAGAACTGGCAACACGTCATATTCGTCATCACTATTGTTTGGAGCGTCATATTTCCAAATTTCTCTGCTCCACTTATCTGTTGAGAAATATCTATCTCTCGCTGCTTTATTTGCGTTGAGAGTTGTGGAGAAAAGTTTTAGGAATTGGTCTGGAAGAATTTTTTCAGACAAACTCTTATCAAGATATGTATCTTTCTTTCCGCCTTCGCCAACACCCCAATATTCAAAGATTGTTGCTTCTGATTCTTTTTCCTTGTATTTAGCCAAGTCGAAATTGCTATTTCCAAGTTCATCGCCAAATTGAATAGCAATTTCTCTGACATAATCGCAGCCAATGTTTTTCAAGCCGAAACGATTAACATAAATTCCGTTGTCGCCGCTTGTGATGTCAACAATTCCTTCGCTGTCTTCTGTTTTTTGATTGCTATAGAAGCCATAAAGAGCGCCAATCTTTCCGCCATTGCTGTCAAATTCCACAAGGCGAGAGAAGTCATCTGAGTTATATATGTTAAGAGCAACAATGTTTGCAAGGTGAAGTTTTGCTTCGTCTTGTCCAACTTTGTCAACAATCTTAATATATCCAGTTTCGCTATCTACAACTTCGCCAATTATTGCCCCGATATGAGTTTTTGAAGCGTCATCATTTGCTCTTAAACTTGCAGTTGTATAAACATTTGAGATAGTTCCCGAAGAACTTGCCCCGACAATTCCGCCAAGAGAGGTTGCATAGATATTTCTGACGTCAATTCTGTTGTATGAGTCAAGAATTGAGCCTGACCTATAGACCGTTGTTGAGGAGTTTATACCCACAAGCCCGCCAACAAATTCTGGAGTTCCACCAAACAAAGTGCCATTGAATGTATCTGTGTTCGTTCCGCCCGTTGTAACTGCAATGAGGTGATTATTAAGTTTTTCTGTTGTTTCTTTATCAAAGCCAACATAACTCTTGCTAATTTTGCCGAGATTGAATCCAGTCAAGCCGCCGACAACTTGGGAAGATGTTAATGTGGAGTTATTGCCAACGATGAAACTTGAATTTTCAACATAAGTTTCTTCGCCAACAAAGCCGAACAATCCACCAACATAATTTGAAAGGATATTTACATTCCCGTTGTAATTGCCATTATTGTCAACGCTTGCACCAGAGAGTTTGCTGTTTTGAACGAATGAGCCAACATGAACATTATCTACATTTACTTTGTCCATAAGGATACTGTTTCTGTCACTGCTTCTTTGGCTGAGAGAAACAACACCAGCAATGCCGCCTGCATAATAGACATTCTTTGGAAGATTGGAAAGTCTAAGGTTGCTTGCAGAAGCATAATTCCCGCCAGTGGAGATGTTTCTTGGAGCGATTGCTTCCCAAAGGTCGGTTGAGGTGATAACTCTTGTTTGAGAGCCTTGAGAGGAGGTTCTGCTGCTTGTAACAGAAAGATTTGACCTAATGTTTGAAATTCTGCTAAATCTTGTTCCAGTTGCAGAAGTTGTTGAATATGTGCTAGAAATAACGGCACCAGCAAGCGCACCAACATAATTGTTGCCTGTGATGTTCCAGTTGTCTTCACTTCCCATCGCAACAAGCGTAATGTTGCTTATCACACTATCAATAATTACACCAGCAAGTGCGCCAACAGCGGTGCAGTTGCCGGACACAATGGAGTTTACGCCCAGGGTCAAGTTCTTTACGCCAGCACCATAAATATCTTTGAAAAGTCCAAATGAATCTTCAGCACTTTCGCCGAGGTCAATGTTGGAAATTGTGAGATAGTTCCCGTCAAACACAGACACCGAACCTTGATTTGAAGTGTATTCAACACTTGATGAATATGTTGACCTTTTTTCCATAACAAAACTTTTTACAAGTCTAATGTTGCCAGTAAATTTTGATGTTATGTTGTTGTCAAAAGACTCTTGTTGTTTGCTTTTGAAAACATTGTTGTATGAATCTTCGCTATAAACAAGATATGGGTTTTTGACTGTACCTGCGTCATATCCTTGAATATAGTTAAAATAATATTTTGTAACAATTCCTTCTTCTGTTTCTGTTTGTCCACGAACACGTGCAGACATTGTAACATTGTTTGCACTCAAAAGTTCTGGATAGCCATAAATGCCGTCTTTAACAATAGTCCAAACGCCGCCACTGCTTTCATAAGTGCTTGCCCTAAGTGTATCTGGGTCAAATGCAAAGCCATTGAAACTTCCTTCGGAGATAAATTCGTTGATTGTTGCACTGTCGCCCTCTTCCTCGTTTGCATCGCCAGTTGAAAGCATGATTGCTCTTTCGTGACTTCTTTCAACGTCATCGTCTTTTTCCATTAAGAAGTAGCAATTTTCAATGGTGCCATATTTAAGTGAAGTTTGAGTTGGTCTTCTTGAAGAATCAACATCAACTCCGTTCAAGCAACCTTGGAACATTGCATGTGCATTCGTTGATTTAGATTTTACATAACTTAATGAGTAAGAAGTTCTGATTGTTGCTTTTTCACCCATTACATATACAAAGCCGCTTGCCACTGGGATGTTTATATCTTGTTCTGCGTCAATTCTGCTTGAAAGGCCATTTGAAACATAAGCATATGTGTGTTCGCCACTTATGTTAATGTTGGAATAGCAGTCTTCGACAAAGCCGTCATTGTAATACACAAAGCCTGATACAATGCCGTTTGTGTAAATGCCGCCACCATGTTTTCTGTTGTTTTGTCCTTCTTGAACAACTTGCACTCCGTCTTTCTTCACACCTTCCCAGCCAGCAACATATGAGCCATGAATAAAGCCGTCATTTGAAACTACAAAGCCAGAAGTTTTGATATTCTTTGTTCCATAAGAGCCAGAGAAAACTTCCATTTGCAAATTGTTTGCATAACTTGAAGATATTGTTCCGCCGTTGTCTGCAACAAAGCCAGCAACATTTCCAGCACCCTCAACACTCATAACAAGCACTGGGGCAACTGTTGAAAGTTTTTCTGGACTTTCTGTTGCGTCACCGCTGCTAGATTTTGAGAACACCATTACATTGTTTCTTCCAACACGAGAGTTGGTGATTGTTCCATTGTTTTGGGCAACAAAGCCTGCGATATTTGCATTTTTTGCAGTTTTATTTATCTTTATTGCAAGAGCATAACTTGCGTTGTTGTAACTTGAGATGTTGCTTGCAACTTGTCCATTTGAGGAGATAGAAATAACATCGCAGTTGGTGATTATGCCGTTGTTGATTGCAGCAAAGCCACCAAAGTTGACCGCATTGTAACTTGAAAGGTCAATGCCATCGAAGTTGCCGTTTAGGTCGCCCTGCATATTGTCAGGATAAGCAACAATAACATTCTTCACCAAACTATTTTGAGAAATTTCGCTGAAAAGCCCCAAATCTATTGAAGAATTTGTTGCGTTTGTGCTGTATGCAAAACTCTTAATTGTGATAACCTTTCCATTTCCATCAAAACTGCTAAAGTTTGCAGCGATTGGGTTCCAATCTGTAAGAGTTAGGTCGTTCATCAAAATGTATTCGCCGCCAGCAACCATGGCTCTAAGGTCTGCTTCTGTTTCAATAGGACGCAAATTTTCTTCGCCAAGAGATTCGCTGACAACAACAGTTGCTTCTGCTGAAATAACGAAGTCAGATTGAAGGATACTTGTTGGAACAGGAATAATTTGTCCGTTTTTGTAAACATAACTGAATTCAACTCTCAAATCAACCTTGCCAGATGAAGCCGAGCCTTGAAGATACATAACTCTTGGTTCATATGTAAATTCAATTCTGCTATTTCCGTCATAACCCAAAACATTTGAATCAATGCTTTGTCTTGTTGATGACGAGTTACCCATTATAACTTTGTTGACAACAAATGGAAGACTGTCACCAAAAGATGAAGAGTCAATGTTATATTCATTTTTGCTGCCGTCAACTGTTGCAAACCAATAAAGTGCTTTTCCTTCTCTATCTTCACCCACCATAAACACGCTTTGAGCGATAAGTTTTTCGATATTTTCAAGAGTTTCTTGTTTGCCGAAGCCTTCTACATCAATGCTCAAAACTCTTATTGAAGCACTTGTCATTTCGATAACGCCGTTTTCTGCTCCGCCGATGGAAATGCTGTTTATAACAGCGTCAACAACATTAACTGTTTCCACGTGGGTGTAAGAAACAATAACATTGTCAAGTTTAATATTGGTTGTAAGTTTGATATTTATCTTTTGTCCAACATTTGCACTTTCGCCAAGGACAAGACTTGTTTTCCCGTTTATTGTTTCAAGTGTTGCATAACTTGGCACGTCTTCATCTGCAATCTTATTGCCCGAAGCGTCTTCAACTTCAAGAGAAAGAGTTGCTTCAGCGCCGTTTGGAGTTATAGGTTCAATGTCAAGCCAATCTGCTTCCTCGCCAGCACCTGTGTAAGCGATTATTTTTCTTTCAGTCCCTTCATGAGTAATATTCATTCCAACGCCATAAGCACTTTGAATTGTAAACAAATGCTCGCTTGTGCTTGTTGTTTCAATAAGGTTTTCATTTTCAGAATCTGCTTGTTCGCAAGTGATTTCAATAGTAATTCTAAACTTTGCATCTCTGCTCACATCACTTGGAGCAAGAGTTTTTACATAAAGCCTTGCAACATTTGAAACGTCACTATCACTTTCGTCTGGGCCAAAGAAATATTGTGCATTGGTCAAAGATGCATAGTTTCCGTTTAGGGTGAAATCTCCCTTTGCATAGGAAGCAAGTCCAAGTTGCAAAGCGCCGTCTTCAATTCCTTGTTGCATTGGAGCATAAACAAGTGCATCTCTGCCGTCAGTTGAAGTAACTTTTACAAGTTGCATAAAACCAAGTCTGCTAGTACCGTCTGTGCAAGAAGATTTGACAACAACTTTTTTGATATTTGCATAATATGGGCTGATGTCAATGGCTAGCAGTCCGTCCTCTCCTGCAATCAAAGTGTTGGTCGGAACGTCTGTATAGGAATACACATATCCCTCAACAACATTGCCACTTGAAATTGTTGCAATTTCATCCACATAAGCGTAATGAGTAGTTGAAATGTTATCCACAACTTGTGGCACAACATGCACAACAATTTCTGCAGGTCTTGACGCAAGGGCGCCTTGTTTATCCCAAATTCTAAGTTTGTATAGGCTAATTTCAGATGTATTTCTCACATCTTCTTTAAGTATAAGTGAGAATTGATAAATATATCCCGAGCCTTGTTTTTGAGTTACAAATGGGCTGTGAGTTTCTGTATCTTTTTCTGGCAAAACAAATGGGAATTCTGCATCAGTTTTGTCAATTTTTTCATATTCGCCATTGCTTTTAAGTTTCAATACGTCATATTCAAGTTCTGGTGCTTCGTCACTATCTGCCGTCACAACAACAGAAAGATTGTCATTTCTAACTTCACCATAAAGTGTAATTTCTTTTGATTCGCTTCTTGTTGTGATGTTTGTTGCACCTGAAATTGTATTCAAATAGAAAGTCCAGTCGTCACAAATGTATTCAAATTCAACGCCATCTCTTGCATATTCCACAACTGGCTTAATTGTCCACACGCCAACTTTAAGGAATTTAAGTGAGTTTGCACTTCTGACAAACACAGCGTTATCTTTTTCTTCTTGAGAAGCAGAGTTAAAGTATTCTGCCGCTCTATTTCCTTCTGCGTCATAAACGTCAAGTCTAAGAGAATATCCCTCACTGGAAACTGAGGTCAAAACATATTGTGAATTGCCCAAAATGCCATAAATAACTCTGTCTTGCGTTACTTTTGTATATTCGCACAAAGTTGCAATAACATTCACGTCAACATTTGTTCCAACAGTTGTTGTTTTGCCAATGTAATCTTCTGCAAGAGTAATGCCCGAGTTCAAGACAAGTTTATCAAAGTTTCTTACAACATAAAGGTCAATTTCGCAAGAAACAGACTTGTTTTCTTTGACAACGATTTTAAGAGTTGTATAACCTGCATTTTTAAGAACAATATTTCCGTCTGAAGTTACTTCTGCAATATTGTTTCTTGACATTTCCAAAAGAAGATGAGCAGATTTAACGCCACTTGGAAGAGCAATTATGTCAAACAAATCTTGAACGGAAAGTGTATTTCTTTCTTCTTCGCTTGAAAGGTTGGCAACTATTGCCATACGTCCGTTTTGGAAGCTTTCATCTTGAAGTGCGAAGAATTTTGTTTTTGCAAAATTGCTTTCTGTTGTGTTAAATGTAAGTTTCCATTTTGTTTCATGGAAGTTTGCCACACCAGAATTGTTGTTTGCTTTTGTAGAAATACTTGTAGGAATATTTCTAGAAAGTCTATATTTTTCGCCTTTATTTGTGTATGCCAAAACTTTTGACTCAAAGTCAAGATTTCCTTCGCTTTCTGCATAAGGATAAACAACTCTCATTGTTTCATTTTCCACAAAGTAGTTGTCATCTCCGCCATTAAGCCCCGACAAATTGCTTGCCTTGACTGCAAGTTGGACACCCGCTGCGCCTTCCTTGTATTCAAGTGCAACAAAGAAACTAAAGCCGTTTGCCACTTTGCCCGTTCCGCAAAGAGAACTTGCACCTACACCAATATAGTAAACATTTTGAATATTTACGCCTTCGCTTTGATTGATTGCTGCAGCATTGTTTGTGCCAACAAAGTTGAATGTTGAGAAACTATTTTCAATGCTCACGTCTTCTGCATTGCCAACAATTCCACCGACAGTTGCATTTGAAAGAACTTTCAAGTCGCCGTTTGCAATGTATGTGCTGTTATAACTATCTGCATAACCTTGTGAGTAACTGTGAGAAATTGTAACATTCTTGCCATAACCCACAACACCACCGACTGTGCCAGAATTTGCAACAACCAAAGCACCGAGGTTTCCGCTATTGTTTTCCACACGCACAAGATCAAGAGTTGCATTTTGAGCCTTGCCCACTGCGCCACCAACAAAGTCGTTGCCGCTTACTCTGACAGTTGTCAAAACATTATTGACTTTTACATTGTTTTCGCCATAAATTATGCCAGCAACACCACCAACATTTTTATTTACGCCACGAACTGCATTATCTTGAACATAGCCAATTTGACCATTTGCAGAAACATTTACAACACTTCCGCCACTGACAAAGCCCACAATTCCGCCAACATTTGCGTTTTCGCCAGAGATACTTCCGCCAGTTGTGTTGATGTTTACATCAGAGTCAACACCTTCAGTTTCATAAGAAGTTGCAAAGGCATTGCTTGTGCTTGTTGCGAGTTCGTCTTTTCTTGCAAACACGCCATAAATGCCGTTTATCATGCCAGCACTCTTGCCTGCAATTCCGCCAACATTCACTGCACCCGTTGCATTGATTTCCAAATTGCCTTTTACAACAGTTTCAGAAACATAGTCAAGATTTTCAAAATCTGCAAGAGAACGAATGTCCTTTGTTTCGCCTCTCATGTAATGGTCAAGCAACAATCCAAGTTGGCTTGTTTCGTCTTCCAAACTATTGTTACCCTTTCCAAAAGATTCTTCAGAAGACAAGATAACGCCGTTATTTTCGCCGACCATTCCGCCAATATTCATTGCGTTTGTAGTTGTAACTTTAAAGTTATTAACTTCCACTGCACAGTTGACGATAAGACCTTTGTTAAGTCCCACCAAAGCACCAACATTTGCCGCTGTGCTTGAAGTTGTAACAACAATTTGTGACACAACAAGTTTAAGGTTCATAATTGAGCCATAATAATTTCTTATTGGGTCACTTGCAGTTTCGCCGCCCTCAACTCTGTTTTCAAGGGTTGCAAACAAGCCAACATTTTCGCCCGCCACATCGTTCAATGTAAGACCAGTAATTTTGAAATATTTTCCGTTTGAATAGCCATTAAGAGTTCCCGAGAAGTTTTGAATTGGTTGCCAATTTTCATTTGCAAGAGAAATATCCGCACCCAAAACAAAGTTTCTGTCTGAGTTGTTAAGTTCTCTTAGGTCGTCAGAATTTTTGATAACATAAGGGACAAGTTTTCCGTCTTCAATCTTAACTACTATATTAAGTGTTTTATTATATGTCCTAACATAATATGTATCTTCTTTCGTTTCGCTTATCACACTATCTGCACTGGAAATAGAAACAATAAACACTCCCGAACTTGCATTGTCAATAAAGATATTGAAGTTATCGCCCGCACGGACAATGGTTTCATATGCTTCTTCGCCTTTGTAAGAAATCTTTGGCAAGTTTTCTTCTTCCAGACTTACAAATTTTGCACCTTTGTCGTAGCCGCTTGTTGCACGGAACAATTCCACAACAAGATCTTTGTCCCTTGCATCTTGTGGCAAGATTGAAGTTTCAAAGGTCAAAGTTTTGCCTGCTTTTGTTGTTGCAAGCAAAGTTGCAGATTTATTTTCCACAGTTTCAAGTTCAAGGTCAGTTCCATTTTCAGTTACAGCAACACCAATATCATCCACCATAACTGCTTTTTCAATATAAACATCACAGAATCTAGAAACTTTTACGCCATATTCTTCAATAACAACTTCAATTCTAACGTGTTTTGAAGTTACACCACTTGGAAGATATGCCACACCCGAGAACACATTTCCGTCAAGTGAGCCGACAATATATCTGCTATCTTCCGAAGCAATCTTTATTTCTGCATAATTTGTTCCAACGATTGTTGGCACTTGCCCGTCTTTTCCTTCAAGATTGATTGTAAATGAAACTTTGGACAAATCTTTTTTGCCTTGAATATCAAAACTTGGCAAATCTCCGCCAAGAGAGTTGTAGTCATAAACATGAATTTCAGTTTTGCTTAAAGTTTTGGAAACGGCTGGAACAAATGCTTGAACCTTAACTTGTCTTGTGCAAGTTCTTTCTGTCCAAACGTCATATCCATTGTTAATTCCAAAAGCGTAGAATTTAATTTCAAGAGTTACAATACTTTCGCCAGAAGCAGCAGTTGTCACCATTCCTCTTTGAGAAATAGTTGCAACTTGTTCATTTGAAGAAAGGAACGCCACACTTCTTACAGCGTCTTGAGCCGAAGCCACGGTGTAAGAAACTTCAAAAGGTTCGCCAACTCTAACGCTTATTGAGCCATTTGTCGCCAAATTGTTGCTTGCTATTGCACTGTCACCAGAAACAGTAAGCACAACTTTGTCATCATCAAAACTTTCAACAACAAGCACGGAAATTACAACTTTGCAGCCATTATCCGCTTCAAGAGTTACTTTGCTTTCGCCTTTTTTAAGGCCAATAACGCTTAACACACCCGCAAGATTTTGCCCGTCAGCAAATTGTCCCGCAAAGAACCCACTTGCCACATCGGACACTGCTTGAACTTTAACAACATTTGAGTCATAACTCAATGTAATATCAGAACTTGGATCTGCGTCCAAAGCATATGCAATCAAAGTCCCTTTGGCAGCGTCACCATTTTGTTTTTGCAACACAAGTTTGCTATAAACACCTTCTTCGCCAAGTGTTGGGAAATTGTCGCTAGCAACCATTGTTTTAACGGCTATTTCACTTACACCTTTTCTTGGTGCAATGTTAAAAGTAAATGTTTTGTTTTTAAGTTCGCCATTCTCAGAATTTGAAGAAACAACTTGTCCGTTTGAAAGTTTAATCTTTGTTTCAATCAAACTTTCGACTGTCACTTCAAACGTCTTGTTTTCAAAATTTGAACCTTGTTTTGCCTTGACATAGAAAACGTTTTGTGTATCAACTGACAAATCTCTTTCAAAATAGTAAATTGTTTCGCCGTCAACTTGTTCGGTTTTAAGATTTATTGTCCCGTTATAGTCACTAACTTCAAGGAAGTCGCTAGCAACATTTTCTGATTTGATATAAACTTTAACTTTTTTATCTTGGTCACTTGTTCCCTTTTTGAATGGGATATTGATTTCAAACTTTGTGCCACGAGTCCCGTTGTATCTGTCAAAAACAGCAACAATGTCATTTTCTTTCAAGGCAGTTCTGTCATTTTCTCTATAAACACTCACGCCGTCTGGAACAGATTGAACATCAAATTGAACAAATTTGTTGAATACACTGTCGCCATAGAGATTTTTGAGATAGTTTATCACGTCTTCTGAAAGATTTTTCAAATATTCTTCATAGAGGTCAGAGAATTTGATTTCAAGTTTGTTTCCAAATTGATATGTAAACACAAAATCAACAAATGCAGTTCCCGCAGTGCCGCTTGCCGAGAATGTGAAAGATTTTTCTTTTCCGCTAACAGTTCCACCGCTTGTAAGTTCGGTTGCCTCTTTGCTATTATCAACAGAAAGTGACCCCATGCCACTTTCAAGAAGTGCTGAAATATCAATTTTACCTGCATCTTTATTTCTGAGAGAAACGGTAACATTTTCGAGATTGTAGAAGTGACTATCGTTATCCGCATCTTTCCATTCGCCCGAGAAGTTGTTTAGGAGCAATGCAGAAAGTTTTGTTTCTTGTGGAATGTTTGAGAAGTTAATTTGTCCAGCAGATTTTCCACTTTTGATTTGAATATTTTGAACAGTGATTGGTTCAACGATGCTAACAGTTGCTTGAGTTTTAAGTTTTTCGTTTGCCTGTTTCCTATCTGCAGAGGCAGACGCTGGAAGATTGTCAACATAGTTATTCGCTTTTGCAACAATTTCAAATTCGCCATAAACTCTTGGGTCAAGGATTTCAAGTTTTCCGTTTACAATGCTAAACACCTCAACATCTTGTCCATCAATTTTTGCAAAGAAAACACCAGTTGCTCCATCGTAAGAAAGTTCCCATTCGTCAGAGCCATTTTTCAAAGCGGACACAACTTCATATCTCAGGTTTTTGTCGCCCACTTCATATTGTGGAAATTTTTCACTGAACTTGCTTGAGAATTTAATTGCATCAGCGATGTTTACACTTGAGCCATAAGCAACACCAACACCACCTTCTTTGAAAGCGATTTGAGTAGGAACATCAGGAGCTTTGAATAGAAGTGTTTTTGCGCCATTGTCAGATTCTCTTGACCTAACAACAATCTTAAACACCCCTTCACCGCTTGGCGCTTTCACATCGAAAGTGTAGGATGTCTTTGCATTTCTATTTACGTTTTCGTCTGGCACAAGTGACGAAGGCGAATAGTTGTCAAACAACAAGTCCTCCGCAATCTCGCTTGAGCAAGTCGCCTTTGCGTTGATTGTAACCTTGTCACCAGGTTCAAGAATGTAACAGCCGTCCTTGCTGCTAAATTGCACATTCTTGTTTTCGGACGTGACGATAGAAACGACCGAAACATTTAGGTCGTCATATCTCCCGCCGCCACAAGCGACAAGAACCCCTGAAAGAGATAAAAGCATAATAGACATAAAAACGAAAAACTTTTTCATAACCAGCACCTATCCTTTATTATGTTGAATTTTGCCCGAAATATAAATCAAAGTTCTATTCGTGTATAATTATATCTTATTATGGCATTTCTTGTCAAAGAAATGAGACAGAAAATGAAAAATAAATATTAAATTTTCCCTATTTTTTTACCCAATTTTGCTTGACAAATTTTTATCAATTTTTTCGCCTTATTTTGCAAAAATTACAAACAAAAAGTTATCCACATTATTTCACAAAATGTGGATAACTAGCGACAATTAGCGATTATATATTCAAAATTAGCAACATTTTAATACAAGAAAACTTAACTTAATTTCTAAACCTTGCATAACGTGCGAAAACTGTAAATTTTCTCATAAAATTACCCTAAAACAAAACACATAAAATTCACTTATTTTTACATCAAAATAAATGCCAAATATAGCATAAAATTGCTACTTTTGGCACTTATATTTTCTTCTTGTAGCTTCTCCACCCCTAATATGACGTTCTGAGAGGTTAAATTTAAGTAATTTATTCACTTTATTATATATCGAAGGGTTAAAAGTTCTAAGTTTTTTGGATAAATCGTTATGAACTGTGCTTTTTGACACTCCAAAATATTTTGCAACACTTCTCACAGTCCCGTTGTTTTTTAAAATAAAATCTGCTTCCGCAAACACCCTTGATGTAATTGACAATTTCATTCCACCATACTCCTTTGTAATTTTTATGAGCAAAAGTGGAAAAATATGTCATTTTTTGTCGCAAAATGTTAAAAACAAAAAAGCACCCATAAGGATGCTAATTTGTAGGATTTTGGTTTACTTTTTTACACTGTCAATAAATGCGACAATGTTACCAACGGTTTTAAGGTCTTCAACCTTATCATCTGGAACACTAATTCCAAATTCTTCTTCAAGTGACATAAGCATTTCGATCATGTCAAGTGAATCAGCCCCCAAATCTTCAATGAGTTTTGAGTCTTCGTTGATTTTTTCTACTTGCACGTTAAGTTGATTTGCAAGCATTTGCTTAACTTTGTCTAGGGTCATAATATCCTCCAAAAGTATTATTCTACTTAAACATTATAACTCATTGAAAAATAATAGTAAAGTGTTTTTTGAAAATTTTTTATTATTTGTTAGAATTTTCTAGATAAAGATTTGGGTCAACTTTCACGCCGTCAAGCAAAACTTCAAAATGCAAGTGAGCGCCGTCCTTTGCTTCGTTTTTAGCACTGGTGGAGATTGTTCCAATCTTTTGACCACTTTTCACTTGGTCACCAACTTTCACATCAACTTTTTCATCAAGCGAGCCATAAACTGTTTGCAGTTTGTCGTTATGCTTAATGGTTACAACTGTGCCAGTTAAATAGTTCGATTCCACAGACACTACTTCACCATTTGCAACAGCCACAACCTCAGCCCCTTCAGCGCCCTTAATGTCAACAGCCTTATGTGCTTCCCATTGTTTCAAAGTTGCGTTGTATTTGAGAGTTTTGTTGGAATAGTCTTTTATCACCTCACCACCTTTCACAGGTTGAACAAAAGTGATTGATGTAGGAGAACTAGTCTGAACATTGCCATTTTTAATGTTCTTTGAACTATTTAAACTGGTCGCAGAAACCACCGCCACAAGCACAATTGCAAGCAGGCACATTGATGACGAAACTATCGCTCTTTTGTATCTTTGCCAAAACCCCCTAAAGTCAATTTTTCTCATATTTCCCTCCTTGCCAAAATTGTTGACAGTTTGGGAAATTTTAAACAACTATTTTAAATTTTTTTATTCGCCAAAAACCGCTATATTTCGTGCTTTTAGAAATTATATAATTAGTAAGAACCATATATAAGTGGTGAGCCAAAAGTTATTTCTCCATTTGAATAAACAATATGCAAATTCATCTTTTGCCCATTAACCCACCTAAATTCGCCAAACTCGCTTGCAAAGCCAAAAGTAGCGATTATATTACCCATTTTTTCTGTATGGATATTTCTTAAATTAAGTTTATTTATTATATCAAAATATATATCCATATCACCTTTTATTTTGCCTTGCTTAAACTTAACATCTTTGTAAAAATTATTATTAGAAAAAACAAAAAGATAATGTCCATTTTGCACAATATGAGTGGTATGTAGTGATTTTCTCTCAACATTCACATCTTCATTTGAACAATCATAAATATAACAAAATTCTACCCCGTCAAACTGGGAAAAATAATCATAAAATTTATCTCTCGCACAAAAGCCAAACATCACAAAGCCGAATAAAGCCAAAAGAATTAAATATGTAGCAACTCTAAGCAAAATAATTGTAGAAAACTTCTTCATATCTTCCCTCGCCATGTTTATTGACACTTTGAAAATATTTAATCAATATTTATTACTTCGTCTTTAAAAATAAGCAATAACAAAAAAGGGGGTTCATATGCATAATGCAAGTCTTTATATTATTTCATTATCAACATATTCAGAAATAGATAAAACATATATTGCTTTTGTAACAAACAGAGTTGCATATTATACAGTCTTTGTAATTATTACAAGTAAATACATTTTCGACCAATTGGTTTTATAAAGTTGGATCTGATAAAAACTTAACATATTTTACAATTCTTAGTCAATATATTAAAAAAGCCCGACCGAATGGTCAGGCTTTTTAAATGTTTAGTATTTATCAGTGTTTTAGCCGATTTTTGTGTCGCACGATAGGTCGAAGATAAGTTTATTTTTGAGCTTTTGCTTTAATTTCCGCCTTGATTTTTCTTCTCTCACGCACTGGGATAGTCCAATACTCTTTGTTCTTCTCAAGTCTTTTGTCACCGATTGCAATGTCATACACAAGAATAAATGTGCCTTGAAGAATGAAGATGTAATATGTGAAGAAACGCCAAATCAAGAGCGCCCAAACTTGAACACCAGTGCCAAGTCCTGCGGCGATGAAAAGTGATGAAAAGAAAGTTGTAAATGAAAGGTCGGCTGTTCCTGTTCCCATTGGGATTGGATTGAATGCCGATGACATATCAATCATAACAGCAATGGTTACAATTTCCACCCACATTTCTGGATGCCAGCCAGCAAATGCACTGTAAAGGAAGAATGGCATGCTATAACTTATTGCATAGAACGCAAGTGAACCGAAAAGCGACACGAACAAAACCCATGGCGACCTGCTATATTGTTTTGTTGTGGTCTGCCAGATGTTGACAGTTCGCATAACGCTTCTAAATGATTTTTTATAATCTTTTATAATTCTGAATTTGCCAATATGAATTTTGCTAAGTAATTTAAGTATTCCAACAACAACGCTTGCCCCAAATCTTTTGTTAAGAGAGATGAGTAAAACTGTTACAATGACCACCGCAAGCACGGCGTATCCAATCCATGTAAAGGTTGTTGCAACCCCGCCCGCCACGGAGGAAATATTTTGCGTCCCTCCAGTGATGAGGTTTCGCATAAGGAAAAATGTCACCCAGAGGAAGAATATTATTTGAGAAAAAATGTATTTGCCCATTGCAATGGACACACCCTCACCAACTTTTATGCCATATTTGGACATATAAAGGATTTGGAAAGGCTGACCGCCTGTGCTAAGAGGAGTTATAACGTCATAAAATCTGCCAAGCCCAGAAACCTTATATCCAAGTGCGGGCCTGTAAACTTTTGTGGTGTTTGTTATAAGACAACTTGTTCTTATTTGTTCAAGCAACATTCCCACTGCCACACAGCCAAATGCCGCAAAAATAAACCACCAATTTGCATTTTGAATTTCTGAAAGTGATTCTAGTGGATTTTGTTCTTTTGAAAGTTGAATTCCAAGAACAATGGCAATTACGGCAATGTTAAGTGCAAAATACAAGAAATTTAATAATTTTTTCTTCTTTTTTGCCTTAGGCGAGTCGTCTTTTTTTGGCAAATTCCCATATTCAATGGCAGCTTCCTCACGAGAACTCATAGGATTTTTTGGGGGACTTATTGTGTAAACATCGTTCACAGAAACATTTGCCCCATAATTTGCAACAACTCGTGCCAGTTTTCCACGCCTAAAATAGGCTGTTTTTAGTGTAGGAGAAATCTCTTTCCTAGACTTTGTCTTTGTTTTCGTGGACATCTTATCCTCTTTAATATATATTTCGCTTTTGCGATCCTTATTTCTTTTTTTCTCAATATTCTTATTCTTTTATAAATTTAATGCTACATCGCAAATTTTTATAACAATTTTTGTTATTTTTTCTTAAGTTTTAATTAAAATTTATCATCTTATAAAGTTGCAAATGACTTGCCGGGAAAATCCGTAGCAAGTCATAGGTTTTTTAGATTTCATTAGAACAAATCACTGAAGTTTGCTGTGACATATTCAAGGCTATTCCCGCCCTTAAGAGTTGTAAGTAGGTCTGCTTGATATGTTGTATAATTGTCGCTAGCAACAAGGTCGTAGAAATATTCAAATGTTGTTTCGTTATAGGAAATTGAAGTTTTTGCTTCAAGTTTGTCAAACACATTGCTTGTTGTCAGTGAGTCAAGTTCTTCTTTTGTGTTAAAGATGTTTTCAAGCGTGCCAGTGCATAAAATAATATGTGCGCCAGTGTAGTTTGAGTCGTTGTTATATGCCATGCCAACAGAGCCTACACCTTCTTCATAAAGTTCTCTTGAAACTTTAGTGAAGTCTTCCACCATGCTTGAAGTGTTTGTTGCTCCAACTACATAGTCAAATTTAGCATTTATGATGCCGCTGTCAACATTATATTTGTAAAGATACTCGTTAAATGCTTCAACTTTTTCTTCGATTGTCATTTTGGAATTTACTGCTTGTTCAACTCTTGATAGAAGCTCTTTAAATGTAATATAGACTTTTTCGCCATTGTCGTCCAAAACATCATAGCCTTCTGCATCACGTTCATATGCTTTTGCTTCATAAATAATGTTGTTTATTGCAGTTTTTCTTTGTGATTCTGTAAGATATGAAGTGTCTTCCTCAATCTCCTTAATTTTATCGCTTTCTTCGGTTGTGAGTTTGATAAGAATATGTGTAACTGTAATCATCTTTTCAGCGTCACTGTCGCCATAATACACATAATTTCCTCTGTTTGAAGTGTTGGCAAGTGATGAAAGATAGGAATTCTTTTTGTCTGTTGCGGTTGAATTTTCATAACTATCTTTTGCCAAATCATATGCAGTGTAGTTTTTGTTGTAAACTTCTTTGTATTTGTCAACAACTTTAAGCAACATTTCGTCAGTCATAACATAACGAGTTTCGCCCTCAACGTCTGTTGCAACAAAACCGCTTCTGTTTTTAACAAATTCTTGGAATTTTGTAAGTTTTCTTGATGTGATGTTGCTTGTAACAAGTCTGTCAACTTCTCTTTCAAAAACTGCTTTTGTTGTCATATCGCTGTAGCCATAGTTCTTTTGAGAAGATTTAAGAGCAGAAATATATTTTGTCCAAACAAGTTTTTTGTAGTCGTTTTTGTTAGCACGAATACGGGTTTGATAATTGTAGGTTTTAGCATATTCACGAGCAAGAGTTTCAGAAGTCAAATTGTCCGCAATGTCTGGATGTTCAATAGTTTTTTCTTCTTTAACTTTAACAACTTTGCCGTCATCAGTTTTTTCAAATTTTGTTTCATATTGTGATTGTGGAGAATAAGTCACAGAGCCTTTGTCTTCTTCATCAAACTCAGAAACAGTAAGCCCAAGTTCCTTTCTTGCTTCCGTTCTGTAAATAGCAAGAGTGCTATCGATATATTCCCAAACTTCGCCAACGATATGTTGATAATCTTCTGCGTCAAGTTCCAAGTCTGCGTAGGTTGCGTCATAGTCTTTGTCTGTTGGGTCAAGTTTAGATTTAGCAACAAGGTCGTCAATATTTTTTAGCAAGAACTTTTGGTCAACAAGGTCAGAAGCCGTTTGCTTCAAAGCCCCTTCCCTTGAAAGCCCGCCATATTGCGAAGATGTGTAATAATATCCCCATGAATTGTAAGCGGTTATAAGTTCTTCTCTTGTAATTGACACACTGCCGCAAGTTGCCACAGTGGACGACAATGCAGCATAATTGTTTGTGTCAAAAAGGTTGCAGCCAGTGAGAAGGACACAAATTGATGCAAATATAAATACAAATAAAGTAGCAAGTTTCTTTTTCACAATAAAATTCTCCAATATAAATTGCCTATAAGACAAGAACTATTATATATCATTCTAAAACTAAAAGCAATCTTTTATTCAAAACTTTTTATCTCTCACTCGCAATTTTTGCCAAGAATAGCAAAATCTATTACACAAATTATGCTTGTTCAGTCACTTTGCCACAATTTTGCAAAAATTTGATAAGAATTTTTTGACTTTCCTCAACACTTCCACCTCTTTTAAGCGTAATAATTGTCTTCGTGTCGCCTTGAACAAAGTCAGCATGAGGGGTAGATAAATATTTTGAAAGGTTATCTTGAATGTCATCATAAAACACAACTTGTGAAGCGAAGTTATTAAGCGTAATTCTCTTTATGCCAATTTTTTGAGCAAGGTTTTTGATAAGTCCCACAGTGCAAAGTTGTTTGACGGAGTTTGGAACAACACCATACGCATTTGAAATTTCTTCCAAAAGGTCGTTATATTCTTTCTCGCTTGAAAGCCTACTGATTTTTGAATAAAGTGAAATTCTAGACTCGTTTGACGGAATAAAACTTTCTGGCACAAAGGCTTGAAGTGAAATGTCAATTTTAACTTCTCTAAGTTGCTCAACTTGTTCGCCTTTAAGTTCGCCCACTACTTCACGCAGAAGTTTTACAAACATATCATATCCCACTTGTTGCATATGTCCGTGTTGGGTTCTGCCCAAAATATCTCCCGCGCCTCTAATTTCAAGGTCACGAATAGCAATTTTGCTGCCACTGCCAAAGTCACTAAATTCCACCAAAGCATCAAGTCTTTTGTATGCGTCTTGCGACAAAATTTTGTTGCTAGCAAAACTGAAATAAGCATATGCTTCAATGTCGCTTCGTCCAATTCTACCACGAAGTTGATAAAGTTGACTTAGTCCCAATTTGTCACTATCCACAACAAAAAGAGTGTTTGCCATTGGAAGGTCAATGCCATTTTCAATAAGCACCGTGCTAATTAATATTTGAGTGTTGTGCGAATATAGGTCATAAATTGCTTGTTCAAGTTCTTTGCTTGACATTTGTCCATGTGCAAAGCCAATTTTTGCTTCTGGAAGAAGATTTTGCACATGACGATAGAAGTTAGCAATCGTTTCAACTCGGTTATACACAATAAGCACTTGCCCACCACGAGCCAGTTCTTTTTCGCAGGCGGAAACAAGCAAGTTGTCCGAATAGTCAATCACCGCCGTTTGAATCATTTTTCTTCGCTTTGGTGGAGAGTTTAAGTAACTTACATCTCTTATGCCACTAAGTGACATATAAAGCGTCCTAGGGATAGGTGTTGCAGAAAGCGTCAAAACATCAACATTTTTCTTAATGTTTTTTAGTTTATCCTTGTCCTCAACCCCAAATCTTTGCTCTTCATCAATGACAAGAAGTCCCAAATCTTTAAACTTAACATCTTTGCTAAGAAGCCTATGCGTGCCACAAATAAGGTCTATTTTGCCGTCTGCTAGGTCACGCAAAATTTGTTCTTGTTCTTTTTTGGTCTTAAATCTGTTTAAAACCGCCACCCGCACCATAAAGTCTTTCATTCTGGAAGTTGCTGTAGCGAAATGTTGCTCACTCAAAATAGTAGTAGGACAAACAAAAGCCACTTGCTTTCCTTCTTGAATAGCCTTAAACGCCGCAACAAGAGCCACTTCCGTTTTGCCAAAGCCCACATCGCCACAGATAAGCCTGTCCATAATTTGCCCCGTTTCCATGTCGTGCTTTATGTCCGAAATTGCAAGAAGTTGGTCGGGAGTGTAGTCATATTGAAAAGCGTCTTCAAACTCTTTTTGAAGATAACTGTCTTTTGGATAAACATATCCCTTTGAGTTCATTCTCTCGGAATAAACTTTAAGCAAATCAAATGTTGCTTTCTTAATTGACGACTTAACTTTTTGTTTTATCTTAAAAAATTCTGTCCCGCCAATTTTGTTGCACTTTGGCTCTGCTTCCCCCACAAAGCCGCTAAGCATATCTGCATTTTCGCTTGGCAAATAAAGCAAGTCGCCGTCTTTATATTCAATTATAATATAATCTCGCTCGGCACTTGAAATTTTCATTCTCTTTATGCCAACGCATTTCCCCACACCATGCACTTCATGAACGACATATTCGCCCACTTTTGGCAAAAACTTTGGTGCATTTTCAACAATCTTATTTTGTTTTACAACTTGGTGTCCGACCAAATCTTTTGAGCCTAAAATAAGTAGTCTTTCCATCTCAAAATTTGACGAAAGCCAAATGTTTTCGTTTAGGAAAAATACCCCCTCACCCATAGCCTCATCAAGTTTTTTTATTTCAAAGCAAGGCAGTGAAACTTCCTCAAAAAGTCCCCGCAGTCTGTTCCTTGTAGCGGAATCTTTTGTGGCGACTACAACACTCCAATGATTTTTCACAAGATTTAGGACATTTGCCCTAAGGTCAATAAACTTACCCACATATCTTGAAACAGCCGGACAAACAAAGTTCTCAATTCTCTCGCTTTCAAAAATTTTATTTTGCGACACAAGCCTGGAAAAGGCCACTCGCCTAAAATCACTCGCTTTTGCTAAGACATCTTTTTTGTCAAAATAAAACTCCATTTGCTTTGGCAAAAATTCACCCTTTAAGGATAGGTCCAAAAAAGAGTTTGTGTTTTCGTCCCCCACAACAGAAATTCTATCCATAATGAGTTTTGGCTCGTCAAAAAATATTGTTGCGTCTTGTGGAAGATAGTCAAAAACGCTTGCTCCAAAATATTTTGCAAAAGGAAGGAAAAATGCACTTGAAACATTAAGCCCTGTATCAAACGCCTCAAGTTGTGCGTTTGTCACTTCACTAAGTCTAAGCATGCTGCTATCAGACAATTTTAGCCTTGCCATATCCTTTGTAACTTGTGAAGATATGTCTTCAAAATAGTCTTTATCCACCAGCGAGCAAAAGCCAATTTCCACCTTGCTTTGAGGCTTAAGCAACCTAAAAGTCACTGGGTCAAATTGATTTATCTCTTCAATTTCATTGTCAAAAAAACTTAGCCTACACGCTATGTCACTCCCTAATGGGAATATGTCCACAATGTCGCCACGAAGAGCAAATTCACCTTCCGATGACACCATTTCAACTCGAACATATCCCATTTTACAAAGTGTTTTTGTAAGGTCGGCGATCTCAATTTCTTGGCCTTTTTTAAGTTTTAAAATATGCTCCAAAACATATTGTTTTTGGGGCAATTTTTGAAACAAAAAGTCTGATGTCACAACGATATTATCAAACTCTCCTGTTGCGAGAGTCCTTAAATTGCTGCAAAAATCTTTGAAATTTTGAGAGTTTCTTTCGGCAAAAGAAATTATTTGGGGAAGTTTTCCAGCAAAACTCACAACCTTTTGTCCCAACGCTTTTAAATTTAAAATATAATTATCCATTGCGTCACGATTTGACACAACAATCAAATTTTTCCCGCCAAAAAGGTAAGGCAAAAGTGTTTTTTCGCCGTCATTCAAACCGCTTATTGTGGCAGTCTTATACTCCTTTATTCCCGCAATCTTTGCCTTTAATCTTTCCATTTTATTCCCCAAACATCACATGCAGCATTTCATTTTTCTTTTGTAAATACTTTCTTTAATTCAATTCATTTACTAATTTTTTGAAGAAGTTGCAAAACTCAAAAATTTTTCAATTCCTTCATCAATAGCAATGTTTATTTTGCTCAAACTTTCTTCGTCGATTTTGCTTAAAACATAGTCTTTCAAGTCCATGCTCTTGTCGTTTCCAGCACCAATTTTTATTCGCCTAAAGCCTTCACTGCCTAGTTCCCAAACTATGTTTTTAAGTCCATTATGTGTACCGCCGCTTCCATGTTCTTTAAATCTCGCCACGCCTTTTTCAAGGTCAATGTCGTCACAAAAAACAAAAATATCTTCGGGCGAAACTTTGTAGAATTTTGCAAAACTTTTCACCGCTTGCCCAGACAAATTCATGTATGTAAGCGGCTTAACAATAAGGATAATGTCATTCCCCAATTTCCCCGAGCCATAAAGCGAATTGAACTTACCCTTGTTTACACTTATGCCAAGCCTTCCCGCCAGTCTGTCCACCGCCATAAAGCCAATGTTATGATATGTCCCCTCATATTCTTTCCCAGGGTTTCCAAGCCCAACAACAATTTTCATTTTTATTCCTTCTTTTATTCTTTTTCAAAATTTTTATCGTTTTTCTATTTTTTAGCAATTCTTTTCTTTTGCTTTAGTTTTTCGTATATTTTTAATTAAAAAACACCAATTTTTGCCCATTTTTTGCCCATTTTTTAGCATTTTTTTATTAAAATTTTGATACATTTTATTAAATTTTACACAGGATATTATTTTTAACTTTTATAAAAATGCAACAATTTTTTAGTCAGAAATCATTGAAATGAATGGCCCCAATTTTGTAGATTTCTTTAACTTTGCATTTTTCAAATAACAAGACAAAATGTCACAATTTTCACCAATCAATGAATTTGAAATTATATTATTTTCACGCAAAATTGTTCCCGTTTTTACAAGGCTGTGACCTTTTATCACATTGCCGCCAAAGATTGTGACACCCTTTTCTATTTGGGCAACAAAGTCAATGTATGTTGAGTGTGGAAATAAAATATTCACACCTTTTCTTTGCAGGTCAGATACAATTCTATCTCGCAAAATTTCCCTTGCCACAGACAATGTTTTGTTATCGAAAACAGCATAAAAACTTTCTTTTGGGAAGAAGTTCGCTTCGCTTGTAATTTCAAATTTATTCTGTTTTGCCGACTTAATTTTAAACACTCCACCACGTGGCAATTTGCAATAATCAAGCGACTTTGTTGTTGCATATTCCACAGCGTCATTCACTTGTGTGCATTGCAAAAGTGGAGTGTCTGCATATAGGACAACAATATAGTCGTCCTTTTCCTTTGCAAAAGGCAATGCAACATCCAATATATTTTGATTTTTCATAATTTTTGCCACATGAACTCTGCTCTTTTCAAAATCTCTACATGCAATATCTCTCACCCATTCAAGGCTTGTAAGCCCCATTAAATCTTGCTTTTCAATTTCCAAAAACTTTTCCGTTTTAAGAATAACAACTCTAACATTATGTTCCTTTGGTGCTTCAAATTCAAACTCCGTCAAAACATCACTCTCAAGCACAAATTCTTCCATTTTTTCCCCCATTCTTACAAAATATATTTCCCCGTTTTTGTAATAAGTTTGCAACCCAAACAAAATGAACTTCTTGCAAATTGCAACAATTCATCTTCACTCATCTCGTCACCCAAAACAAGCACGCTTTCTGTTTTTGCTCGGATAATTGCCAAAACTATATTGCCCTTTGAACTCGTCACAATGCAAGGATAAATTTCTCCGTCAATTTTACATTTCCTTTGAACGATATTTGATGTTTTTCCCCTAATTTTATCCACAATTTTATCTTTAATTGCGGACAAGTTTTGTGGCAAAAGTTCGGCAAAATTTCCTATAAGTTTTATCAGCTTATTTCGCTTTCTTGCTTGCGCAAAGAACTTCTGCAAAAGGCCTTCGCACTCATCCGCCATAACGCCGCCTGTGACAGTGGACAAATGTTCAAAATCTGGGTCGGAAAAGAAGTTATGTTTGCTGCCCGCACAGCCATAATTTTTGTCTTTTGCCCCGAATACTACTTCCTTTAGTCTTGCCCCACAAATTGCCCCCGCACACATTGGACAAGGCTCAAGTGTAACATAAATTTCACAACCGTCAAGACGAAATGATTTTAGTTTTTTGCACGCTTTGTCAATCGCCAAAATTTCCGCATGATAAAGAGCGTTTTGCTTGGTTTCTCGCATATTTCTTGCACGGGCAATCACCTCGTTATCTTTGACAATCACAGCCCCCACTGGCACTTCGCCGTCAGCACATGCCCTTTGTGCCTCTTTAAGAGCCATTTTCATAAACTTTATGTCCATGCAAATATTTTATCACACAAAAAAGATATAATCAAGTTTTGGTGACAATAGTTGCAAAAAATTATTTCCCATTATTCAAATATTTTAACATTTTTGGGACAATGTCCTTGTTTTGCATAAAAATTTCTTCCAGAACATCAAGTCCCAAAGGGTGTGGCAAATCGTCTTTTCCAACTTCAATAGTGAATGACGGGATATCAAGTTTTTCAATGCAAAAATCTTTAAATCCGCCACAACTGTTTTTGGTTTTATAGGGCTTATATCCCGACTCAGATGTTATAATTTCAAGCAATTTTTTGTCCATTTTAATTTGCTTTTTCTTTTCAAAACCAAAATATACGACCTCACCTTTTGAGTGATAACTTATTGTAACATCTGGCAAAAAAACTTCCACTAAATTGGCAAGCGCCTTTGTTTCTCTTTCACTTATCGGGGCTTTGCCAAGATAATTTTCAAATGTCGGAAAGCCAAAAAAATTTCTTTTCCCGCCGCCCCAATGTGCGTCAAAATTAACATTTATATCCACGCCTCGCCCATTGCATTTTATAAGTTTTTGGTCACAGTTTTTTAATATTTCTTTGCAAGTTTTGCTATATTTCCCTCGCAAACATTTCTCTCCACAAAGGCAAAGTTTTACGCCATCTGGGTTTGAAAGTGGACAAACAATCACAGTCCCCAAAAGTGGCATGGCGGACAAATATCGGCATAGTTTTAGAAGATAAAATGTTGTGACAAATTCCCTTGCGTGAGTTGCCCCTTGAACTAAAATTTTCTTTTCGCCGCTCCCAAATTTAAACGCCCAAAGTTTTTCTCCCCATTTACTTTTCCCATAGCAAAAATAATTGCCGTGCTTTTTAAGTTCGGCAATTTCTAATTGTATTTTTTTCCACAATTTTTCCATAGAATTTTTTATGAAAAAACAAAAATATTTGACACAAAATTATTTGTGATAGGAACTTCCATTTAAAATTGAAAACGCTCTATACACTTGTTCTTCAAGCACAATGCGAGCCAAGTGATGAGGAAGAGTCATTTTTGAAAAAGAAACGAGAGTCGCTCCTGCTTTTGCCTTGTTTGAAAGCCCATGCGAACTGCCAATTAAAAATGTTACAACTCCTGCTTCGTCAAGATGTTTTTTAAGAAGGCGAGAAAAATCTTCGCTTGAATACTCTTTCCCTTCAACGGCACAAACGATAATTTTTCCCTTAAGTGCTGGCAGATATTTTTCATACTCTCTATCAAGTGCCTTTTCAATTTCACCCGCAGACGGATTTTGTGGCAATTTTTCTTCTACAAATTCCACAATTTTCACTTCGCAAAATTTTTGCAAGCGTTTTAGATATTCCTCTTGAGCGGCGATGAAATATTTTTCTTTAAGCGTCCCCGTGCAAACAATGTTTAGCTTGAACATTACAAAATCCCCCACGCAAATGTTGATATGGTGACTAAAATTCCAAGCACAAAACATGAAGCGAGGCAAACTTTTTCAAAGGTGCTAGATTTAACTGGCTTTTGTTCTAGGTCTGTGAAAATCATGCTTTCAAGACCCTTGATGTTGTATTCGTTCATAAGTCTGTTCAAAAAGTGAAGGTTCAAAAGATTGCTGTTCCCGCCAAAAGATTGTGGGAATGATGAAATTTCAGTGTTCATTGCTTGAATTTCGCTTAACATTTTTTGCACCTTTTTAATTCTCGTTTCTTTAAGCAAAACAACAAACAGATAAATTATAAGTCCCAAAATCACAGTGAGCGACAACACAACCGACACAAGATGTCCAATCATGCTTGACCCGCCGAAGAGGAAGCCATAGACAAACTCGTTGAATTTGCTGCCCACCCAGTTGTTTGCTCGGGCGAATGTGAAATATGTGCTTAAAAAGTTGTTCATAAAGTGGATAATCATTCCTGGGACAATGCTGCGACTTATAACAACTGAAAGTGCAATGATAAACCCAAGGACTGTTGCATAGAAAAATTGAGAAATGTTCATATGCATAAGCCCAAAGAAAATTGACGACAAGACAACTGCTTTAACCATTCCCATGGACGAAAGCCCCTTGAGCAAAAGTCCACGATGAGTTGTTTCTTCACAAATTGCAGGCAGAACAGCCACAAGCAAAACTTGAAGCAAGAAAGCACCCACAGAATAATTGCTACCAGTTGAATATGAATAACTTGGGATATCCTCATATCCGCAGAAATGGATAATTGAACTGAAAAAAGAAGCGATAAATAAGTTCAAAAAGTAACATAAAAAGCCCAAAATTATGCAAACAAATATGGATTTTACACTGATTGGATTGTAGCCGAATTCACTTAGAGTTTGCTTTGGTGATTGTTTGCGAAGATTTGAAAACATCAAAACTGGAAGCAAAAACATAACACCAACTTGCACTAAAACATTCATTCCAATATCGAAAAACTTGAGCGCAACTTCTGACTCAATTTTTACATACAAAAAAGATAATCTAATCAAAATGAACATCGTCAGCAAGACAAAATATGTTAATGCCGTTGACATAAGTAGCGAGCGTTTCTTCTTCATTTTTCCTCCGATAAGTGTAAGATATTATATCCTAAAATGAATTTAAAATCCACATAAGCATGGCAACCGCCACACTTACAGATAACAAGATAATTCCTAAAGTGTTGTCGTCATGCGAAGTTTGTGAATTATTTTTCATCAGTTTTTCATCTTTCAAGGTCTTATTTTCTTCTGTTTCAGACATTATTGTTTCTTCATCAGATAATTCATACAATTCGCATGATTGCTGATTTATAGCGATTATCTCTTGCCAAGAAAGTTGTTCTTTATCATCTGTGTTCTGGGCTTGTTTTTTATTTCTTTCTCTTAGAAGATAGAAAAGGAGTGCAACAATCCACAATGCCAAAATGAATAAAGCGAGCGAAATTAAAACCTCTTTTGTTCCCCAATGTGCAAAAGTAAAAGATGTGTTTGGAAATACATAGGCGAGGAATACAACAAGGAAATTGTTTGTGAAGTGGAATATCATGCTATATATCACAGAACCCGTGAAATACACAAGGGTTGCAAGCACAACACCCAGCACAAATTGGTGCAATGTTTGATAAATTGACATATGCATTAAAGCAAAGAGTGTTGCACTGAGAAGTATTGCCCATGGAGCTTTAAGTTTACTTTTAAGACCATTGAAAATTAAGCCACGGAACAAAAGTTCCTCGCACACTGCAGGCAAAATGGCAAGTAGAAAAACGGCAATCAAAAACTGCCCGAAATTATCAAGTGGCACTGCGAGTTCTGAGGCTTCTTTTGCAAAAGTGGAAAATAAATGCGTAAACATTTCTGATGAGTTCATGCTGCCAAAGAAAAGAATTGCTGCGCCCAAAATTGTTCCAACTATTATCAAAGCATTTGGCTTGCATTTTATTCTGCTTGCGACAAAAAAATCTTTTTTATATTTTTTGTTACATATTAAAAACACAAGCAAGAATGATAATTCTGATAGGATAATGTTAAGATAAGTCACCCATGGAAGCGACAAGATATCGTTTGCCGAGTCGGGTTGGATTGCGATGGCCCCCGCAGTTGCGGCAAGCACGATTACGGTCAAAAGAATTGACGCACAAAAATAGCCCACAATGGCAAAAACATATGCCACGGAAGCGTTGTTAAAATTCCAATTTCTCTTTTCAATTTGTTTCATATTATAATATTAGCACACACCGTCATTTATTGCAAACTTTATGGGCAAAAAAATTAAAGTGTAAACACTGTGCCGACTTTGTTTTGATAAGCCACATCAACACAGACGTTTTTCCCCTCCTCTATGCCTTTTGATTTAAGATAATTCTTGATTGTTGTGTATGCCAAAATTGGGGTATTGTTTTCCTCACTTAAATGCGAAAGCACTACTTGTTTTACGCCCGTTGGCACAAGTTGAGCGATTGTTTTTGCACAAGAAGCATTGGACAAATGCCCGTGATCACCCAAAATTCTCTTTTTTGTTTTGGCGGGATACTTTGGGTTTTGCAGAAGTAAATTTTCATCGTGATTGCTTTCCAAAAACAAAATGTCACTGCCTGCAAGGCTTTTTAGCGTGCTGTCTGACACGAAGCCCAAGTCGGTGGCATAACTTACTTTTCTGCCGCCAAAATACAAACTGTAGCCCACGCAAAAATGGCTGTCGTGTGGAAGCACAAAACAAGACACTGTGATGTCTTTTATAAAAAAGTCACTGGATGAAAACCACTCAATTTGCCCATAAGGAAGATTTGACACCCCCGACAGACAAAAGTCCTTCACAAAGGAAGGAATATAGACTTTTGTGTTTCTGTGTTTTTTCAAAAAAAATTTTATGCCACCAATGTGGTCTGTGTGTTCGTGCGTTAGCAAAATAGCGTCAATAGTTGCTGGGTCAACATCAATAGTTTTTAGCCTTGACTCAATGTTTGTGAGCGACAGTCCATCGTCAATCAAAATTCTAGTTTCTGCCGACTCCACAAACACGCTATTCCCTTTGCTTCCGCTTGAAAGGCTAGCCGTTCTCATAATTTCTCCAATTACGGCTATATTTTAGCACAAACTCCCTCATTTCGTCAAAAACAAAATTTGTAAATTCCAAAATTTATTTACACTGCTGCAATATAACTTTGCCTTGCGTCCAAGAATTGAAGAAAGTTTGCATATCTCTTTTGGTCACAATTTCAAAAGCGGAAATCATGTCTTCTGGTGTTGCAATTTTGAACTCATTTTGCTTAAAATATTGCTTTAAAGCTTTCAAAAAGTTCTTTTCGCCCACATTTTCTTCAAGATTGTCAAAGAACAACACTCCCTCAACATAGGTTATGTAGGTGTATTCCATGTCACTTGCAAAGTCATTGACGTTGCGGCTCATGGAACAGTCGAACTTGCCATAGACGCTTTTGCAAATGTCGGAAAAGAGCAAGAAACTTGACAGTGAAGCGTTAAGGCTTTCTCTTGTGTCTTTTGGATATTTTGCACTGTTGTGTCTATAGAATAATAGTGTCGAAAATTCCGTCAAACCTTCGTCCATCCACGCATATTCGCAAGCGTTGCTGCCGACCAAGTTATACCACCATTGATGAGCCGTTTCGTGGACTATTACATTTACATAATCTTCGTGGGTTTCATAGGCGTCAGAGATATAGACCAAGTTCGGATATTCCATTCCGCCGTGGACGAAATTTGTTTTGACGATAGAATAACTTTCATATGGATATTCGCCAAAGAGGTTGTTAAATGTTGCAATAGCATCAATGCCCGCTTGCAAACTTTCTTGTGCTTTTTCATCGTCATAATAATAGTATTTTACAGTAGTTTTGCCCGTCTTTTGGCTGATAACTGTAAACTTTTTGCTCAAAACAAAGCCAAAATCTCTGACGGCAGAGGCGGAAATGTTTGTTGTAGTTTTGCCATTGTTTGAAGTTTGCGATTGCTGGTTACCCGTTGAAGCGAGAGTGAAGTCACTGTCGTGAGTTATTGACACAGAATAGTTTGCCATATCGCTATAAAATGGGTCACCGTTTGCACCATAATTATCTCGTTTGAAGTCCCCTTGCTCATATTTTGCAACTACGGGATAGAAGTTGCCAAAGTTATATGTGTTTTCGCCATAGCCATAGCGGTGATTGCAATTTGGAAGAAGTGAGGCAAATTCAATTTGGATAGTTACATTGTCGTTTGGGAAAAGTTCTTCGGAAAGTGGCACAACAAGCATGTTTTTATCGTTTCCGCCAATATTCACTTGCACATTCTGTCCGTTTACAGCCACTGACTTTATGTCTATTTTGCCTTCGGAAAAGCCATTTGGATAGGCTTTTTCTTGTGTTAGGGCGCTTACTGGTCTATACTTAGCGTCACCTCTAAAAGCGTTTGGATAGAGGTGAAATTCAAGGGTTTTGAGTGTTGTGTCAGTTGGGTTTTTGTAGTTTAATGTTTCAAGTCCCGAAAGGATTTTTGAACTGTCGTCAAAGTCAAGGGTTAAAGAATAAGAAGAAAGATTTTTGCTTGCTTCCTCAATAGATGTTCCCTTTTTGCAGCCAGTTAAAACAAGGCAGACACCAAGCAATGTTGCAAAGCACAAAATTACGGATAAAAACTTTTTTACAAATTGATTTCTTTTCATATTGTTATATTTATGAGGACAACCCCTAAAAATATGAAAAAAATCCTCGCCAAAGGCGAGGAAGTTGTTATCCTTGAATTAAAGTTATGGAATAAAGTGCCAAGGCACAAATTGCCAATATGCAAAATGGGATAAAGATGAAAAGTGACCTTTTGCATGCAAATGCTAGACCGCACATTGTGATTGTTAGAATGACGGAATATTCCTTTATGCTAAGCAAGGTGTTGTAAAAATTTTCGGGCAAAATTGCCACAGGAAGTGCTTGATTTATATAAATAAGCCCCAGCAAAATTATAGTCAAAAATGCCATTATTTGCCCCAAAATTGAGAATAATTTTGAGAAATTTCTTAATACAATCATTTTTCACCTCGTGATAAAGTAGTTTATGCTATTTTAAAATTTTCTTTGAAAGGAGTGCCGTGACGCTGTCTAGTCTTGACACAATTTCTTCTTTCCCCAAAAGTTGCATAAGGAAATATAGGTCTGGAGTGTTACGTTTTGTTGTGAGTGCCACACGGATAATTCCGCTTAGGTCTGCAACACTGCCACGATAGTTTTCTGGGTTTTGACGATAGTCTTTCATGTTGTCGGCAAAGCCAAGTGGAGTGCAAAGCGATTTTATTTTGTCAAACCATGTTTGTTTGTCGTCTGATAGGTCAAAGACTTTTTTGTAGGATTTGAGTGCCGAGATTATTTCTTCTGGCGTAAACTTGCTGTCAAAGTCATAATCGCATAGTTCCTTATCTTTTAAAGAATAGAACATATAACTATAAAGACTTTCCACTTCGCTCCATTTTGAGATGTCTTTTCTTGGATTTTTGCCTTCTCTGTCTATGGAGAAAAGTTTTATGCAAAAGTCTTTCATGTTTACGATTTTTTCATAGAAACTCTTGTCATATTTTTCTGCCCACGCAAGAAGTGAATTGTAAATTTCTTGAGCGGAAAGGCGGCTTATAACTTGCTTTGAGCAATCGTCAAGTTTTTGGAAGTCAAACATTGGGTTGTTTGAACCAATTTTTGAAACTTTGAATGGGAATTCATAATATGATTTGTCTGGATTTGCTCGGCGGAAGTCCTCGAAGTCGCTGTTTATAAGATTGAGCAAATATTCCATAACACTGCCAACTGGATAGCCTTGCTCCACAAAATATCTGGCGTCTGCTTCGTTGTCTTTTCGTTTGCTAACTTTGCGTTTGTTGCCGTTGTCGTCAATTTTGGAAATAACTGGGGTGTGGGCATATTTTGGAGGCTTTAATCCAAAGGCACGGAAAAGTTCTAGGTGAGCGGAAAGTGAAGGATACCATTCCTCACCTCTGACAACCAAAGTTGTTCCCATAAGTGTGTCGTCAACCACATGAGCCAAAGAGTAAGGTGGGATTTTGTTGCTTTTTAAAATAACAATGTCCTTTGTGTTTTCTCTAATTTCTCTTTCGCCTTTAATTTCGTCTTTAAACTTAAATTTTCTATCAGCATTTCCTTCGCTTTTAAGTCTTATTGCAAATGGCATGCCAAGGCTTAGGTTATGCTCAATTTGCTCCATTGTAAGTTCTCTGCAAGGGTCTTTGCCGTCAATGTCGTCTGACTCTGCAAGTTCTTCTTCTCGTCTTTTAAGCACGTCTTCTTTGTTCCCTGACACTTGACAAAAGCAAGGATATGCTTTGCCTATTGACACAAGGTGTTTTGCAAATGCCATATAAATTCGCTGTCTTTTGCTTTGGACATAGTCACCATATTCACCCACTTGAGGTTCACTGTCACCTCTGTAGCCTTCGTCTGGTTTAAGCCCAAAATAACTTAACATATTGTAGGCAATGTCACCTGCATTTTGCACCTCACGCTTGCAATCGGTGTCTTCAAGTCGCATGAAGAACACCCCACCTGAGTGATAGGCAATAAGTTTGTTTATAAATGCTTGATAAACTGTTCCAATGTGCAAAAACCCCGTTGGGCTTGGAGCAACACGAGTGACTTGCGACCCTTGTGGGAGGATTCTCTTTGGATAGCAAGCAAAGCACTCGTCAACTGTTGGCAAGTCTTCTGGGAAAAGCATATTTGCTAATTTTATATAGTCCATAATTTTGTCCTTTTAGTTGTTGATATTTGACACAACTTTTGATAGCCCGTTGTAAGCCCCGTCAAATCTTGTATTCATAAAGTTTTCAATAACCTTGATGTTTGATTGTTGAAGTGAAGTGAGAGTTGAAACATAAGCGTTTCTGTCGTCTTCTGTTTTGTAACTTAAATATTCCCTAACATTTACATTTGCACACGCATTTCGCATAAGGGCATATTCTCTATCAAATTTTGATTTGTTTTGCAAGAGGTTTAAAAGATAATTTTGTGTGTCGGCAAGATATTCTGATGGAATTCTTGTCATGACGTCACGACTGTTTTTAAGAAGATTTTGGGTGGTTGCTGTGAGTGAACAAATATCGCTGACTGTGTCTGTTTCATTGTACCAAGAAAGCACTTCGCCATATGGCAATTCATAAGTTTGATTTAACACTTCATATTCAAAAGAAACTTTGGCAAGCGAACACAATCTTATCCACACCATGTTTCTGACTGAATTGTTTGAAAGGTCGCTTGTGGAAGAAAAGTCTAGTGGGTGGTGTGTAAGATAAATGGAAGAGTATGTCAAGGTGAAGTTAATTGAATTTTGCACGACAGTGTTGTATGCTCCGACAAGTTCTTTGTAATGCAAATTGCCACTGCTTTGTTCAAAAACTTTTATTTCTTCACGAAGAATATTAAGTGAATTTAAGAATGTTTCAAGTGAAGTGTATATTTCGCCACATTCCTTGTTTGAAAAGCCGTTTGCGTCTGTTACAAGTTTGCCATTTTGTCTTTTTGCCAAGTCAAACACAAAGCCGCTGGTGCTTGTTAAATATTTCTCATAAACAAGTGGAAAGATGTATGCTTTGTCACTATCCAATTCACTGCCCGCTGGAACAACTTTTGAGGAATCAACCGAAACTGACAAAAAGTCGTCTGCCACATAACTTGTTTTCACTGTGTCAAAAAGCGAATTAACTTCAATCACAGTCTTTCCGCCACCACAACCTGTGAATAATCCGACACCCAATAGGCACATCATTATTAACATAAATGATAGAAATTTTTTCAAGAGAGTTCTCCTTTATTTAGCATTTTACAACCCGCTGCGGATAATTTGATTTATAAGATAAGAATATGCTTTTTCAGATTTTGCCTTTTTCTCGCCGATTAAACTTGCTGTGTAATTTTCATAATCTTTTGCCCAAGAATAGGTGTCAAGCGAGTTAATGTTGTTCACAAAGTTTTTGAAATCTGTGGAAGCGACTTCTTGATTTGACGAAAAACTTTGAAATTTGTTAACATAGTTTTCATAGTTTTTTATGTCTTGATTGTTTGTGCTATAAATATCGAGCCATTCGTCCCTGCTTGTGCCACGGAACACGTTTATTATCGCTTTTTGGGCAAGACCAGCGGATATAACTGGCGACTGTGCTTCAAAAGTCATTTCTCCCTCAAAGGCATATTTTGACACGATGTCATGAAGCGATAGCAGAAGGCTTGTAAGTTTGTTGTAGCAGACGATATATGTTGAAACAAGATTTCCTTCCTTGCTTTCCATAATTGCAACTGCCGTTTGACTTCCACCTTGCGCACGGGCATTTGAGTAGGCTTCCATATATGTGTCATAACTTGTAAGTGTTGCATAATAGGCAGAGATGAAGTCGTCAAAACATTTTTCTGCATTGTCTTGTTCACCTTTTGTGACTTCTGGCAAAACGGACATATAGTCAAGATAAATTTTGCAGCCCGAAAGCCCCTGTGACACAGCGGAATTTACAAGCGACATATATTTGTCGTCTGCCCCGCCATATTTGTAAAGCACATTTGTTCTGAACTTATCAAGCGAGCCGTCAAAATTTTCTTTTTCTATGCCAGTTGAAATGTAATCATATGCTTCATATGCAATATTTCTGTTTTTCAAAATTGCAACGCCAGCAAAGATTAGTATCCCAGTTAAAGACACAATCATTGTTATTCTTAACAAAACTGTCCAAAATTTTTTCATACATATAGTTTATCATTATATAAAAAACCTGTCAATCGCAATCGGGCAGAAAATGTGCCACAAAAGCCTTTATCTTTTGCAAAGCATTTGATATAATTTACTCATAATGGAGGAAATTATGGAACAAATCTTGCTTTTTGCAATTTTAGGGGTGAGTGTTTTGAGTGTTATTTTATCAATTATTGCCATAAAACGCTCAAAGCCTCAAAATTTTGGGTTACTCAACATTGTGGAGGAAACAAAAAAACAAAACGAAAACTTGGAACACGTTTTGAAAAATCTTTTTGAAAATTTGTCGTCAAATTCCAAGCAGTTCAATGACTTTTTGCTAAAGGCCATTGGCGAATATAACAACGGCGTGTCAAACTATCTAGCAAACCTTGCACAAAATCAAAATCAACAATTAGGTCAAGTTGAAAAAAGGCTTAATGACATTTTGAAAGACAACGACCAAAAATTGAATAGAATTTCGGACATTATTTCTCAAAATCTTAACTCCCTTCAAGAACGCAATGAAGCAAAACTTGAACAAATGCGACAGACCGTTGACGAAAAACTATCTTCCACACTTGAAAAGCGACTTGGCGAATCGGTGAAGATTATAACCCAAGGGTTGGACACTGTTTCAAAGGGCATTGGCGAAATGCAAAGCCTTGCAACTGGGGTTGGCGATTTGAAGAGAGTTCTTACAAATGTCAAAACTCGTGGTGGCTGGGGTGAAGTGCAACTTTCAAGCCTTCTTGAGCAAATCTTCTCAAAAGCACAATACAAAGAGCAAGTTCAAATTAAAAAGAATTCGCCAGAACGTGTGGACTTTGCTGTTGTTCTTCCTGGCAAAAATGACGGCGAATTGTTACTGCCTATTGATGCAAAATTCCCAATGGAAGACTACTCAAGGCTTTGCAGTGCAAGTGAGCAAAACAATTTGCAAGAAGTGGAAATTCAATCGAGAAATCTTGAACAACGCATAAAAGATGAAGCAAAATCTATTGCAGAAAAATACATTTGCCCACCACAAACAACAGACTTTGCCGTTATGTATTTGCCTGTTGAGGGGCTATATGCAGAAGTCATAAGAAAACCTGCTCTTTGCGAAACATTGCAACACAAATACAAGGTTATGGTTTGTGGGCCAACCACTCTCACTGCCCTTCTAAACAGCCTTCAAATGGGCTTTAAGACACTTGCTATTGAAAAGCGAAGCAGTGAAATTTGGAATACTCTTAGTGTGTTTAAAATGGAATTTACTAAGTTTGTTGACCTGCTTTCAAAAACTCAAAAGAAAATTGACGAAGCGTCTGACACTCTTGAATTTGCAACCAAAAAGACAAGGACAATTCAAAAGAAACTTAAAGATGTTGCAGACATTGAACAGCCTTCCATTGAAACAACAACAGACGACCTTTTGGACTTTTAAAATATTCTCAAACAAAACTTGCAGTGCTAGTCGCTGCATTTTTTGTTGCAAAAAAGTCTTAATTTTTGATATGTTTTTATTACAATTTTTCTTTATGTTATATATTTTATAGCCTTAACAAAAATAGATATTTAACACTTTGTTAATAATGATATGTTTGGACGAACACTTGTCAAATAAGCAAAAATTTAATAAAAAATATAATATTTCTAATAAAAAAGCATTAAAAACTCATACTAATTGTATGAAAAAGAATATTGTTGAAGAAAAGAAGAATAGAAAGCCTTGGATAAGTTTGAAAGGCATACTGCTTGCGTTTGTGTTGTCGTTTGTCATTCCATTTATGTGTGTGTTTTGTTTTAATAACTTTTTGTTTGACGAAGACAAACTTGAAAGCGGATATTCGGTGTGCGGGGTTGACTTGTCGGGGCTTACAACAGACGAAGCGGGCGAAAAGTTAAAAGCTCTTCTCACTGCGGATAAGAACTTTGTTTTAACTTTGACGCATGGCAAACGGAAGTGGCAATTTAGAGGTGAGGACTTTGAAGTTCACTCAAACATTTTCCCACTGGTGGCACAACTTGAAAATTTGCGTGGCGGCTCCGTTCGGGAAAAATCTAAAATTTTGAAAAAGATAAAAGCCATGGGATTTGACAATTCGGTGGCAATAAATTATGTTCTTCTTGATATGGACAAAAAGATTGACGTCATATCTCATGAAATTGAAAGCCCCGCAGTTGACGCCATGGCAAGTTACAACAAAACAAAAAAGAAATTTGACTTGTCAAGCGAAAAAATGGGCAAAATGGTGGATAGAAAAAAACTTTATGACGACATTTCCCTTCGCCTTCAAAACTTGGATAACACAGAAATTAAAATTTCTCTTGTTGACGTACCAGCGAAAATAACTTCAAGTGATGTGCAGAAAAGTCTTAAAAAACAAAGTCACTTTGAAACAAATTATTCCGCTTCAAATTACGCCAGAAAAAACAATATCGCAAAAGCAGTGGACAGCCTTTGTGGCACAAAAGTTTTGCCCGGTGAAACATTTTCATTCAATGACACAATAGGCAAGCGAACAACTTCCGCTGGATACAAAGAAGCAAATATCATAAAAGACGGGTCATTTGTCAAAGGGGTCGGCGGTGGAGTTTGCCAAGTTTCAAGCACGCTTTACAACGCACTTTTACTCGCAAATATCAACGTGACAGAAGCACACAAACATTCCCTACCCGTAAGTTATGTTAGTGCGGGGCTTGACGCCATGGTGTCGTGGAGTTCGGCAGATTTGAAATTTGTCAACACAACAGAAAGCCCAATTTACATTGTAGGGTCGGCAGACGGCAACAAGATAACTTTTGAAATTTATGGCGACACCAATCCAGAAAATTTGACTATCAAAACAAAAAGCCAAATAATAAAATCAATCTCGCCACAAGCGGACAAAATCATTCCAGATGTTGACGGCAAATACGCCGACAAAATTATGTTTAAAGGTGAGTATTTGCGAATTAAAAAACCAAAAGACGGATATGAGGCGGTAAGCACACTTGAATATTACAAAGACGGAAAATTGCAACGCACAAAGCAACTTCGTCATGCAACATATGACGCTCAACGTGGAGTACTTGTGGAAGGGTGTGACAAACTTCCAGACGGCATGACCCTGCCAAAACAAAATGTGCAGTAAAATTTATATCACCTATTTTGCAGCATGAAAGTAACACTATGAATATAAGAATAACCATGAAAAAAGGCTATCTTTATGATAGCCTTTTTGCTTTAATTTTAAGTTTAGTCAGAGATAATAAGTTTCCCGTCTGCGTCAAACAAGAATGGAAGATTAAGCACGCATTCGGTTTTGTAAGTGTTTGTTTCTTTATCATAACATTTTGAAAAGAGAATATTTGCACCTTCAGGTCTTGAGTTTAGGTCTTCAAAGGCATAACTTTCTAATCTATCTTCTGCCTCGAAATAATATTTTTGAGTGGTCTTGAAGATTATTTTTTCAACATTATTGCAAATTGTTTCGCCATTTTCTTCAGTGTAACTCTTTGACTTTCTAACTTCAAGAGAATACACACAAAGAATATTGTTTAGCATTATCCCAACATTTTGTGGATTGTAGTTGTTGCATTTTTGAATGGTTGAGAAGTTGATATAATAATTGCCGTTGGTGTCCTTTTTGAACTCATATATATTATCTGAACAACCTTTCTTTATTGCCGAATCCAAAAGCCCTGACTCGAATTCTGTGACAGAAACATTTTCCCTATACACTGGGTCTTGTTTTTCATATAGCTTTGTGCTTTCGTTTAGTTTGATGTAGTCATTAAAGCTGACTTCGCTTCCAACTTGATAAGCTGTTTTATAGTCTCCAAATTCAGATGAGTCTTTAACAAAATTTTCATTCACGCCAATTGCAAGGACTGATGTTTGTCTGCCAAAACTACCAAGTTCATTAATTTTATCCAATTCTTCCGATGTGAAATTAAAAGTAAATTTTATGTCGTCAACATATTTAAGATATAGGTCATAAATTCTTCCGTTATAACCGTCGTCATCATAATTAGTTCCGCTAATAGTTCCCTCTGACGTGGTGAAGATTGCATTTGTGTAATCTTTGTCTGTATAATATCCTTCAAAGATTTGACCGTTATATGTGTAATAAATTTCGGACAAATTGGTGCCTTCAGCAAAGTCAGCAGACTTCCAACTATCTCTTGTCATGGTATCTTTGCTAGTTTTGGCATAGTTTTCCAAAAGCATTCCTTCAGACGCAACTTTTCCATTTTGAACGGTGCCGACTTCAATGTAGTGTTGCAATGAAAGTGGCAAACCAATTGTTGAAAGACTAAGTTTGTCTGTGCCATAAACTATTCCACGCCAAGAAGTGTTCATGTGGTCGATATAAATTACTTTTTCTTCGTCACCACGGTGCAAGTGCAATTCGTTTCTCAAGATTAATTGTGCTTCAAAAGAAACGTTGACAGTTGAAGGATAGTCCCTTTCACCAGTTATGGTGCCAAATGGTGGATTAATTTCATATTCCAACAGGCTGTCATATTTTTCACGCAAATTTTTTACTACGCTTCTTTCATATTCCAGTTGTCCTTTATCTTTTACAACAGCACCTAGGCTACTTCCGTTAGCAACCCAAGAAAGGTCATTGACTTCTTGAACACGAAGAAGCAAATTGCCATCGCCCGAAACTTCTTCCCACTTATTGTTTGAATAAAGATATAAAGAATCAAACATTGTTTGAGGTTCTTCTCTATTTAGGTCATATTCCCATTGTTCAAGGTCAACAACTTCATAAACATCACTAATCAACCATTGTTGTTCACAATCTCCATTTTGTTCTGAGTCAAGGTTTGGATTGTAGCCATAATGATACATTGAAATTTTAATTCTTACTTTGTCGTGTTGAGTATAAGCTGGATAGAATGTTACATTTTCGTTGTAAGATGACGACACATTCTCCGCACAATCAAGAAGATTTGTTTTTATTGTTTGTTTTTCGTTTTCAAGAAGTTGCTTGTAATAATATTTATTTCCGTCTTTTAGAAGATATTTGCCGCTTATTCTATCTTTTAGTTCATATTCAGGGTTAAGTTTGTTGTAAAGTTTTTCATATTGGCTTTCAATGGTTTTATAACTTACACCTTTGTTCATTGTAAACTGATACACTCTGCCAACATAATCTTTGTCTGCGTTTGTGTAATATTCAAAAGGCGCTTTTGCTTGATAGATTGTAACGACAATGCCCTTTGTAACTTGAAGATAAACATTTTGACTTTCTGTTGGGAACACACTGCCCACCACACTTTCGTCTTCATAATACCAATTATTGAACTTAAAGCCAAGGTCTGTTTCTTTTGGAAGGAACAATTTTGTTCCCGCCTTGCCCGTTTGAGGAATGACTTTATAACTTACACCTTGTTCAATAACAGGAGTTAATGTTACAAGTTCTTCATATTTTGCATAAAGTTTTTCGCCTTTGTAATCTTCGTCACTATTGTAGTCAACCCTTGAAGTTAGTTCTGGGTCTGTGTATAGGCCTACAAAAGCATATCCGTCTTTTTCCGTAAAAACATTGAGTAAGTCGTGATAAGATTTAACTTGGTCGAAGTTTTGTTCAGCAAAAGATGAAAGCGTTCCGCCATTTAGTTCAAGTTCTGGTTCTGCATATTTCCACCTTGTTGTAAGAGTGACATCTCCGCCTTCTGGGACAAATTGATTGTTTTCAACTTTGTATTTGCAATCAGCGTCAAAATACCAACCGTCAAATGTTTTGCCTTCAGAAGTTAAATTTGGAAGTGTCAGAATTTCGCCCGTTGTAACTGACTTTGAAAAATCTTCTGGCAATGCTTCGTCACTTATATGAAGGGTTGTTTTTGAAATTGGGGCAAGCGCTTCAATTTTTGCTGTTGGAATATCAAGAGTGTTGCCATATGTAAAGTCCATATCTACGCCTTCATAAATCAACGGTGTTTTTTTGCTTCCAAGTTCACCTGTTTCATATAGTTTAGATTCTGGGTTGTATTTTGGGTCATAGGTCAAGCGGAGTTCTATTTTTTGAATTTTGCTATCAAGATAAATAAATTTTGCGTCAATACGCATAACGCAAGTTTCCGCCACTGGATACCAATAATCTTCCACACGTGTTGGCATTTCGCTTGTCATGTTTATGACAAAACGAGATGTAAGGGTGGCTGTTTCTTGGACTTTTGATGAAACATTTTTCTTCTCATAGTCATATTTCACTTCATAATCGTCACCCAAAATTTCTCGTGACATTGTTGCGTTGTAGTTTGTTGCTCTTTCAATGGTTGCCAGCATTTCAAGAAGGTTCTCATTTGAAAAAGTGACGCTGTTATTTGCTACTTCCTTGACCATTGGCGAAACTTCAGATTTATATTCGTTGTATTTGCCATTTGCAACGGAATCTCTTTTGCTTGCCCAAATGCTTTCGCTATAACTCTTGTCATTGTATGTAATGTAACTTTTTCTGTCACTTTCAACATAGTAATATTCCTTGCCACTTGAAGTGTTGCGAGAAAGTCTATCGTAGTTTATTGTGGAATAAATGTCATTGTTGTTTGAGTCTTTGAAATAAACCTTTTCAAAAAGACCGTCATGAATAGTGGTTTCTTTTGTTACGCCATTGACTGTGGTTGTGGTGGTTATGGAAAAATTTTCACCAAATTGGTGAATTTTAACTCCCATTCCGCTACTAAGTTCAAACGATGTTGGAATATATGCCTTTATTTCTTCTTGTGTCAAGGTTTTTGAACCGCTCCCCGAGCCATTTCCCGAGTTTTCACCACAAGCAGAGAACAAAAAGCATGAAGGTAAAATTGCGAACATGGCAATAAGAAACATAATAAATTTTCTTTTCATATCAAACTCCTAACCCTTTAAAAATCTATTTATATTCTATCACATATGATATGATTTTAGAAATGTTTTTGGCATGATTTTAATACATATTTCAAAAATTGTAATTTATTTGTCTTATCGTTTTTAACTCTAAAATAATAAAAAAGAATTAGCACATTTCTGCACTAATTCTAGTTTTGTAAATTTCAATTTGTGTCAATGTCTATTTGTAAAATCTGAAAATGGACAATGTGTTATCGCCGTCTGTTGCCACCCATTCCCAATTTGAAGTGACTCCACAACTTTCAAACCACGCCTCAATTCCCTTTGTATTTCGAGTGTATGCTAGTTCAAATAATTTTGCCATTTTGGAATTTGGGTTTAACAAATAGTCTGATGAGAATTTAAGTTCCAAGACTGTTGAAGTTTTGCCGTTTTCAAGTTCTCTTTGAGATATTGTGAAATTATCTATTAAGTTTTTGTCATTTTCAACATAAAGGCTAACTTTTTCACCGTCAAGGTCACGAGTTGTTTTTTTGTAATATTCGTAGTTTTTGCCATGGTGATAAAGTTCTGCGTCTTCTGGATAAGTTATTGTTCTTTCCCTGTCGTCATGGGCAAAAAGGAAATATGAGTGGGTCAAAACTTGATAATTTTCGCCGTCACTGGTGTAAGTTCCCTCGCCCCAAGTTGGGTCGATGTAGAACCAGTCATCGATTCCATATTCTGTGTCTGTTAGGTGGACTTTATTCCAAGCGTGATTGCCCGAACCTACAATTTGCCCATTGACTTTGAAACATTCCACACCTTCAATGTTGCACATAAGTGAAATTGCTTTGGCAAGCCCGTCACAAACTGCATAATGGGTGCCGTTTCCGAAGTCATAGAACACGCCTTCAAGATAGAAGCAACTGTAATTCCCAAATGTTCTTATGGACATGTCGCCCGTAAGTTCCATGTATTTGTAAGTCACATAATCATACACAATTTCACCACAAACATAGTTGTAGATATTCAAAGTTTTTTCATATGGAGTGAGTGAATTTGAGTTGTTAATTTGCTTTAAAACTTCAATAGCATTTTCATAAACTGTTTTCGCCACATCACTTTTGCCTTCGACAAAAATTGGCTTTGCACCTGACTGGACGACCATATAAAGTTGCTCAGTGTTGTAAACTTCCACTTCGTCCTGCGCATTGTCTATTGCAAAAATCCTTTCTTCTGCAGTTTTTGTTACATAAGTTGGGGCATAATTTTCATCTTTCCCATGAATAAACTCAGTTGCTGTATTGTAATTTGCGTTGTTGTAAGTGTGGTCAATTTCTTTCAAATCTTTGTAAGTTTTTAAGAAATTCTCGTCCAAATAATAGTTAAAATTGGTTAGAATTCCAATATTTCCGACCATTTTTGCATACAGCACATTATCTTCCAAAGCATCATATTCTGGATAGTTGTATATGCTGTCAGTTACAAGTGAATTGATGTTTCGTGGGGTAATTTCGTCTGTTTTCACGAAAAAAGTTATATCTTTACCCTTGCCCTGCCTATACAAAATTGCCCATTTTACAAATCTATCGAGTTCCTTTTTTGATGAGATTACGTAACTTCCCCATTCGCCGTCATAATAGTAGTTTGCACGTCTTTCAAAGTCTTGCTCATAATATGCCCTAAAGTCGTAATCTACAATTTCTTTTGCCTCGTTGCCGTCAGTGTCCGTTATAACATTCCCTTCGCCGTCAAGTGCCAATACAATAACCTTGTAGTTGCCGTCCTTTGAGAAAAAGTTGCCTACATATTCGCTGACCACGCAGCAAAAAAACTCTGGGTCAACGCTTAATAGTTCTTGGTCAACAAAATTCAAAGTTTTTACGATTTCGTCTTCAGAAAAAAAATTGATTGTATAGTTTTTAATTCTACAATCAATTTTGCCCGTTGCAGAGTCTGTGCGAGTGATTTCTTGCTGATAATGTTCTTCTGCGAGCAGTGTTTCGCCGTCAAGTGAAACGGAAATTGTGTAGTCATAAGCATTTGGGGTTTCAGATTGTCTTTTCCCCACCCTATAAAAAACCGCCTCGGTTTGGGCGTTTTTATCGTTTTCCACCGTGACGGAATAGGTTGCTGCGTTCTGCACTGCTTGAACTTTTACAAATTTCCTTGACCCGACCATAACATTGTCGCCCGGGGCTTTAAAGACAAAGTATCCCAAAATGCCGAGTGCGAAGAAGGAACAAATCAAAAAAATATACAAACAAATTCTTGCTCTAGTTTTCAAAATAATTCCTCCTTTCCATATTTTTCATCTTAATTATACCTTGTTTTTTTATAAAAAGCAACACTTGAAGTCCTATTTTTATAAAAAATTTCATGCCAAATTTGTAAATTTTGTCTAAAATATTGGTCAAAAAAATGTTAATTTTTTGATATTTTGGTATTCTTAAACAAAAACTTCACAATAGTAGTATAACCAAATATATTTTAATTTAACCAAAATTATGATATTTTTGCTAAAAAAAATTTTAGTGACAAAATCTATTGTATGTGCCGAGGTTGCACAAAATTTGTCCCAACAAGGCACATAATTCGTCTTTTTCTTTTGGAGAAAGTTTACAATTTATTTCTTTGGCAATCAAAACAGCCAGTGTATTAATTTGGTCTGCGTTCATATTTCATTATATTCGCCACATGAAAAATGTGTTTTTTATAAAAAATATCCACAAAACTTGAAGAATTGTGGATAAGTTAAAATATTATTTGATTGGAGCATCCTCGTGAGAGTCAAAAGTATTTGCTGGAGCGGAGTGTGCATTGTCATTTTTGCTCATAAGCAGAATAGCGTCTTTGCAATCTGAATATCTATCACTTAGAACTGTGAACAGATGAGAAGCTTTTACGCCAGTGATTGGACATTCGTCTGGGAGCGAGGAAACAATGCTATCTTCTGGAAAAAATTCGTGAAATACTTGAGATTTGCAATTGTTTCTAACAAAACCAATGTATGCAAAGTGACTGTCCCCATTGCCATTTATAAGTAATGTTCTTGTTGCTCCATAAAATGTGAAATGGTAATTTTTATCGCTGAAAACTGGAAGAATAGCAAAGATTGAGGTGTCGTCATTTTCATTTTCGACAAGAAAAAGTCCACGATCGTAGCAATATGCGAGGTCAGTGTGGACGTCCGGATTTTTGGAGATGTGTGAATGATTGAAAGATTCAGAATACCATTCTCTTCCTTTGCAATCTTGCAATTTTGAAATGTAAAAACGATATTGACTGTCACAGAAGTTTTCAAAATTCTTTCTTGCGATTTCTGCTTTTTTATTTTCTAGCGAATGTAGTTGTTTATTTAAACGCTTTTCTTTCTTGTATGATTTTTTTACAACTTCAATTTCTGGGTCTTGATGAATGTAGTTTGGTCTGTTTGTTGGTCCAAGACCTGCAAAATATTCCGACTGATTTCTCATTTCGTCTATCCAATCGTTCATAATATTCTCCTTGTGTTTAACACCTACTATACCACATTCTACAACACAAATGTAAATATGTCAATAGTGAATAAATAATTTGCACAGAAAGGCCATGCGAAATTTGTCGAATGGGACGTTAAAACTAACATATAACAACAAAAAGGATAAATAAATTATGGTAAATAAATACAAAAAGACCAGCTATTCGCTGGTCTTGATGAGGTTGAACGGCAATGTCCTAATTTCCCGGGCCGTTTCCAGCCAAGTATCTTCGGCGATGAGAAGCTTAACTTCCGTGTTCGGGATGAGAACGGGTGGTTCCTTCTCTCTATCTTCACCATTCATGGTATTATAACTGATTTTACAGATATAATCAAGTGATTTTCCCAACTTTTTCAAAAAGAGGGGTTAAGCACCATCACAACTGCATATTCAAATGAGAAAAACTAAGTAATATTATCAAGACTTGTGTCAAGATTATACTTGATCAAGCCCTCGACCTATTAGTATCAGTCAGCTACGCACATTACTGCGCTTCCACCTCTGACCTATCAACCTTGTTGTCTGCAAGGGGTCTTACTAACTTGTGTTATGGGATATCTAATCTTAAGGGGAGTTTCACGCTTAGATGCTTTCAGCGTTTATCTCGTCCGTACTTCGCTACCCAGCCATGCATCTGGCGATACAACTGGTGCACAATAGGTACGTCCACTCTGGTCCTCTCGTACTAGGAGCAGCTCCTTTCAAATATCCTACGCCCACGATGGATAGGGACCAAACTGTCTCACGACGTTTTGAACCCAGCTCGCGTGCCACTTTAAT
>DLSM01000002.1:46752-109665 GCA_002500135.1 Christensenella sp. UBA7862 | reverse complement strand
GGGAAGTAGTTATCACGCAGCAGAGAAGGGTGGTGGGACAGTCACTTGTTATTCTTCATCATTAAGTTATGGCTATAGCAACACCTATCAAGACGGAAACACACATAATTTCAATGGGAAAGACCCCGTCGGTCTTTATGCAACACAATATCTAACTTACAATTATTCTTCAAACGGCTCCATAACCACCAAAAGAATACTTCTTGACGGCTTTGTTGGAACAGATAAATACACTGGAGTATTTTGTCTTGGCATGTCCAACCCATGGGGAAATGTGTGGGAATGGGGCTTTGGTCAAGCAGTAGTTTCAGACGGCACTAATTTGCATGCCTATATTAACTACAATGACTATAACATGGACAGCCCGAACTGGCACTTTGCCACAGATAGCAATGCCTATGCGACCAAGAAAAGCACCCTTGAAGGCAAAGGCTACACAGACCTCGGCTACACATTGCCAACATCTAATGGCTATTACAGATATACTGGAACTTCTTCAGTATCCACCTCCCATGGTTATGATCAACTGATTGGTTTGCCAACCAGCTCATCTTCCACAGCAAGTGATTCAACTGGATTAAGTGATTATTATTGGTGTGATAATATTACAACTAGTTACAATTTTGGTGTTCTTCGTGGGGGTAGTGTTTTTTATGTTACTTCTGCCGGGTTGTTCTTGTTCTATGTTGACATTTATCTTACCTCTATCAGCATTGATACCGGCTTCCGTCCTTCCCTAATCTCTGGCTAGGGGATAAGTTGCATGAATATTTGTAGTCTTTCGCCCATAAACATTAAATAGTGACAAGCAGTTGTTAAATTTATGTTTTTGGGGGAAGATATGGAAGGTGTTTTGGACAAAAAGGCAAGTATTCTTGGCGTTTTAAAGGGCGTTCTTGTTGCGGTGTGTGTGTCGATTGTTGGGGTGCTGGCATTTGCACTTGTGTATAAATTTGTGCAGATGAGTGACACCACAATTAAGATTGTAAATCAAATTATTAAAGTTGTGAGTGTGGTTCTTGGGGTGAATGTTGCATTGAAGTCTGACCGTAGCAAAGGGGCAATTAAGGGGCTTCTTGTAGGGGCAATTTACAGTGTTGTTTCTTATGCGGTGTTTGGTCTATTGTCTGCAACTTTCACATTCAGCCTAAGTATTTTGTTTGACGTACTTTTTGCGGGACTTGTGGGGCTTATTGCTGGCATATTTCTTGTAAATTTGAAAAAGTGAACCTTACAATATGGAATTTTGACGAAAAAGTGGAACATACTCCACTTTTTTTGTTTGAATTGTAAGTTTTGGGCAAAAATTGGGGTGATTTAAGTCATTTTTCTGAAAGTTTCAAAAATTTCACGAAAAATTTTCAACGAATTTGAAATTGTGATTGACTTAACTATTTTTATTTTATATAATAGATTGCATATTGAAAGGAGAAGGGCTTTAATGACCAAAACTAGTTCTAGAATTAAACTTGTGCTTGTGGCAATTTTGACAGTCATCGGAATGTTGCTAACATTTGTCAGTTTTGTTATTCCAACAACAAACACAACTTTCCGCGGGTTCGCTGGCGCAATAAATTATGGGTATGACATCGCAGGTGGCAGATTGTCTGTTTTTGAAGCACAGCGTGAAGAGGGCATGAGCGATAGCGAATTTGAAATTGCTGTTAACACAACTGTGGATAGATATCAAAGTGTTTTTTCAAGTTTGGGACTTGAGGTGTCTGGGAATATTGACAACTCGGGCGAGGAAACAAAAAGGACAATTAGAATTGTTGTTTCAAACTATGACGATGAAAAAATTACAAATATGTTCTCTAAAAGTGGGCTTGGAACAGACCTTTTTTCGTCCATGGCCTCTGAGAGCGGAATAAGCCTTAACAAAAGCACATCAAGCGATGCAGAAGGCAGCATAACTGGCAAATATTTCAAAAAATGTTATGTGCAAGCGGGAAGTTATGGCTCAACTGACTTGTGGTCTGTTGTTATTGAATTCAATGACGAAGGGCAAGAAATGTTGCGAGACATGACCACAGGTGCAAGCGATAGCGACAAACTTTATTTGTATGTGAATGGACAAAACATTTTGTATGACAGCGAGGGAAGTCAGGGCAGAGCAATAAGCGAGACTGGCACCATTTCATCACTCACTTTGTCATATGGAAATGAAGAATTTGCAAACACATTGGCTCTTCAAATTAACAGTCTTGCAAAGCCAGTTATTCTTAAAAAAGTTGTTGATAACAATATTACAAGCGGACTCTCAACTTCCGTTGTTGGAATTTTTGGAAATGTAAAAACAATGCTTATTGTGGGACTTGTGGCAATGGTCGTTGGAGTTATGTTGTTCCTTTCCATAAGATACAGAATGTTTGGCGCACTTGCCAGTTGGAGTATGCTTGTTTTCGTGGCAATCTTCGCATTCCTTCTTCAATCAATTCCACTTGTAGTTATGGATATAAATGGAGTTTTGGGCGTTGTTGCAACATTCCTAATTCTTGTTTCGTCCATGGTTCAAATTTTTGAAAGAATACGCAAAGAATACGCTTCGGGAAAGAAAATTCCAAACGCAATTCGAGCAGGGTTCAAGAAAAATGTTCTTCCAACACTTGAAAAATATTCTTTCTTGCTTATCCTTCTTGCAGTTTTCTACATTGTGGGAACACAAGGCATAAAACATATGGCTTGCGTGTTGTTTGTTGGACTTTTTGTAAACTACTTTACGTTGTTTGTTATGTTGCGTGGCGTTTGTGCTTGCTACATGGTTTTGAACAGCACCAAGAAAGGTCTTTACAATCTTAAAAGGGAGGCTGTGAGAAATGAAATCTAATAAACAAAACACGCCTTTTGACATTATGAAATTCTTTAAACCAGCACTTATCGTTATGCTCGCACTTGTTGTTGTGGCGGGAATAATTGTCGGAATATTTGGCTTTAATAAGGGCATTGACTTTTCGGGCGGAACACAACTTGTTGTTCAATTTGAAAACAGCAATATTGACATTGAAGACCAGACAGACTATGAAATCGCTTCAAACGGAGTAAGAAAAATCTTGACAGGGAAAGGTGTAAAAATTGAATCTTTCCAAACTCAAGGCGACTATGGCACAAAAACATTTGTTGTAACTTTCAAAAACACAGATAACAAAACTTTGCAAGATATTCGTGTTGCAATTAACAAACAATTCAACGATTCTGAAGCATTTTTCGCAGTGAAAGATAGCCCAGAACAATGTATTGAATTTTTGGGTGACGGCTTTGATATGACAAGACAAACAACTTCACTAAACGCAACTCAAAGTTCAAAAACATGGTTTATTGTTGGTGCTTGCATGCTATTTGCTCTTGTCCTTGCAATTATATACGCTTGCATAAGGTTCAAAACTTTGGGCGCTCTCGTCATGGCTATATCTGGCATTGTTGATGTTCTCTTGACACTTTGCTTTGTTGGACTTGCAAGAATTGAAGTCAATTCATATATCTTTGCAGTGGCAGCACTTGTGTTGTGCATGAGCGTGTATGCAACGGCAGACTTGTTGTTTACAATTAAAGAAAAGGGCAACGACCCAACTTTGAAAATAAAATCTAACACAGAACTTGCAGGTGTTGCAGTTGACAGTCTTTGGAAGAAAAACCAAATTGTGTATATCATTGCACTTATCGCAAGCATTGCAATTGGTGTTGTGACTGTTCAGAATATTCTTCATGTGGCACTTTCATGCATCGCTGGACTTGTTGTGGTGTATGCAACTCATTTGTTCGTTATCCCAGCACTTTGGAGTGTTATGGCAAAACAAAGACATTATGTCATGTCACACAATGTTCCAGCAAAAGTTGAAGAAGACGATGACGAAATTGAAATTGAAGAAGAATAATTTTAGAATTTCTTTTACAAATGTATACTTAAAAGACCTATCATAAATATGTGATAGGTTTTTTGTTGCAAAAATTATTTTTTTATGCAAAAAGGTTGTTGTCAGAGTGTTAAAAATGTGATAATATATTGACATGAGAACTGAAGAATTTAAAATAGAGGAGATTGCAAAAAAATATAATATTTCACCCATTGTCTTAAACCTTATGGAAAAGCGTGGCGTGACCTCTGAAGAAAAATTAAAACATTTTTTAAACCCAACAGACAAAAGTTTCCATGACCCATTTTTACTTAGCGGAATGAAAGAACTTGTGGAAAGAATAAACAAAGCAATGGCGGACAACGAGAAAGTCCTTATTTTTGGTGATTATGACGTTGACGGGGTAAGTGCCAGTGCCATTTTGATTAAGTATTTTGCCGAAAGGAATTTCTATGTTGACTACTTTCTTCCAAACAGATATGTTGACGGCTATGGGCTGACAAAAGACTCCATTTTGCGAGTAAAAGACAAATACAACCCTTCGCTTATTATAACGGTGGACTGCGGAATTTCTTGCCATGAAGAAGTGGAATTTGCAAGGGCGCTTGGCATTGATATTGTCATCACCGACCACCACGACATTCCAGAAATTATCCCAAATACAATAGTCGTTGACCCAAAACTTGACGGACAAAAATATCCCTTCAAATATCTTTGCGGGACGGGGGTGGCGTTTAAAGTTGTGCAAGCGTTATCAAGTCTTGAAGAAGCAAAAAAATATCTTGGAATTGCTGCCATAGCAACCATTGCCGACATTGTGCCGCTGGAGGACGAAAACAGAGCCATTGTCAAATTGGGCATGGAGTCCTTTGACAAGACATTGCCACTTGGCATAAAGATGCTTTTTGAAGAAAATAAAATGCAACTTAACTGCTCGTCAACAGACATTGCCTACAAACTTTCGCCAAAAATCAACGCAGCAGGCAGAATGGGGGACGCTAGCGTAGCACTCAAACTTTATATAAAAGACGACAAACTTCTCCTTAAAAACACCATAACAACACTGGGAAACTTAAACACAGAGCGTCAAGCCATTTGTAACAGAATTTATGACGATGTGGTGGACAAACTTTCTCAAATAAATATTGCAAATTACAAGTCTATTGTGCTTTTTAGCAAAAAATGGGATAGTGGAGTTTTGGGAATTGTTGCTGCAAAAATCGCTGGGGAATACAATCGTCCAACCATTCTTTTAAGTGACATGGGCGAAGAACTTAAGGGCAGTGCAAGAAGCATAAATGATATTGACATTTTCAGTGCCATTTCTTGCACAAAAGAAACTCTTGAAACCTTTGGCGGACACAAAATGGCTGCGGGGCTTACAATTAGAAAAAAGCAATTTAACGACTTTTTGTCCAGCCTAAACAATTATCTTGACAAGCACTACTCGCCAGACGACTTCTTGCCATGCGAAAAGTTTGACATGGCATTGAAATTTGACCAAATTAACGACAAACTTATCTCCGACCTAGAACTTATTGAACCATGCGGCTGCGGAAATCCAAAACCAGTTTTCAAACTCAATTTAAGCGAGGGTGCAACATTTTCTACGATGCCAAAGCACCCAAATCATTTGACCATTTTTAACAAAAATATAAACATAATTGCCTTTAATTGCTACAAATATTTGCCACTTCTTAAGGGGTCAAGTGATAGAAGTGTTCAAATTGAATTTCAAAGTTCAAGTTTTAAGGGAAAAAGATATTACAAGGGCATTGCAAAAGATATTTCAACTGGCAAACTTACAAAACCTAAAACAGACGACATTATGCTTGGCGAATATCTAAAACAACTCTCATATGGCTCTTGTGGCACAAAAAAACCACAATTTTGGGATAAAAATAGACTTAAACAAATTGCAACTCAAGCAAAGCAAGATGCTTTTGGCACGCTTTTTGTTAGTTATTCATTTGGAGCGTATAGGGAATTTTGCATAGAAAATAACGACCTTGTTTTGTCGCATTGCCTATATGAAGTTATAAAAAATAGTGGTGTAAATAGCATTGTTTTATGCCCAACAAACTTTGATAATTTTGGCTCATATAAAAGAATTGTGTTCCTTGACGGGGTTTTGTCAACTGGCTTTTTGAAGGAGATATCAAAACATTCGGGGGCAACAGTTTATGTTCCAGCGGATAAGAAGATTGATAGAAAAATATTTGTTGGACTGTCAACAGATAGGAAAGTTTTTGCTAAATATTTCAAACTTTTAAGTGATTTTGCTTCAAGTCAAGACAGTTTCTTAAGTGATATTTCACTTTTCAAGCAACTACAAAGCAAAGATAGGTCAATAAATTTCAAACAGTTTATTTTCTGTCTTTATGTTTTTTTGGAACTTAAAATTTTTGAAATGCAAGACGACTTGGGACTTAAATCTTTAAAAGAAGACAAAAAGGTGGTGTCACCGCTTACAAATTCACAATTTTATAACGAAGTGTGCTTGACGCTAAAAACAGTTTAGCAAATAAAGTTGCGATAAAACGCTTGACAAATGATGAAAAATGATATATTATATCTGTGTTACCTACGGCAAGGGAGTTCGAGTTTTACTCCAAGCGGCTTGCTTTGCTGTGTGGCGAATTTATAAAAGGAGTAAGAAAAATGGACAAACAAATTAAGAACGAAATCATCAAGAAGTATGCTAGAAATGAAAAAGACACTGGTTCAACAGAAGTTCAAATTGCAATCTTGACTGAAAGAATCAATCACTTGACAGAACATCTTAAGGCAAATCCAAGTGACAAACATTCAAGTCGTGGACTTTTGAAACTTGTTGGACAAAGAAAAGGACTTTTGAGTTATCTTGAAAAAGAAGACATCGAAAAGTACAGAAGTTTGAAAAAATCTTTGAATATAAGATAATTTAATAGCGGGTTTGGGATAGCGAAAACTATCTCTGCCCGTTTTTTTAATTTTTTTTTGTAAAATGGGCAATATGATTGACAATATTTGTTTGTTGTGGCAAACTAAAAGAGTTATTAGGAGAAAAAAATGAGAGTAAATGAAAGTATTTTTGAAACGACTGTTGGCGGAAGAAAATTGACTGTTAAAACTGGAAAATACAGCGAACAAGCCAACGGCACTTGCTGGGTCAAATGCGGCGAAACTGTTGTTCAATGCAGCGTGACCATGGCAGAAAGCCCAAGAGATGGCATTGACTTCTTCCCACTTGGGGTGGACTTTGAAGAAAAAATGTATTCTGTGGGCAAAATTCCTGGCGGATTTAAAAAGAGAGAAGGAAGACCAAGTGATAAGGCTATCTTGACATCAAGACTTATTGATAGACCTTTAAGACCACTTTTCCCAAAAGGGTTTTATAACGATGTTGCAGTTGTCTGCACAGCTTTGTCTGTTGACCCAGACATCGCACCAGAACCACTTGCAATGCTTGCTTCAAGCGTGGCACTTTCCATTTCAGACATTCCATGGGCAGGACCTACGGGCAGTGTTGTCGTCGGTTGTGTTGACGGAAAGTTTATCATCAACCCAACTCCAGCAGAAAAAGAAAAGAGCGATATGCATGTAACTGTTTCTGGCACAAGCGAAGCAATCCTTATGGTGGAAGCAGGTGCAAAAGAAGTTAGCGAACAAGAAATGCTTGACGCAATTATGTTTGCTCACGAAGAAATCAAAAAATTGGTCTCTTTCCAAAACGATATCGTTGCAAAAATTGGCAAGGCAAAAAGAACCGACCTTCCAATCTTTGTCCCAACTGAAGAAATTGACAAGGCAGTAAGAGAATATACAGACAGCAAACTTGACTATGCTTTGGACACAACAGACAGAGAAACTCGTCAAGAAAGACAAGAGGCTTTGAACAATGAAGTGTTTGAACACTTTGCAGAAATTTTCCCAGAAGGGAAGAAAATGATTGCTGACGTTCTTTACAAAATGACCAAAGAAAAAGTCAGAAGCAAAATCATTAACAAAGGACAACGTCCAGACGGTAGAACACTTAAAGAAATCAGACCAATTTGGTGTGAAGTTGGCGTTCTTCCAAGAGTTCATGGCAGCGCAGTGTTTACACGTGGACAAACTCAAGTCCTCAACTGTTTAACACTTGGAACTATTGCAGATGTTCAAAAACTTGAAGGTCTTGATGACGAAGACGCAAAAAGATACATTCACCAATACAACATGCCACCTTATGCAACTGGCGAAGCAAGACCACTCAAAAGCCCAGGCAGAAGGGAAATTGGACACGGCGCACTTGCAGAAAGAGCATTGGAACCTGTTATTCCAAGTGAAGACGAATTCCCATATGCGTTGCGTCTTGTAAGTGAAGTTTTAAGTTCAAACGGCTCATCTTCAATGGCAAGTGTTTGTGGCTCTACACTTTCACTTATGGATGCTGGTGTTAAGATTAAAGCACCAGTTGCAGGCATTGCAATGGGACTTATCAAAGACGTTGAAAGTGGCAAAGTTGCTGTTATGAGCGACATTCAAGGCATGGAAGATTTCCTTGGCGATATGGACTTTAAAGTTGCTGGAACAGAAAAAGGCATAACCGCTATTCAAATGGATATCAAGATTAAAGGCATTGACAAAAACATTTTAACAACTGCACTAAATCAAGCAAGAGAAGGGCGTATGCACATTTTGGGCATTATGCTTGACACAATTAAAGAACCTCGTGAACACCTTTCAAAATATGCTCCAAAGATTATTTCTTTCAACATTGACCCAGACAAAATTAGAGATGTCATTGGCACAGGCGGAAAGGTTATTAACAAGATTATTGACGAAACTGGCGTTAAAATTGACATTGACGATGACGGCAAAGTGTTTATTGCAACTTGCGATGAAGCAATGAGCAAACGTGCAAAAGAAATAATCATGAACATTGTTACAGATGTTGAAGTTGGTCAAAAATTTGTGGGCAAAGTTGTAAGAATTATGCAATTTGGTGCATTTGTTGAACTCGCTCCAAACAAAGACGGAATGATTCACATTTCAAAACTTGCAAAAGAAAGAGTTGAAAAAGTAACAGATGTTGTAAACCTTGGCGACACAGTTAGCGTTGAAGTTATTAAAGTTGACGACAAGGGCAGAGTTGACCTCAAACTTCTTGAAAAACTTTGATATTTAAAAACAAATATTTTGTGAAAAAACTTTAAACATATTATGTAAAATAATCTCCCAAATTAACTGGGAGATTTTTTTACCCTAAGATTATTTATAACAAAAAAGACAGCCGTTTGGCTGTCTTTCTATTGGTTACATTTCTGGTGAATCTGTTTGAAATTCAAACTTTTGGCACATTTCGTTATAGAGCGGACGAACAATTTTACAAGCATTAAGTGTTACGCTTGGGGCAGGGACTTTGATTGTAAAAATAGGTTCTTCAAGCCACCACATTTCTTTGGTTGCCATGTCGTTTTGAACTGCCCCAGCGTATTCGGCAATATGATTAAAAATTTCTTCCTTATCCTCATCGCTTGACCCAGTTATAATGTCATAAATCAGACGGCTTGAAACACTTATTGTGCGATTGTAGTTTGAAATGTTGCCTTGACCCTTCCCAACGCATCGCCTCTTTCTTTGCTCTGCAATCACCAAAAATTCTGCAAGTTTTATTATTTTAGCCGCTTTGCTTTTTGTCGTTTCCATAATTTCACCCAAAACTCACTTGCAAGGAATGTCAACTTGTTCATTATCTTCTGTCAATTCTGCAGAAAGATAGGTGAGTAGTTTGCAAGCACGTGATTCTTGTTCGGCTAGGGCATATTCATCAACACTAAGTGTCTTGTCAACCTTTTCTTGCAAATCTCTGTTTTTAGCAAACAAAGAACTTTTAAGTTTTTCCATTTCCTCTGGGATTATGTTTGAAAGCTCCTCTCTAATTTTTGCAACTTCATTTTGATAATCAATCTCAGCACTCGCCCAAAGAGCCTTTGAAGATAAGCTTACAAAATGTTCAGCCAATGCTTCAAAATATACTCGTTCAACATTTCTGCAGGCAGCCATTCTCATTCCAAGAATTGGTTCCATTTCAACAATACTATTTCCTTTCAGTTTATGCATTTGACAAATGTAAGCCATGTGTTCAAAATAACTATCCAAAGATTTGAAAGCTGTTTGTCTATCCTCTGCAGACATTCCGCTTAAGATTTCATAAAGTTCATACTTTGTGTTAAGAAGCGTGGCTTCTGCTTGAGGATTGTCTTTTTTCTTGTTTGTCCAAAAAGTTCTTGTGTTTTCTCTTGCAATAATGTTTTCTTTTGAAATTTTAAGAAGTTTTTTCAAAAAATCGTTATCATATGTAATATTGTTTGTTTCGTTTTCCATAATTGTTTCCTTTTATTTCCTTGATACAATAATATCACATATTTTTTCAAATTTCAATGGGCAAAATGTATAAATAAATAATAAAATGGGTTTTAATTTGTGAAAAATAGGTGAAATTATATTCAAATTAAGTGAAAAATGCTTTTTTGGACAAATATTATTCAAGTGGTGGAGCATATATATGAAATATGAAGATTTTTGGATTTATAAGTTCAAAAAATGAAAAAAGATTTGTCCACGGCACTTGCAATGTCATTTTATCACTTGCAGTGCTATGTATTTTGGCACTCACCATTTTTGTGCCTATTATGCCTCAGACTGCTCAAACTTTTGCTCCCATTTACAATGGCGATAGGGAAAGTGGCAAGGTGAGCCTTATGATAAATGTTTATTGGGGGACGGAATATCTAGATGATATGCTAAAAACTCTTGAAGATGAGGGAGTTAAAACAACCTTTTTTGTTGGCGGTTGCTGGGTGGCAAAAAATGGCGAAATGTTGGAGAAAATTCACAACTCTGGAAATGAAATTGGCAATCATGGCTACAATCACAAAGACCACAAAAAACTATCATATGAAGCACAAAAACGAGAAATTGGAACAACTCACAAACTTGTAAAAAGTATAACTGGCACGGAAATGAACCTTTTTGCACCCCCATCGGGCAGTTATAACAAAACAACACTCTCTGTTGCAAGTGAACTGGGATACAAAACAATTATGTGGAGCAGAGATACCATTGACTGGAGGGACAAGGATAGTTCTCTTGTGTTTTCTAGGGCAACAAAAGACATCAAGGCGGGCGACCTCGTTTTGATGCACCCAACCGAGCATACAGCAAAGGCTTTGAGGGATATTATAAAAACTTTGAAGTCAAATGGACTGACTGTTGCACCAGTTTCAGACGTTTTGGGAAATAATGTGTAATTTTGATTTTCAAAAACAAGAAAAAGTGATATAATTGTCCACAGTTAAGGAGAAATTATGAAGCCAATTTGCAAATGTTTTGAAAGTGGACTGAGGGTTGTGTTTACAAAAGTGGGCAAAAATAGACCAACTTCTGTGTATGTCGCTGTTGACGTGGGAAGCCAAAATGAAACAGAAAAAATAAACGGAATTTCACACTTTGTGGAACACCTAAATTTTAAGGGAACGTCCAAAAGAACAGCCCAACAAATAAGCACAGATTTTGAAGATATTGGAGCAAGTGCAAACGCTTGGACAAGCAAAGTTGCCACTTGTTTTTATGCAACAACTTTGCCAGAAAATATGGAAAAATGTTGCGAAATTTTAAGCGATATTGTGCTTAATTCTTCGTATAATGAGGAAGAAATTGAGAGGGAAAGAAAGGTTGTTTTTGAAGAAATTTCCATGACAATGGACGACCCAGGAAGTGTCGCTTATGACAAATTTTGTGAAATGTTTTTTGAAGGAAACAGTTTGTCAAGAACAGTCCTTGGAACGAAAGAAAGTTTGTCAAAAATAACACGTGACGACATTGTAAAATATGTAAAAGATAACTACATTGCAAGAAATATTGTTGTGTCAGTTGTGGGACATTATGACAAGGAATATGTCTTTCAAATTATTGACAAATATTTTAATTCAAAGTTTAAGAAGAAAGATAAAGTTTTGAAGAAAAATCACAATCATAATTTTGTCCCAAAAACTGCATTTTTGCAAGAAGTAGCAGACTTCAATCAAACACAAGTTGTTATTGGGTTTCCATGCGTAAATATTTTCGCAAAAAACAAAATGGCATATGCTGTTTTAAGTTTTATTATGGGCGGAAGTATGGGGTCAAGGCTGTTTAGAAGTGTTAGGGAAGAACACGGGCTTGTGTATAGCATTTCTTGTATTCCAGAACATTTTGAAACTGCTGGCGACATGAGTATTTGCTTTGGAACGACGGAAGGAAATGTTAAAAAAGCAATGGTACTTGTGAAAAAAGAAGTGGAAAAAATAGCAGCAAGTGGCGTCACGGAAGAAGAACTTTTGCGAGCAAAAACTTTCTGCAAGGGGCTACTTCTTTCGGCTTATGAAAAGGGTTCAGAAATTGCAAGAGCGGTTGCCACAAACTATTTGACTTATGACAAATTTGTTACAGTTGAAGAAAGATTGAAGGCTCTTGAAAAAGTGACAATAGATGAGATAAATTCGCTTGCAAAACAAACTTTTAACCTAAAAAACGCAGTTATCCTTGTGATTATCAAAAACAAAGTTGACGGACTTGAGAAAATTTTTGAATAAATTGGTAATTTTTGTTTGTAAAACATAGTGTAAGGATTTTGAAAGTGGAGAACATTGTGATATACTCTTTGTGTATCGAAATTTAAGTGGGGAAACAATGGAAGAACGGGAGAAAAATTTGTCGGTTATCAAAAAACAATTTGGCATTGTTATGATTATTGTGGCAAGTGCTTTGCTCATCTTGACCACATTTGAATTTTTGTCTGGGGTAAAATGGTTTTTCTTGGGCGTATTTGGCATTATGATTTATCCAATTTTGCTCCTCTCTATTTTTGCTGGAATTGCACTTACAATGAACCAAAAATTTGTGTATTCTCCAAGATATATCATCTATCTTGGGTTATGCTTTTTCTTTTTTGTCTGCGTGCTGCACACAATTTTTGCTGGCACGGGCGGGGTTAGCATTTCCTATGGCGAATATCTAAAACAATGTTACAACGCACATTTCACTCCGGGCGGCGTGCTGATTGGTGTTTTTGTCTATCCACTCTCGGCACTTTTCCATGACATTGCGGGGGTTGTAATTTATGGCATAGGACTTGTTATGTCATTGTATTTTGTCGCAACTTATCTTGATAGTGTTAAAAAGCAAACGGTCAAAAAACCTGTTCCAAAGCAAGTTGCTGCAGTGAAAACTGAAGCCGTTGCCGCAGCACCCGTGCAACAGATAGCAAAGCCAGAACCTGCTCCAAAAACAGAGATTTTGGCAAGTGAAGTTAAGGAAAACCCAGCGGACGAAGAGATTTTTATAAAAGACGAAAAACCTTCAGAACCATCGGTCGCAGAAATAGCAAAGCAAAAACTTGGGCTTGGGACGCAGAATTTGGAGCAAAGCCCAACTGACCAGTCAGTCAGCGCCGAGGCAAAATTGTTTGGCGAAAAGAAAGATAATGTTTCGTGGCAGACAAGGGCTTTTTCACAAGACAGACCTCAGAAGTTTGTTTATGACGAAAAAGAAAAAACTTCAAGTCAGAAAAACAACCCAATGTTTGAAAAGAATAAAGAATATCTTTCAACCATTCATGATATTAACAATGTTAACGAAAACCCAATTATAAATGCCGAAGACTATGAAGACTATAAACAAAAAATGAAAATGTATGGTGAAAGAAATTCATCGCCAATTTCTCGTGAAAACACATCGGGTGGCTATGACGCAACAAGGCAAGGCAATCTTAATGACGGAATAATTAGGGCGGAAAGACAAACTCCAAACTATTTCGCAAGAAATGATAAATTTCCTTCGCCAAGTTTCAATAAGGAAGTTGAACCAGACGAAGACGTGCCAAACTTTGGAATTGAGCCAGAAAAAGATAATTTCTCAAATATTTCTGGGCTTTTTGATACCAATTTCGGGGACTCAAATGATAGCAATTTTGACGAAGACGACTTTATAAAACCAGATGACGACTTCCCAAAAACAAGAAACTTCAATACATCAAACAATTTTGAAATTGGCTCACAATCACCAAAAACTACCCCACAAGACAATAGAAGTGAAAGATTTATGGACAAGGTAGGGGACGACTCTGTGGAAGAAAGCCTTGGCAAAACGGTCAACCTTTCAAATGTTCCACCAAGAACTTTTAACTTTGAGGCAATAGGCGGCGGCAGTTCGTCAAATGCAAAGAAAATTGAGCCAAACTTTGAATATAACTCAAACTATATCAGACCTCCAATCGACTTACTAAAAACTTATACAAATGCAGCGGAAAACATAAATTATCAAGAAAAAATTGATATTTTGGAACGTGTTTTGGAAGACTTCCGTGTGCCAGCAAAAGTTGAAGCAGTTAGACGTGGGGCAGCAGTTACAAGATATGAACTTCATATGCCAACGGGCATTTCTGTCAAGAAAATTCAAGCACAATCATCAGATATTGCAATGGCAATGGCCGCTCGTGGCGACATAAGAATTGAAGCCCCAATTAAGGGGAAGAGTGCTGTTGGTGTTGAGGTGCCAAACGATTCTCAAGACATTGTTGGACTTAAAGACATTATCGAATCAGAAAGTTTCCTAACTGCAAAAGCACCACTTACATTCGCTCTTGGAAAAGATATTGACGGAAACGTAAAACTCTGCAACCTTGCCAAAATGCCACACCTTTTGGTCGCTGGCTCAACGGGAAGTGGAAAGAGTGTGTGCTTAAGTGCGCTTGTTATAAGTTTGATTTACAGAACAAGCCCAGAAGACTTGCGACTTATTATGGTTGACCCAAAGAAAGTCGAATTTACAATCTTTAACGACCTTCCACATCTTCTTATGCCAAAAGCAATCACCGAGCCAAAGAAAGCACTTGTTGCGTTTGACTGGCTGATTGACGAAATGGAAAGAAGATACAGCCTGTTCCAAGGTGTTTATGCAAGAAACATTGAAGAATATAACGCTCAACCAGAAGTTAAAAACAAACTTAAACCAAAACTTCCATACATTGTTTTGATTGTTGACGAACTTGCAGACCTTGTTGTCACAGCGGGCAAAAAGGAACTTGAAGAAAGAATTATTAGGCTTACTCAAAAGGCAAGAGCGGCGGGTATTCACCTTATTCTTGCTACACAAAGACCTTCTGTTGATATTATCACAGGAAGCATCAAAATTAACCTTCCAAGCAGAATTGCTTTTGCTGTGTCAAGTGGCTTTGACTCAAAAACAATTCTTGATAGACCGGGCGCAGAGAAACTTCTTGGACATGGCGATATGCTATACATGCCACCAGACGGGGAAGTTACTCGTGTTCAAGGTGCGTTTGTTGATACGCCAGAAGTTAAGGAAATTTGCGATTACATTCGTGACCATAACCCTTGCGTCTATGATGAAAATATTGAAAAAGCGATTATGAATGACGGTGCTCCAAACGGTGGAGATATTGGCGGCGGCTTCTCGTCAACTCCAAGCATGGATTCACTTTTGCCAGATGCTTTAAAACACGCCATTGAAAGTAGGCAAGTGTCAATTTCTATGCTTCAAAGACGATTTGCCATTGGCTATCAGCGTGCGGCAAAAATTATTGACCAAATGGAAGCGGCGGGCTTTATTTCTGGCTCTGACGGCAGCAAACCAAGAACAGTTTTTGCAACAATGGACGACTATAACAAACTGTTCGGCGGGGCATAAAAGAAGGATATGATGCAAAAAACAGATGAAAAAATGAAAGTTGGATTTGTGTCGCTTGGGTGCGACAAAAACAGAGTGGACACCGAAAGAGTTGTGTCCATTTTGTCGTGTTATGACGAATTTGAATTTTCGCCAAATGCAGAAGAGTGTGACGTTATTTTTATAAACACTTGTGCCTTTCTTAAAGCCTCTCGTGATGAAGCGGAAGGTGTTATTGAGGAGATGAGTGGATATAAAAAACGTGGCTCGCTTAAACTTCTTATTGTTATGGGCTGCTTGCCAATGCTAAACCCAGATGATATGATAAAACGTTTTCCAATGGTGGACAAGGCAATGGTGGCAGACGAATATGACAAGGCAGACAAAATTGTGTTTGACCTTTTGGGCAAAAAACTTCCAAAAGGCAAACGTGATAGCGACTTCCGCAGCAAAACAACAACGGGACATTTTGCCTATCTTAAAATTGCAGACGGCTGCTCCAACCGCTGTGCGTTTTGCAAAATTCCTTACATTCGTGGCAATTATAAGTCCGAAAAAATGGATAAAATTATAAGCGAAGCAAATTATCTTTGCGACAACGGGGCAAAAGAACTTATCCTTGTTGCTCAAGATGTTACCCGTTTTGGCTGCGAAACAAATGGCAAAGAAAACTTGCCGTTGCTACTTAAAAACCTTTCTAAAATAAAAAAATTAAGTTGGATAAGGCTGCTTTATTGCTATCCAGAAAAGATAACTGACGAACTTATTGAAGTTATTAAAACCAATCCAAAAGTGCTTCATTATGTGGATATGCCACTGCAACATATAAGCAACAATGTTTTGAGTGCAATGAATAGGCAAAGCACAAGGGAAAGCATTGTGGAACTCCTTTTAAAACTTAGACACGAAATTCCAGACATTGCAATTAGGTCAACATTTATGGTGGGCTTCCCAGGGGAAACGGAAGACGACATAAAGGAACTTGTCAAGTTTTTGAAAAAGGCAAAATTAGACAATGTTGGCTTCTTCAAATATTCAAGGGAAGAAGGAACTCCTGCATATTCCATGGCGGGTCAAATTCCAGAAGAAGAAAAGGATAGAAGGCTTGCACTGGTGCAAAAAACACAACAAGCAGTGGCAACAAAGTTAAACAAATCTCGAGTTGGGAAAACTTACAAGGTGCTTATTGACCGCTTTGACGAAAGTTTAAATTGCTATGTCGGAAGGGGATATTTCAGCGCACCAGATGTGGATTTTGAAATTTACTTCTCGTCATTTAAGCGTCACAAAATTGGCTCGTTTGCCGATGTGAAAATTATAAAATATGTTGACGAAGTTTTTGTTGGTGAAGTGGAAAAAACAACCACTTACTAATTTTGGAGGGAAAAATGAATTTGCCAAATAAAATAACAATGTTGAGAATTATACTTATTCCATTTATAATTTTCTTCTATCTTGCAAGCAGTTTTGTGCCAGGCGGAAAACTTATTGCCACAATACTTTTTGTTGTTGCGGTATTAACAGATTTCCTTGACGGAAAGATTGCAAGAAGCAGAAATTTAATCACCGTTTTAGGCACTTTCCTTGACTCTATTGCCGACAAAATGCTTGTTGCAACGGGGCTTTTGCTTATTGTTTGTGATGGGGCAATTATCGCTCCACTGGGCGTTATTTCTGCAATAATTGTCATTTGCAGAGAGTTTTTGGTCAGTGCTTTAAGGCAACTTGGAGCAAGCAAAAATATAATAATTTCCGCAGATATGTGGGGAAAAGTTAAGGCAACTGTGCAATTTGTGACGGTTACACTGTTTATGTTTGTTGCATACCTTTGGAGCATTGGGGTGTATAGTGGCTGGGCTTATCAAGGACTAGTAATTTTAAGTTATATTGGACTTGCACTCACCGTTCTTCTTACAATCATGTCTTGTATGCATTATTGCGTTGGCAACAAACAACTTTTTAAAGAAGAACCAAAGCAAGAAGTGGCGGGGGATAAACAATGAGAATTGGGCTGATTGTTGTTTCGCAAAGTGAAATAATTTCGCAACACAAAAACAACACAACAAGCCTTATTTGTTCCGCGCTTGCCAAAAACGGACAAGATGTGGTGTTTTGCAAGGTGATAAAGCCGCTGTCAAAACTCGTTCAAGCAGAGTTTAAGGCTGGAATAAAGGAAGTTGACTCTCTTGTTGTTGCTTGCGAAAATGAATTTGAAAAAGTTTATATGTGCAAAATGGTTATGTGCGAAATGTTTGGCTGCAAAATGTCAAGCAGCGTTTTTGCGAAAAATAACATTGAGGAATATTCAAGACTTAACACTGTTGTTTTGAAAAAAGATGACATGACCTATGCACAAATGCCAGAACTTGCAAGGACTATAAAAAACCCAAAAGGCGTTTTTCAAGGGGCGTTGATTGAAAATGAAAACAAATCGTTTTTCCTTTTGCCACTTGAACACAGCGAACTAAATTACATGTTTTTTTCATCAGTTTTGCCATATATCTTGAAATTTCAACCTGCTGCAAGTAAAACGTTTGTGCTTAAAACATTTGGAATTAAACTTACTGAAATGACCTCACTTCTTAGGGAAAATATCAAAAACAAGCATGGAATTGAAGTGGTGTGCAGCGAATATCTTTTGGCGGGTGAAGTGGTTTTTTATGTGCCAAAAGGTGTTAGAAGCGACTACGCAAACAGCCTTATTATGAGTGCCTATTCCAAACTTATGCCATACATTTATTCCGACAAAGACGAAACGGAAGTGGAGTTTATATATTCGCTTTTAAGTTTGCGACATCAAAAGGTGGCTTTTGCCGAAGATTTTACAGCGGGGCAAATGTGCAGTTCTGTTTTTTCAAACATAAAAGACGCAAAAAGTATTTTGGCTGAAAGTTACATCGCAACAACGGGCGAAAGCAAAACAAAACTTTTGGGGGTTGATGAAAGATTGTTTAAAAAAGCAAAAATTGACTACTCGGAAGTGGCGTATCAAATGGCGCTTGGCGTGCTTGAAAACTCGGGAGCAGATTTTGTTGTTTCAAATTGTGGCGATATAGAAACGGGTGAAGTGTTTTTCGCCGTTGGAAGCAGCGAGGGAATTCACGTGTTTTCAAAAAAGGTCGAGGGTTCAAGAGAACAAAAAATTCAAATAGCGTGCAACGCAATATTTTTTGAAATGATAAAAAAAATAAGACAAAATGATTTTCATTTGGGACAAACTGTTGTATAATATACTCGTAAGATAATTTAAAGGAGCATCTATGGATAAGGAAAGAAGTGTTGAACAAGCAATTTTGCAAATTGAAAAACAATTTGGCAAAGGGGCAATTATGAAACTTGGCGAACAACCAATGGAAAAGGTGGACGTCATTCCAACGGGGTGTTTGGTGCTGGACAATGCACTTGGCATTGGCGGCGTGCCTCGTGGAAGAATTGTGGAAATTTATGGGCCAGAATCTTCTGGCAAAACAACTGTGTCTTTGCATATTATTGCCGAAGCACAAAAACTTGGTGGAACGGCTGCATTTATTGACGCAGAACACGCCCTTGACCCAGTTTATGCTGGACACCTTGGAGTTGATCTTGACGAACTTTATGTGTCACAACCAGACAACGGCGAACAAGCACTTGACATTTGCGAAACACTTGTAAAAAGTGGAGCATTTGACCTTGTTGTCATTGACTCCGTTGCAGCACTCACCCCAAAGGCAGAAATTGAAGGCGAAATGGGTGAAAGTTTTATTGGGCTTCAAGCAAGGCTTATGAGTCAAGCATTAAGAAAACTTGCAGGAATAACAAATAAGAGCAAATCTTGCGTAATTTTCATTAACCAACTTAGAGATAAAGTTGGGGTTATGTTCGGTTCGCCAGAAACAACAACAGGGGGTAAGGCTCTTAAATTTTATGCCAGCATAAGGCTTGATGTTAGACGTGTTGACGCACTTAAAGACGGCAGCGACATTGTGGGCAACAGAACAAGAGTTAAGGTTGTTAAAAACAAACTCGCCCCACCATTCAAAACTGCAGAGTTTGACATCATCTATGGCAAGGGAATATCTAACGAGGGCTGCATAATTGACCTTGCTGTTGAGCATAATATTATTGCAAAGAGCGGGTCTTGGTTCTCGTATAATGACGAAAAAATTGGACAAGGAAAGGAAAATGTTAAATCATTCCTTGAACGTCACACTGACATTCGTGACGAGATTGAACAAAAAATTAAGGAAAAGCTTGCTGTTCAAAATGAAATTTCCGCAGAGGAAGAATAAAACTTACATGAGGGCGGACAAGCCCTCATTTTTATGGAGGAAGATATGAAGAAGTTTGGGAAAATTCTACTTTCCATTGTAATATGCCTATGTGTTATGTTCACGCTTTCTGCGTGTGACGGTCTTAGCGGGCAGATAGTTGTCAACAAAAACGGCAAATCTGCATATGAAATTGCAGTTGACAACGGGTTTGAAGGCAGTGAGCAAGAGTGGCTGGCGTCACTTAAAGGTGACAAGGGCGACAAGGGACAAGACGGCACATCTGGCAAAAATGGAACTGACCTTACTGCTGAGGGCTTGTTTAAATTTGCCGTTAGCAAGGGACTTTATGAAGACACAGAAGAAGGTTATAAGCAATTTTTAAAGGACTATGGCTCAAATATTTCTGACACTTCTTCAACTGTGGAAAATATTTCTGCGGAATGCCTAAACGAAGTGGTGAGTATTTATTGTCCACTAGACGGTGGCGTGCAGCTTGGCTCAGGCGTTTGCTACAAAATGGATAGGGATAATAAAATTGCATACATTATAACAAACTATCACGTTGTGTCCGTTGAAACAAATGGAACTGTTGCCCCTGCGGAAACAATAAAAATTTATACTTATGGCAACGAAACAATAGCAGTGTCAAACGGCAGTGTTGATTATGGTGCGGGAGCCATTGACGCAACATACATCGGTGGCAGTGCGGCATATGACTTGGCAGTTCTTAAAGTGGAAGGTGACGCCTTTGCAAAACTCTCTGCCTCGCCTCTTCGTGAAGTGAAATTTGCAAACACAAACAACATTCAACCCGGCTCAAATGCTATAGCAATCGGCAACCCAATGGGTGAGGGAATTTCAGTAACCAGCGGCATTGTCAGTGTGGACAGCGAGTATGTTATGGTAAGTTACGCTGGATACACACGAAGAATAAGAACAATAAGAATTGACACTTCAATAAACTCAGGCAACAGTGGCGGCGGGGTATTTAATATTAAAGGCGAACTTATTGGCATTGCAAATTCAAAATATTCCTCTTCAAGTTACGAAAATGTTGCAAACGCAATTCCAGCAAGCAATGTTAAGGCAGTTTGTGAAAATATAATCTACTTCCACGAGCAGAAACTAAACACAGAGGAACTTGACAAAACAGTTGGTGTGCATAAATTTATTGTTGGCTTTATGTCCATGGCGGGAAAACTTGGAAACACATATGACGAAGCCTCCCATACAAACACAAAAACAGAAGAGATTGTGGTCGTTGGTGTGAATGAAAACTCAAAAGCAAGCGAAATTGGCATTAAAATTGACGATATTGTAGTCGGCATGAAAATTACTCGCTCGGACGGCACTGTGGAAGAAGTTTCATTTAACAGAAGTTTTGAAATGACAGATATTATGCTCACAGTTCGTGCGGGGGACAGCGTTCAAATAATTGTGTCAAGAAAGTCTGAAAGTGACTCAAATGCTCTTGAAACTGTTACCCTAAACCCAATAACAATTACTCTTGACGGCTACACCGAATATAAAAACAATGACGACATGGCGTAACCCTCGTGGCATAAAAAAATAAAAAAACAAGGCTAAAATATGGTCTTGTTTTTTTGTTTTGTAATTTTGAATTACAGTTAAATTTATAATTTAGTTAAATTTATAGTTGATTTCTATGGTAGCGTGTTATCAATTTTTTTAAATACTAAAAATCATTTATAAAGATAATAAAGTTACAGTCTAAGTTTTTGCGATAGTACTTGGCCGTCTTTTTCTGACAAGGTGGAAAGGGCTTGTCGCAAAAGGGCTTTGTCGTCTGGGGTCAAAAGCATACTCTCTAAGGTTGAATTTTTTATTATGCAGACCCCGCCGCCTCTGCCACGCTTACATTCCGTGGGAATTCCCGCACTTTCAAATTCGCTTAAATATCTGTAAACCGTTCTTGTTGAAATCTCAAATTTGTTCGCAAGTTTGCTTGCTGTCACGCACCCTTTGTCTGCAAGTTCCATTAAAATTCCTATTGATAAATACTGTTTCATATTTTTCTCCTAATTTCAGAGAGAGTATATCACGATAATTCTTATATGTCAAACATATGTTTTGTATTTTTTAAAATTTTTTTGACAATTTATTTTTGTATGCGAGTAATTTATTTGAAGAAAATATAGCAAGAAATGGCAATTCAAAAGGGATATTTGGATATATTAACAACAATTTCATAAAATACTAATAATGTTTGGGGGTGAATGTGAAAAAGCGTGGAAAAAGTATTTTGAAATTTGTTACACCAAGTGTTTGCAAGGAAGAAGCACTGCCAGCGGGCAACGGGAATACGGGTGTTCTTATATTTGGCGGGGCAAAAAGAGATACGGTGAGATTTTGCGTGGCGGGACTGAGCGAAACAAAAGTCGTTCCAAATGCGTCCAAAATATCCAACTTTGATTGTGACAAAAATTGCTCACAGTGCAGGTGTTCCATGTCTTGTCCATATTCAAACAACACACAAGAAAACACTTATCAAGAAAAAGAAAAGATATTGCAAGAGATGGTAAACTGTGGGCAAAATGATGGTGTTTGTGGACATAAGAACACCTTACTGGCGGAAAACAATCAAATTGCTCAAGAAATTAGTGAAATTAAAGACAGTGAGGAAATTTCAGATAATAATATTGTAAATACTATTGAAAACAATGTAAGTGATATTGAGAAAGAAACAAGCATAGGTGCTAATGATGAATATGAAAAAAACACAGACTTTTTCCCAGACGTGACGGCGGAATATCTTAAAACAAAACAACTGGTGGGCGAAGGGAAGTTTGTTGAAGCACAAAATGTAATGGTGGACAAAATTTTGTCCTCTGGCACAAAAAGTGTCGAAAAATCACCTATTGCGGTATGTAATTTGGAATTTGACTTTGAAGTCGCATGCCGTGTGACTGATTACTATCGGGCGCTTGATATGCAGACGGGTGAAGTTAAAGTGTATTTTGAAGACGAGAAGGGTGCGATTTTGCGAAATTCGTTTGTTGCGTGCAAAAATGACTTTTTCGTGAGCAGAATATCCTCAACGGGCAGCAAAAAAGCAAATTTTTCATATTGGGTGGCAAATGCTAAAGAATATGACGAAAATGACGAAGTTGATATGCAAGACAATGTTATGACTTACATTTCCAACACAAAAGACAATAAAAAAGTGGGAATTGTGCTAAAATTTTCTTTAAGTGGTGGAAGTTTTGAAAAACATGGCAAAAAGATTGTAATAAATGGGGCGGAAGAAGTCTTAATTCTTGCAAAAGCGTTTGTTTGTGAAAATTCTGACGACAAAAACTTAATTGATACGCAAAAAGTTGTTTCAAAAATGAAAGATAGTTATGAAAACTTATTTTTGGAGCAAAAAGAGGTGTTTGCCACAAAAATATCCTTTCCGCAACTCGACCTTGGCGGAGTAGAGTGCGATTGCGTGGAAAAAATGATTTTAATGGCAAAAAGTGGGGAAGTTACGCCAGATTTTGTGGAAAAACTTTGCAAATTTGGCAATTACTTGTTTGCAATATCGTGTGAAAGTCTGTTCCATTTCCCATGCGGGGTGTTTGACTTGTGTTTGGGGCAAACGAACCACTATTTGCAACTGGAAAACCTTATGTTTCCGTCATATTTTGGGGGAAACGTCAGCCCCGAGGCGTTTTTTGATAAATATTTTGAAAAAATAGATAATTACAAAACTTTATGCAAAAAAATGTTTGGATTTGAAGGACTTTTTGTGCCAAGTTTGCAACGAGAAGACGGCATGCCAAGTTTCATTGAAGGGCAGAACCTTTTTAACAACAATGTGGCGGGTCTTTTGTGCATTTTTGTTTACAAACACTATCTTAGAACTCTTGACCTCAATTTTCTTAAAAAATCTTACGAATTTTTGCTAAAAACGGGGGAATTTTACTCAAATTTTTTGGTGGAAAACAAGCAAACAAAAACTCTTGAGTCCCCCTATGGAATTTCGCCTTATTCAAGACCAAAAGGCAAAGTTTTTTATCTTTCACCAAACCCTATGGTTGATTTTGCAACGGCCAAAAGTGTTTTTAAAATTTTAACCAATGTGTGTCAAATTTTAGGCGAAGAAGAAAATGCTAGTAAGTTTGATGGGCTTCTGTCGCTTGTGCCTGACGTGCAAGTGGATAATTTTGGACTTATTAAGGAATACAACTTAAACGGGCTTGAAACTGATGAAACTTCGCCTTTTATATCCCACCTTGTGCCATATTGTGTGGGTGCAAAGCGTTTTGACGCCAAGAAAGACTATGAAACACTAGTAGCAAACTCAATTAAAAGTAGGTTTTTAAATTCAACTGGGAAATATCGCTCAAATGACCTCTGCCGCATGGCTTTGGCACTTTTTGCGTGCGGCGAAGGAAGTGACGGCTATGAAATTTTAAAAACGCTTATCAAAAACTTTATTTCAAGTAATTTAATGTTTTCGCTTTATGATAGACTAGGGCAAGGCGTTGGACTTGTCGGAAACAAAAATGAATTGCCATTTGACACAAATATCATGCTCTTTTCGTGCGTTAAGAATATGTTTGTCAAATCATGCGGAAGTGACATATTTTTGTTCGATTGTTTTCCAAAGGAATTCAAAAAATGCAACATAAGAGGAGTGCCGCTTGACGGGGGTGTTGTGTGTGAAATGTGGGTTTCAACTCGTGGGGTGCTGCGGCTGAGGCTTAAGGCAAGCAGCGATACAACGGTGAATGTTTATATGCCACGTGGCACAAAAAGAGTAAAAGTGAGGGGTGTTTTGTTTGATTATCAACAAAATGCAATCTTGGGGCTTAGTCTTAAAAAGAACAAAAAGAAGAAAATTAAAGTCTATTTTGAGTGCTAAAAAAATAATTTTCAAAAAAACTTATTTATGCTTGTAGTTCGTGCAAAAAAGTGGTAAAATATCTATAATAAAACACTGGGCAGCGTTACAAGTTTGCCTAAAAGGTGGGTTAATATGGAAAAAGTTTTTGAAGAATATAACAACTGGAGTGAACTCGATGTGAACGCTCGTGTTGAGGCTTTGAAGGACTGCGTAAAATTTTATGAAACAAAGACTGTGCAGTTTATTATGACAAAAGTTGTGCCACAAAGGCGAATGACTTACAAAAAGGTGCCAGTTAAACTTGAAATCACCACCGAGCAAGTGGGCGGGAGAGATGTGTCGTTTACGGACAACGAAGTTTTTGTTGTGCAAACAGCGCTTCTTAGTGACAAAAAGCAACTTTTCTATGACGTTGCAAAAAATACAATCTGTGCCGTGTTTTTGAATATGTTTTCCAACACTTCCACAGACCCAAATTCAAAAACTGGCTTTGGCTCGCTTGCCTCAAGTTTTCTTGCGGCAATAACAAGCGAATTTGGACAAGGCTCTGCCTTTGAGCAAGATATGATGCAAGGCTTTGAAATGGCAATGTCCATGGCAACAGAAATGTCAACGGGAGAGTAAAAAAAACTAAAAGACAGCATTTGCTGTCTTTTTTCATGTATTATTGCGAAGAAATGATTGGATATTTTGTGTGAATTTTGTTCAAGAATTGACTATTTCTTTTCATATTTTGGGGCGGTGACTTTTAATATTTCCGCCACGATGTTTTGTGTGCCGTGGGTTAGGGTGGTGGCGGTGGAACTTTCCATGGCGGTGACAATGGTTTTTCTGTTTTGAAGTGTTTTTTCAATTTCTGAACACAAAACATTTGGCGTTAGGTCACATTGATTTATCACCGTTGCAAAGTTCTGGGATTTAAAATATTCCGCATTTTCCACTTGGTCGCCACGAGAGTTGCCCTTTGGAAGTGGCACCAAAATCATTGGCCTTTTAAGTGCCAATAGTTCGCAAATTGCACCCGAGCCACTGCGAGATACAACAACATCTGCCAGGGCAAAAAGATGTTCTATTTCATAGCAAAATTCCGCTTGATAATAGTTTTTGTGTGATATTTGAGTGTTAAGTTTGTTTTTTCCCACAAGGTGAATTATGTTGTATTTTTTGCACAAAGCGGGGATAGACGCAAACGCCACATCATTTAAGTCCTTTGCACCCGTTGAACCGCCAGTTATCAAGATATATGGCTTTGAAGTGTCAGAAAGTGAGCAAATCTCGACCCCTTTTTGCTTGTCGCCGTGGAAAAGTTGCTCCCTTATTGGAGAACCAGTGAAAACTCCGTTTTTAAGCGTTTTTGCCGCTTGCGGGAAGGTTGTGCAGAATGTTTTTGACAACTTTGCAATCCACTTATTCGCCATGCCAAGAGTTAGGTCAGACTCATGCCCAACGACTGGAATTTTGACAAATTTTGCCCCAAGACAAACGGGAAATGACACATATCCGCCCTTTGAAAACACAACATCGGGTGATATGTTTTTTAAAATCTTTTTGCACTTAAAACTTGTGGATAAAACCTTAAACGGAAGAAAAATGTTCTTTAAAATGTTTTTTCTAACAAACTTGTGTGTGGGAATTTCAAAATACTCCACATTTTTTTCGTGCGAGATAAGGTCTTTTTCAATTCCACTTCCGCCGATGTAGCAAATTCGGTCAAAATGCTTTCTTAATAGGGGAATAAGGCTGATATTCGGGATAACATGCCCGCCAGTTCCGCCGCCAGTGAGGACAATCGTTTTCATAAATGTAGTTTATGATATTTTCTCAAAAAAATTTAATAAAAAATATTTTACTTAAAATTGGTGAATAAATATGCGAAAATATGTATAAATATTTGAAAAATTGTGTGTAGGCAAGTTTTTGGCATGGTTATAACAAAAATTTTGCATAAAAATTTGAGAAACTTCGATTATTGGTTGGACAAAATGAATTTGTGTGCTAAAATTTTATTGTAAAATTTGGTCGTTTGCTTGTGGCAAGCGGACTTTGGAGGATATTGTGGCAAAAAGTTATGATTCAAAAGACTTGGTTGTTCTTGAGGGCTTGGACGCTGTTCGTTTAAGACCTGGTATGTATATTGGCTCAACGGGAAGCAAGGGCGTGCATCACATTTTGTGGGAAATTGTTGACAACGCCATTGACGAAATTACAAATGGGTTTGGCTCTAAAATTGAAGTGACGCTTCACAAAGACGGCTCGGCGACTGTTGAAGATGACGGACGTGGAATTCCTGTTGACATTCACCCAACTTACAAAATTTCTGGGGCGGAACTCGTCTTTACAAAACTTCACGCTGGCGGCAAATTTGACTCCAGCAACTACAACTATTCTGGCGGGCTTCACGGCGTTGGTGCGTCTGTTACAAATGCTCTATCAACCTATCTTGATGCGGAAATTTGCAGAAACGGCAAAAAGTATGAAATTCGCTTTGAAAGTTTGGAAGATAAAAAGGGCAAGGTACATGGCGGGGTTGTTACAAAGCCGCTGACTGAAATTGGTAAAACGGACAAAACGGGAAGTAAAATCACGTTTATGCCTGATAAGAGAATTTTCCTTGACAATGTGCTTGACGGCAGCGTTATAAGACGCAGACTTAAGGAACTTGCTTTTTTAAATAAGGGGCTTGAAATAACCTTTATTGACGAGAAAGACGACATAACCCAAAACTATAAATATGACGGCGGATTGGTGGACTTTATTGAATATCTTAACGAAGCAAAAACTCCACTCTTTAGACCAGCACTTTATATCGAAAGCGAAAACGATAGACTTAAAATGTCGGCTTCCATTGAATATACAGATAGTTACACAGAAAGTTTCTTTTCTTATGTAAACAACATTCCAACCACCGAAGGCGGAACTCATGAACTTGGCTTTAAGTCGGGGTTAACAAAGGTTATGAATGATGTGGCAAGAAAATTGGGACTTTTGAAAGACAAGGAAGATAATCTTTTGGGCGAGGACTATAGAGAAGGCATTTCCGCTGTGCTTTCTGTTAAAATGCGTGATATTGAGTTTGAAGGACAGACCAAAACAAAACTCGGCAATCCAGAAGTTAAGGGAATTGTTGAAGGCATGGTGATTAAGGAATTATCTCGCTTCTTCGACAAAAAAGAAAACGCAAAAATTGCCGGCATAATTATGGAAAAGGCAAAAGGTGCCTCAAGAGTTAGATTGGCGGCGAAGAAAGCAAAGGAACTCACCCGTCAAAAAAATAGCATTGAAAACTCTAGCCTTGTTGGAAAACTTTCAAACTGCACAGGAAGAAAAGCAGAACTAAATGAATTGTTTATAGTTGAAGGGGACAGTGCTGGTGGCAGCGCAAAGCAAGCAAGGGATAGGGGCTTCCAAGCGATTTTGCCACTGAGAGGCAAACCTCTTAATGCAGAAAAGAAAAGACTTGACCAAGTTTTGGCAAATGAAGAAATAAGGTCAATTATTGGCTCGCTTGGCACAAGTATTGGCGAAGATTTTGACATTTCAAACTTGAAATTCCACAAAGTTATTATTCTTTCAGATGCTGACCAAGACGGTGCTCACATCAGAGCAATTTTGCTGACATTCTTCTTCAGATATATGAAAGAACTTATAACAAACGGCAATGTGTATATCGGGCTTCCACCACTGTATAAGGTGGAGAAAAAAGGGCAAATTGAATATGTTTATTCGGATAAGGAATTGCCAGATGCAATAAAGAGATTTGGCAAGGGATATACAATTCAACGTTACAAAGGACTTGGCGAAATGAACGCTGAGCAACTTTGGGAAACAACTATGAACCCACAAACAAGAACACTTGTTAAAGTGGGGGTTGACGATGTGGCAAATGCCGAACTTTTGATAACAACTCTTATGGGCAACGATATTGAAGCAAGAAAGAAATATCTTTCGGAGTATGTTGACTTTAACAAAGTTGACAACTTTATGAAACTGGAAAAATAACTGTAATTTGAAGTCGAAAAACGGGGATAATTATGGACGATTATGAAGATGATGTAATCCTCCCGCCAAGAGCGATTGATGGGCAGATTGACATAGGGGAACTGTTTGTTCACGAGGAAGAAAAACCAAAAGATGAGGACGAACGGGAACAAATCGAAGTGGCTGACGGGCAGATGTCAATGCTTGACGGGTTATCCCTAGGGCAAGACAAAAATCAAAATCTAACACAAAAGGACGAGGAAAACTTGAAAGCGAAAGACGGCAAAGACAAAACATTGAAATCTCTTTTGACAAAAATTGGTGGTGAACCTTCAAAGGTGGTCAAAAAGCAAGTAAGTGAGAAAAAAGACGACAAAAAGGCTGAAAAAATCATGAAATCTGCCAAAAAAGACGAAAAAGTGACAAAAAAGGCTGAAAAAGTTACAAAAAAGACCGAAAAGGTGGCGGAAAAAGTTAAAAAAGAAGAAAAAGTTGCAAAAACTGTCGCAAAAACGCCAAAAAAGACGGAAAATAACGAGATTTCAAGCAAGAAAGTGGTTTCTTCAAAGACTCTCAAGACTGAAAACAAAAAGGTTGAAGAAAAAAAGACTTCAAGAAGAAAGACGGAAGAAGTTGATACAGATATATTCTTTGACAGTGACGAAAACTTGAAAGTTCGTCATGACGTTGAAGACCTAAACAAAGGCTTTGAGGAAGTGGATAGAAACGTTGGGCGAAATGTTTTTGCTGACCTTGGCGACCGTGATGACTATAAAAACTTGAACAGAGTTGACATTGAAGAAAAAGTTTATATGGAAAACTCGGGCGAAAATATTGGTGACGGGCTACTTTATAAAAACCTTGACACAGTGCTTCACGAAAGCATGATTCCATATTCTGAACACGTTATTTTGGATAGAGCCTTGCCACGTGTTGAAGACGGATTGAAGCCTGTTCAAAGAAGAATTCTTTTTGCTATGCACGAACTGGGCAACACCCCAGACAAACCTTTCAAAAAGTCCGCTCGTATTGTTGGTGAAACGCTTGGTAAATATCACCCACATGGCGATGCGTCCGTTTATGATGCAATGGTTAGACTTGCTCAAAACTTTAACATGAGGAACATTCTTGTTGAAGGGAACGGCAACTTCGGAAGCGTTGACGGTGACCCTCCAGCAGCGGCTCGTTACACAGAAGTTAGACTTGCTCCAATAGCACTTGAACTTTTGCGTGACCTTGACAAAAACACTGTTAAGTGGGGGCTTAACTTTGACGACACTCAAAAAGAACCTCAAATGTTGCCAGGCAGATTTCCAAACATTTTGGTCAATGGCTCATCGGGTATTGCTGTTGGGCTTGCAACAAATATCCCAACACACAACTTGGGTGAAACCATTGATGGCGTTGTGGCATACATCGACAACCCAAACATCACCCTAAAGCAAATGATGAAGATAATAAAGGGCCCAGACTTTCCAACGGGCGGATATATTCTTGAAAGTTCGGAACTCTATAAAGCCTATGAAACAGGGCGTGGAAAAATTTATCTTCGAGCAAAAATGCACATTGAAGGCGTGGGAACGGATAAAAAGAGCATTGTTATTACAGAACTTCCTTATCAAGTTAATAAGGCAAGTTTGCTGCAAAAAATTGCAGGTTTTAAGGACGAAGGCAAGTTCGGCTTTGAAAATATTGCGGAAATTAGGGACGAATCAGATAGACACGGGCAGCGTGCTGTCATTCGACTTAAAAAAGACGCCAGCGTAAATAAAATATATGAGTCGCTGCTCAAGAACACAGAACTTCAAGGAACATTTGGCGTGAATATGGTCGCCATTGCGGGCGGCAAGCCAAAGCAAATGGGACTTCTTGATATCATTTCATACTACAGCGAATATCAACGGGAGGTTGTCTTAAGACGAAGCAAATATGACCTTGAGCAAGCGGAAGAACGGGCGCATATTTTGGAAGGTCTTATTATTGCAATCAAAAATATTGACGCTGTGGTGAAAATTATTAAAACTTCACCAAACACCACAGAAGCCAAGAGAAGACTGAAAGAGAAGTTTATTCTTGACGACAGACAAGCACAAGCAATTCTTGATATGCGACTTGCAAGGCTTACAAGTCTTGAAGTCAATAAACTGCAAGAAGAACTTAAAGGGCTTAAAATTCTTATCAAAGAACTTAAATCTATTGTCGAAAGTCCAAGAAAACAATATGAAGTGGTCAAGAGCGAGCTTTTGCAAATTAAAAAGCAATATAAGAGCGAAAGGTTGACTAAATTCCTAAAAGATGACGAAAAACCAGCAACTGCAGAAGAAATTGCAGAGCAAGAAAATGAAGTTAAGGAACTTGTCGTTTTGAAAACGGCTGACGAAATGTTTAAGGCTGTCCCAGTTAAGCAGTTTAACCTAAGCAGCAAGGAACTTGGCGAAAATTCGACACTTTCTCAAATTCACACACTAAAACTTAATGTTACATCAGACACCAATATAATTGCGTTCAGTAACTTCGGAAATTGTCTTAAGGTGCCAGTTGCGGCGTTTGGCGAGAGCAGATATAGAGATAAAGGCATTGCCGATTATTCCATTTTCAAAGACCTAGCAAAAGACGAACACATAATTGCTCTTTATGACGAAAAAGAAATGAAAGGCGAAGATAATCTTATATTCCTAACAAAATTCGGCATGATAAAGAAGACCGCAAGAGAAGAATATACACTTCTCAAAAAGACCTATCAAGCCATAAAACTTAAAGATGGTGATGAAGTTTTGGACGTTGTGCCAGAGCCAAAGGAAGACTGGACGATTGTTTTTGTAACAAAAGAAGGCATGGTGCTTAATGCAAAGACGGACGATATTCCACTTCAAGGGCGTGTGGCTGGCGGTGTTAAAGGCGTGGCACTTGGAGGGAAAGATACTTGTGCGTGCGTTGCTATTTCCATAAAAAATGCTGGAGAAATTTTGATTGTTGGAGATAAGGGCGTTGCCAAGAGAACGGCAGTTAAGTCCATTGAACAAAGTGTAAGATACAGAAAAGGACAAAAGATAACTGCAACTGGCGGCAAAGTTGCGTTTGCAGCGGTTATAGACAAACCAACTACAATGGCTATTGTGACAGACGATGACCTATTGTTTAAGCCAACAGACCTTGTGACCATTGACAGCAGAACGGGCAGAGGAAAACCTATTGAAAAACAACTGAAAAACCTAACACCTAAGAGAGTTTATCTGCCTGTGGTGTAGGGAGATATACACAAATTTGACTTAAATTGAAAAACAAAAGATGAAGAAGTGTTTTAATATGATTTATGGAAAGGAGTGTATTAAATGCACTCTTTTCTTTTTAGGAAAGAACATTTTAAAATGAATAATTGAGCAACATACATAATAACTATAATTAGACGACAATGTTTCTACAAAACTAGACACATAAGGACAAAAAAGGCTTAGTGTGAAAAGGAGAAATGAGTTATTATGAAGAAGCATACAAGAGTATGGTTTGTTGTTTTGAAAAGCAGGACAATGAAAGTTGCGCTTTTTGTGTTGTGTTGTGCAATGTTACTCAGTTTTAATTTTGGCGGCGAGAGCCTTGCAAGTGTATTCGTGCAGAAGGCAAGGAAGTTGCCAATTTACTGCGTGCAGAACGACCAAAAGGAAATTGCCATAAGTTTTGATGCGGCGTGGGGAAGTGACAAAACGGAAAGTATTTTGAAAATTCTTGACGAGCAGCAAATTAAAGCAAATTTCTTTCTTGTTGGAATGTGGGTGGACAAAAATGAGGAACTTGTGAAAAAGATTGACGAACAAGGGCTTGAAATTGGAACTCACAGCAACACTCACCCAGACTTTGTGAAATTAAGTACAGAGCAAATGGAACTGGAACTTTCGACATCAAAAAAGAAGATAACAAACGTCACTGGCAAGGAAGTTACACTTTTTAGGGCTCCTTTTGGGTCTTATAATAATCAAGTCTTATCCGCTGCTGAAAAACAAAATCTAAAAACAATTCAGTGGGATGTGGACAGTTTGGACTGGAAAGGAATTTCTGCAGAAAAAATTGCTGCAAATGTGCTTAAAAAAGTGCAAAGTGGCTCGATAATTTTGTGCCACAACAACGCCGACCACATCGTTGACGCCTTGCCAACTATTATCACCACGCTGAAATCTAGGGGATATAAATTTGTGACAATTAGCGAACTTTTGCTTGACGGAAACACAAGAATTGACCACACAGGGCGACAAATTGCATGCTGATGCAAAAAAACAAAGGGAGATATAAAAATGAATTACGAAATGATGGAAAACAACAAAGTATTCTTGAAAGGAGTTGTAACAACAGAGCCAAAATACACTCATGAAGTGTTTGGCGAGGCGTTTTATGAACTTAACCTCAAAGTCCCAAGACTTTCGGATAACTTTGACTACATTCCAGTGACTGTGTCAGAAAAACTTTTAACAGGTGACGACTTTAAACTTGGAAAGGAAGTGGCAATTAAGGGACAGTATAGAAGTTACAACAAAATTGTAAACGGCAAGAGTAAACTCTTTCTTACTGTTTTTGTGCGTGACATTATCGAAATGGACGACAGTATGAACCCAAATGTCGTGGAAGTTGCGGGCTATGTGTGCAAAGAACCTGTGTTTAGGGTGACACCTTTCGGCAGAGAAATTTGTGACGTGCTTTTGGCTGTAAATAGGTCCTACAATAAATCTGACTATATTCCATGCATCGCATGGGGCAGAAATGCAAGATATGTCAGAAACATAAAAGTTGGGCAAAAACTTGAAGTCATTGGCAGAGTTCAAAGCAGAGAATATCAAAAGAAAATCTCTGAAACAGAAAGCGAAACACGTGTTGCCTATGAAGTTTCTATGGGCAAAATTCACCTAGTTGACGAAGAGGCAGAGAAAAATGAAGAAAAAACTGAGGAAATTCAACCAGCGTAAGACTTTTTACTCTCAAAATTGACTAAAAATATAAAAAATTACCCAAATTTCATTAAAATATGAATAGAAAATGTATAAAAAAGTCAAAATACATTGAAATATAACAAAAAATATAAAAAAACGAGCATAAAGTGTTAAAAATGACATTTTATGCTTTTTTTATGTCCTTTTTATATAAGAATGAACTATTTACTATTGATTTTTTGATTGTAAGAAAATATCAAAATTATGTAGGGAAGGTCGCCCCTTGTAAGGGGAGATGTCGGCTTTGCCGACAGAGGGGTAGTTCAATATAAATAACTACTCTATTAGTAATATTACGATAGAGTAGTAAGTCAAACTGGACTACCCCTCCGTCAACTTCGTTGCCACCTCCCCTTACAATGGGAGGCCTTCATTTGTAATTTGGTATTATCAATGAAAAAATTAGTGAAATTGTTTAATTAAAATACTAAAGATATTTTTTAAATTGCCTAGGAGAATTCAAGGGGCAATTATATATGTTACTTATTAGATATAAAATATATTATATGTAATAAGGCGAAAATCTTAATTTTTGAGATTTTGAATGAAAAAAGTAAAAAATAAAATTTTTATTTTATCGAACAAATGTTTGATAAAACTCGATTTGTGAACCGATTTTGACATATTTTGGGGTGTATTATGGGGTATCAAGATTAAATTTTGCCCAAAAATGGTGTTTTTTCGGGTCAAAAAAATAATTTTGTAAAAAAATATTAAAAAATATTAAAAAAGATGACACTCTTTCTTGACTTTTGAAAAAGTGGCTTATAAAATTGAAATGTAGGGTGGCGAAAATAGTTCTTTGGAGAGGAAAAAAATGAAATTTGAATTTTGGTGTAAATCGTTTTTGTCTATATATAAACTGTTGCCTGCGTTGTGCGACAGTATAGACAATATTATCGAAGCGAGGGCAATTTCGCCCGTGCAAATGCAAGAGGACGGAACATATCGGCAAACAAATGCGATTATCGCTCTGTCACAACAAAAGGTTAACATGATAAACCTAAAAGTGCTTACTGACAAAACTTTGGTGCAACTTGATGAGTATTCCGCAAGACTTATTATCAATCACTTTATTGACGGAATTTCGAACAATGACTGTGCAAAAAGACTTGGACTGTCTAGAAGGGAATATTTCAGAAAGAAGCAAAAAGCTCTTACTGGATTTGAAGGATATTTTAGAATGAACTTTCAAAATGCCAAAAGAGTGTATAACGAAGTGTTTAAGGGCATATTTTGGCAAGAAACAATGGAAAAGTTGTGTTCGTATGAAAAAATGGGCGGAAGTATTGAAGATTGCCCCGAAGTTGTGTGCAATTTGTTGCTAAAACGATTAAGAAAAATAATTTAATGTAAAAAATAGCAAATTTTAGACAAAAAGTAACAACAAAATAGCAAAAATGGGAAGTTTAAAAGAAAGTTGTAATTAGATTGTGTTATCTGTTTGGTCTTGAATTTGACGAATGGTTTTTGGATGAAGTTTATTTTTGGAGGTGTGTGATGTGAGAGTTTTTTCGATTTTGTAGGGTTTCAGAAGAAGATAAATAAGAAGCCCCACGGGAAGGGTTGTAAGAAGAATTATCAAAATTTTTGAGCCTAGTGAAATGTCCACTAAGTTGTAGAGATAGTCGTTTGAATCACCAAACGGAGAAGAAATTGCGGTGGTGCGTTCGGAGTTTATGGGAATGTGGGATAGTTGGTCGGTTAGACCTTTATAGATGTATCCTCGTTCGCCTGTGGTAGTCGTGCCAAAATACCACGTTGAACCTCTGCCAGAAATGTTTTCTTGTCCAACGGATTTTCCATAATAATTTAATGTTGTGTTTTGCTCAACGGTCGTTATGACTGTTGGGCTTTTTGATGTGGGGTTGGCTACAAGTTCTGTGCCACCCGGTGAAAACACTCGGAAAGTTACGTTTTCAAGATATGGCGTTTCGGGAGTTTCCTTTACTGGGGTGACAGACGACTTGAGGACAAAGCCAGTTAGGTCACGATACATAACTTTGTAGAATTTGCTGTCGTAGTTTGAAAGCAGTCCTACAAAATATGTTTCGGGGATTTCAAAAAGAATGTTTGAGGAGTCAAGTGAAGAGGCGGATTTATATAAATATACGCCGCTTGTTTCTGCTCGGGCGTAGGTGTAGGTGGTAAGTGCGGAGGCGTAGGTGGTGGGTGGGGAAAAATTTAAAAAAGGAGAAAGCAAAACAACAAGCAAAATTGCAGTTGCAAAAATAAAACGGATAAATGAGTGGTCGTTGATATGTTTCAATTTAAAACTCCTTTATAGTGATTGTGATAATAAGTTTGTGTCTTTATTTTAGCAATATGCAAGGGAAAAATTGTTGGAGAGATTGTCGAAAGGGATATATTATGGAAGAAAAATACGAAAACAGCGGGGGCTTAAAAGAAATTTTGCTCAAGTTGAGAAAGATTTATAACATTTTGGAAAGTCGCAAAAACGATAAACTCGCAAACTACAACTCGGGGAGAATTAAACATAAAAAACAAATTGCCTTCCATAAGTGTCAAAAGCGGAATAGGTGGGTGTTTGGCGGAAACAGAACGGGCAAAACAGAATGTGGGGCGGTGGAATGTGTGTGGCTTGCAAGGGGCAATCACCCCTACAAGAAAAACAAGAAAAACACAAGCGGTTGGGTCGTCAGCGTTTCGCAGCAAGTGCAAAGAGATGTGGCTCAAAAGAAGATTTTAAGTTACTTAAGACCCGAGTGGATTGTTGACATTGCCATGCTTTCTGGGAGGAAGGATTTTGCCGAGGGTGGCGTCATTGATTACATTAAAATAAAAAATGTCTTTGGCGGGGAGAGTGTTATTGGCTTTAAGAGTTGTGACCAAGGCAGAGAGAAATTTCAAGGGACAAGTCTTGATTATGTTTGGTTTGATGAGGAACCGTCAAAAGATGTTTATCTTGAGTGCAAAATGAGGGTTATGGATAGTTGTGGAGAAATTTTTGGAACAATGACACCACTTAAAAACTTGTCGTGGGTTTATGACGAAATTTTTATGAACAGAAACGGCGATAATGAGGTTTGGTATGAGCAAATGCAGTGGGAAGACAACCCTTATCTTGACCCAAAAGAAGTGGAGTATTTTGAAAAGTCACTGAGCAGTGATGACCTTGAAAGCAGAAAGTATGGGCATTTTGTTGGGGCGTGCGGGCTTGTATATAAGGACTTTGACCAAAATGTGAATGTTGTTGAACCGTTTGATGTTCCAAAGGAGTGGTTTGACAATATCTCCATTGACCCTGGGCTTAACAACCCACTTTCGTGCCACTGGTATGCGGTGGACTATGACGGCAATGTTTTTGTGGTGGCGGAACATTTTGAAGCGGGCAAAGACATTGACTATCATGCTGCAAAAATTAAGGAAACTTGCGAGCGGCTTGGCTGGAAAACGAATTCATTTGGGACTTATGACGCCTTGATTGATAGTGCCGGCGGGCAGAGGACGCTAAATGGAACAAAGAGTGTTGCGGAGTTGTTTTATGAACGGGGCATAAATGTTAACACAAAGGTGAACAAAGATTTGTTTTCGGGCATTGCTCAAGTTAAAAGTTACATAAAAAATGCTGAAGGGAAATCTAGATTGTTTATTTTCTCCACTTGCAAAAACATGATTGAGGAGTTTAAGAGTTATTTCTGGGGAACGGGCGATGTACCAGTTAAGAAAGACGACCACTGCTTGGACGAACTTAGATATTATCTTATGTCACGGCCACGGCCTGCACAGCGTGAGAAAAATAAAATTCAACTTCACAAAGAGGAATTATTAAGAAAACTTAGAAGGAGGGGAAATGGATAACGAAGAAGAAATTTTGAAAAAGTCGCTTATCAGCCTTGCCAAGGGCGGGGTGTCAAAGGAAGTTGTTGAAGAATATGTGAAAGACGGCGAAAGTGACGTGCTGCGGCTTAAATCAAGAAAAGAATCTAAAAAAGTTTTGGCTCCAGATTTGGCGTCAATCAAAGTTCTGCTCGCCATGAAAAATAGCAGCGTTTATGAAGAAATGTCTGACGAGGAACTTGAAATGGAAAAACAAAGACTTATTGATTTATTAAGTAAAGAAAAGGAGAAAAAATGAGAAAGAAAAAGAGTGAGTATGTTCAAGACTTGGTTTCGGAGGTTATGAACGACTTTCTAAAAAGACAAAAGGATAGAAAGGTTTTTGAGGCTCAATGGAGGCTGAACAATGACTTTTTGCAAGGGAAGCAGAACTTGCGAGTTAATAGTTTTGACGACATAGAGGACGAGTGCGGTGGGTATAGTTGGCAAATGAATGAGGTGTTTAATCACATTGCACCTATTGTTGAAAGTAGGCTTGCCAGACTTGTTTATGTCAGACCAGAAATGGACGTCATGCCAACAAGTGACAACGAAAACGATGTTAAAACTGCAAGTTTGAGCAGAGATATTTTAAGAAGTGTTTATGAAAAGTTAAACATTGCTCAGATTATAAACAAAGCGACAAATTGGAGCGAAATTGCTGGCACAAGTTTTTATAAAGTCACTTGGAACAACTGTGGCGGCAAAAAGATTTATGACAAAGACGGCAAGAGTGTTTTTGAAGGCGAAGTGCAAGTTGACGTTGTGTCGCCTTATGAAATTTATCCCGACAGTGCTGACCATGAGGACATTGAAGACTGCGAAAGTATTATTCATGCCAAAAAATTTTCTAGGAAAGCGATTAAAAATATTTGGGGTGTGGATATTTTGAAAGAAAGTAGTGACGATATGTTTGTTGTGGTGGAAAGATATGAAAGTCCGTCTGTTGAATATCCAGAGGGGCGAGTGGTTGTTGTGTGTGAAGATAAACTCTTGTATGTGGGTGAACTTCCATACATCAACCTTGCAGATAAAAAACGTGGTTTTCCGTTTGTTAAACAAGTATGTTTGAGAGTTACTGGCTCGTTCTGGGGCAAAAGTGTTGTTGAAAAGGTTATTCCAGTTCAAAGGGCATACAACGCTGTGCGAAACAGAAAACATGAATATTTAAACAGAATTAGCATGGGTGTTTTGACAGTAGAAGAAGGCTCTGTTGACATAACTGCTCTTGAAGATGACGGGCTTGAACCTGGGCGAATTGTGGTTTATAGGCAAAACGCAACACCACCAAAGTTTATGGAAGAAGAAAAGTTCCCAGAATGTTTTGAAAATGAAGAAGAAAGACTGCTTAGTGAGTTTTCTCAAATCAGCGGCGTGAGCGATATGCTTAACTCCGATTATTCGCTTAAAAACATGAGCGGAACGGCACTTGAGATTTTGGTCGAACAAAACACCCAACGACTTTCTGCTTCTATTGACGAAATTAAGATTGCAACTAAGAATGTTGCAAAAATGATTTTGCGACTTTACAAGCAATTTGCCGTTGTGCCAAGGCTTAAAGTTCTTGAAAACGGCAAGGACAGTGTTATTTGTTGGAAGAATTCTGACCTTGGGCTTGAAGATATTAAATTTATGAGTGATAGTTTGCTGGACGAAAGTGTTGCGAGCAAGAGAGATTATTTGCTCAAACTTCTCTCATCGGGAATTTTGAAAGACAAAAATGGGAATGTTGACGAAACATTTAAGCAAAAGATTTTGTCACTTGTGTGACAAAACATTTGCATGATAGCAACTGCGTTGCATTGTTGGCTCTGCGAGGCAATTTATTTGGCAACTGTGTTGCATTGTGGACAAATTAAATTTGCAAGAAAGGTGCGGAAATGCACTTTTTAGGAAAATAAAATATTTAAAAGGAAATAAAAAAAATGGAAAATGAAGAAAGATTGGAACAACCTGATAAGGTTTTGACCTCGGACGGAGATGTGGAAATATTTGAAAAAGGAGGGACAGAAACATCAGGCTCCAATGATTTGGGCAAGTTTAAAGACCCTAAGGCTCTTTTTGTTGCCTATAACAATTTGCATGGCGAATATACAAGGAAGTGTCAACTTTTATCCGCCTTGCAGAAAAAACTTGAGGACAATGAGAAAATGTCTTTGAAAGGCGGAAACTCGGACAATGAAGGAAATTCTTCACCCGAAGGTTCACGCCTGAAAGACGGATTTTCACCCGAAAGTGAAAGGGTGACGGAAGAAACTTCTTCTGACACTTGTGAAAATAAAATTCACGAGGAAGTTTTGACCGAAGAAGAAAAGAAGGAATCTTTGAAGGAATATGTGATGCAAAATGCTGACTTGCGTGACTATGTTGTTGCCAAGTTCTTTGACGAAAATGTGTTGCCTGTTTCACCAAAACTTATTGGAAGCGACAAGGGAAGTGCTGTGGCATTTGCTCCCGCTTCTAAGCCAAAGACCCTTGCAGAGGCAGAAGTTTTGGCAAAAGACCTATTAAAAAACAATAACAAAAAATAAAAATTAAAAAAAATTAAGGAGAATAATCTATTATGGTTACATTATCTAGCGCGCAAAACGCACTCAAATCAGTTTATCTTAACGTTCTTGCAGAACAACTTAACATCAATTCTAACGCTTTGATGTCAAAAATCAAACAAACAAACAAAGACGTCTATGGCAAGGAAATAATCAAACTTGCTCCATTTGGACTTAATGGTGGCATTTGTGCCTCAAGCGAAACTGGCGAACTTCCAGAATCTGCTGGTCACAAATTCTTGCAATTTAAAACAGACCTTAAAAACCTTTATGGCACAATCGCACTCTCAGACAAGGCAATTAGGGCAAGCATGAGCGACACTGGGGCTTTTGTAAATCTTTTGAACGATGAAATGGAAAGCCTTATTAAGTCGAGTTGCTTTAACCTTGGACGAATGGTCTATGGTGACGGCACTGGGCTTCTTGCAACTGTCACAGTTACAACTAACGACTCAAAAACTACAACAACTTTCAGTTCTGTTAAGAACTTTGTTGAAGGAATGAGAGTTGATATTTACAGCGGTTCAAGTGTTAAAACAACAACTGTTACATATGTTGACAGACGCAACAAGACTGTTACATTTGCTGACAGCATTACATTTGCAAATGGTGACAAAATTTATGCTGCAGGCTCAAAAGACAACGAAATCACTGGTATAAAGAGAATTTTTGACACCACTGACGCAAACAAAGTGCTTTATGGTGTTGACAGAAGTGCTTATAAATGGCTTTATCCTTATGTTGACGAAAACCCTTCAGAAGCTTCAATGTCTGATGTGCTTATTCAAAAGGCTCTAAACTACATTGAAGAAGAAACTGGAAGCCAAGTTGACTTTATTGCTATGGCTGGTGACGTGAGAAACTTGTATCAAGGTTATCTTGCTGCAAGCAAAAGAAATATTGACGTTGCAACTCTTGCTGGCGGATACAAGGCTATGACTTATGCTGGAATTCCTGTTGTGTTTGAAAGATTTGTCGATGACGGCACAATGTATCTTCTTAACACAAAAGACTTCAATATGCACCAACTTTGCGATTGGGAATGGCTTGAAGGCGAAAACGGCAACATTCTTATTCCAAGTGCAAAAACTCCAACATATTCTGCAACTCTTGTAAAATATGCTGAACTCATTTGCGACAGACCATCTGCACAAGGGAAAGTTTGCAACATTGTAAAATAACTGACTAAAGGCGGGAAAAAGAAGTGAACTTTAAACATTTAAAAAGAGTGAAAAACGATTTGTTTGGCATTGAAAATAGGCTTAAAAAAATTCATAGTGGATACAAGATTTTTTGGGACAAAATAGGCAGAAAATTTGTTGTGTTTGACGGGCGGGAATTTGCTTTTTCTGTTGACGGCAAACTTGACAAAAGCGTGCTTGATAAATCTCAAAGGACAAATGTTAGATTTGCAAAGAAAATTGTTGCAGATATTGACAAGACCAATGCCACTTTGGAGAAAAAAGCCTCGGACTTGATAAGTGCGAAAAGCAAACTTCTTTTGTCCGAACGCCTTAGGTTCTTGGAAAAAACAAAGCGGGACTGTGACTTCTCCCAGTGTGACACCACAAGGTGGATATAGGGAAGTCACAACGACCTGCAAAAAATTTTGAATAAAAGGAAAAGAATAAATGGATGTTGTTGATATTTTAAAGACTGCTAGTTATTATTGTGGCATTGAGTCGGAGTTGAATGATTTGTTTGAATATTTTAAGGGCAACATTACTCGTTATGACCCACAAACGGGAAACATTTTTGCAAGCACCACAACTTTGCTTGTTACCATTGACCCACAGACGACAAAACTTTTTAACAAACTTACTGAAGCGTTTAATGTGGCATTAAGAAGCATTTGCACGGATAAGTTTGTGTTGAAAAAGGAAAAAGAGATTGACTTTAAGACCAATCAATATGCTGTGTATATGCTTTCTGACATGGTGAAGGTGTATTATGTTTTGCGTGACGGGAAGAAGATTCCATTCAAGATAAAGCCAGACGGCATACTTGAAATTGACAAGCCCGGCAAAGTGACTTTGGTCTATTCCTACATTCCACCAAAGCAAAACCCACTTGGGAATGTTGACTTTTTGTTTGGAAAGGTGACGGATATTGTGCTGGCTCTTGGGACGGCAAGCGAATATTTATATATGATAGGAAGTTTTGACGAGGCGGAGGTTATAAGAAAGCGTTATCTTGAGGAGGCGGACAAAATTGACAACCGCCGAAACATTATGCCGGCTAAAAGGTGGTTGAAATAATGAGTAAAATGTTTTCGGTCAAACGGCTTAACTTTAAGCTTTCGACAAAATATGCAGGCTCGGACAAAACCCCTGGGCTTGCAAAAACATGCTACAACATCAAAATGAAAAATGATAAACTTGTTTGTGCAAATGGGACAACAAGATTCACTTTGCCACAAAACATCAATCTTAAAACACCACTTGAAGTTATCCAACCTCCTTGCAAATTGAAAAAGATTTGGAAATATAGTTATCGGGACACCACTTCGGGTGAGAGGAAATATATAATGTTTTGCTGGGGTGTTGACAATAAGTTGTATGCTTTTGACTTGTTTGACAACGATAGAGATTACATAAAACTTCTTGACTATCCCTTTGGCATGACGCCTTGCTTTAGCACTTTTACTTGGGGTGACAAAGACGGGGCAATGTTTTGTGTTACTTCTGACGATCTTGTCTATTTTGAAAATAGCACAACCCCACAGATCGCCGCACGTGGCACAAAGTTCTGCTCCATTTGCTACTACAACGAAAGGCTTTTTGGCTTGTGTAACACCGATGACGGACTTCTAAAATATACCAAAGAAGCAAAACTTTTTGACTGGAGCGACACTGCTGACCTTGGAGAAATTAACCTTCATAAAAGCAAAGGGCAGATGAGGATGCTCGTTCCACTGGATAATGGGCTTTTGTGCATTGGTGATTATGAAATTGTTAGGGTGGAAATTCCAAGAGTTATTTCAATGGCGACAATAAACAGCGTGCTTGTTTCTGGAAGTAAGATTTATGCGGACACTGTTATAAAGGTGAAGGACATGGTTTATTTTTTGGCACAAGATGGGCTTTATTGCACGGACGGATATGAAGTTAAAAAAATTCCTATGGGCTTTGAGGAGAAAATTCAAGACGTTGACCAAAGTTATGCAATAAGCGAGGCGTATGAAGGCAAGTTGTATATTGCTATGAAATTTGACTTTGGCGAAACGGATACAAAGAAGAATAATGCTTTGGTTGAAATTAACCTTGACGACTACTCATATAGCATTATGAAAGGCTATGACATAAGAAGTCTTATGGCTGTGTGCGACAAAGGCTCAAGCAGACTTGTTTTGCTTGTTGATGACGACAGGATGTTGTATCAAATTGACGACAGTGGCACGTTTTATGGAATTATTATGGATAGACTCTATGAAAGTGCAGACATTGAATTAGGCTCCTGCGGCAAGAAGAAAATTCTTGATGAAATTTATCTTGGCGTGGGCGAAGGAATGACACTAAAAGTTTGCTCTGATGAAGGCTTTAGGCAATTTGAAGTGAAGGATAACACTCCAAACAGAAAATATTACTGCAAACTTCCTGGGAAAAAGTTTTGGATAACCCTTTCTGGAACGGACAACCTTGTGGCACAAAGAGATGTTGAAATGGTGTTTAGGGTGAGAAATGATGGCTAAGAAACCCCGCAAAGTGACAAAAAGAAAGATTATTGATGAAAAGAAAATTAAGCAGGAATTCAAGAAGATCCTTTTTGGAATAAGATATGTGGGAAGAAATTTTTAAACTTGCACTGGCAAATGGTCTTTGGGCGGTGTTGTTTGTTGCTCTTTTGGTCTATCAACTTAGAGATAGTGCTTCAAGAGAAAAGAAGTACCAACAGACAATTTACAAACTCAATGAACATTTGGACGTGGTGGAAGATATACGTGAGGAGGTGAAAAATATTCACCTTAAAATAGGTTATAGGGGGCAAAAGAAATGAAGAAAAAATCCCTTGTTTTCTGGATTGCAATTTGCTGCGGCATAATTGGAATTGTGCAAGCACTTTGCAAAAATTTTGGCGTTGACTTGCCTATGAGTATCCTTATTGACTGCGTGAGCATTGTTTTGTGTATTTTGTGCTGCTTTGGCATTTTGAAAAATGACACAGGACGAAGTGACGAGGAAATTAAGGACATGATTGTTGATAAACTTGCAGGCGAGGAAACCGCTGAAGAAATTACAAAAGAAAAGAAATCTACAAAAGAAAAGAAATCTACAAAAGAAAAAACTAAAAAAGAAGAAAAAACCACTAAAAATAAAATCACTGAATAAAATAGCATTGTTAAAGAAGCATGACCAAAAGTTGTGCTTCTTTTTTTTGTTAAAACATTAAACCGCAAAGAATTGACCGCAAAAACGTTGGAAAAAGATTATTTTGGAATAAAAATTGAAAAATTTTCTTATTTATATATGATAAAGCAAAAAAATCTCTTGCAAAAATAATTTTTTTTGGATATAATATGTTCGTTAGTTGAAAAAACAAAGCAATTTGTATAAAGTTAAATGTTATTTCGCCACTTGGCGTCACTCTTGACAACTGAAATTTCACAATTATAAATATACTTGCCCTAGGGCAATAAAGGATTAAAAATGATTTTTAGGAATACGATTAGACTTCTGCTAACCAACTTTTCTAATGTTTGGAAAGTTCTTTTGTATTATGTAATTTGCATAAGCCTTAGTTTTTGTGTGTGCTACTTTTTGGCAAGTCCAATTATTGCAAAACTTGTAGAAGCACAAATTTTTGTGGAATTTGGTCAAGCGTTTGGTGGGTTGTTTTCCAAACCACTTCAAGCGTCTGCTGCAACTTTTGAGCAACTTTTTCAAAGAGTTGGGGAAGTGCTTACAACAAATATTCAATTTCGTTTCAACTACATTTTTCTTGGCGTGTGGACTTTGTTTATTTTCCCTCTTACGCTCGACTTTGCCCAACTGGCATCGGGTGAAGTTTTGTATGGCTTTATGACAAGCCAAGTGAAATATAACTGGACAGGAAGATACATCAAAAACATTGGGAAAAGTGTGCTTTATAGCATGCTAAGATATTGTGTTGTGTTGGTGTTTAATGTGGTGGCTTTGGGCGGACTTTATTACACCATTAAATTCGCCTCAGCGGGGGACATTGGATATGCACTTTTGTCTGTTTGGGTGTTTGCACTTGTAATTGTAACACTCGCACTAAAACAAGCACTATTTTCTTGCTGGATGCCTTCTATTGCTGTTCTTGATAAGAACGTGGCTTCTGCACTGTCACAAAACTTCTCATGCGTTTTCCGCAACTTCTGGAACATATTTTCAACTTCACTTTTGCTTGTAATTTTGGCTATTGTAATAAACCTTCTTTGTGCGGTATTTACACTTTCTGTTGCACTTGTTGTCACCATTCCAGCCACTGCATTTATGTTTGTGGTGTTCCAAATGGTCAGTTTCTTCTCAACTCAAGGCATGAGATTTTATGTCTATCCAGACATGTTTATTTCGCCAAAAAGATTTGAAGAACAAGACAACATAGAGAAAATGAAGAATTTGATTTAATTCTGCCATTGGCACAAAATTTGGCTAAAATACACGTAAAATGTATGTTAAATACACAAGAAAAATGTTTTTTTAAACAGGCAACTTTTTGTTGCAAAAAATTCTGTTTTGTTGGGTGCATTGTCGCCTTTAATTTTAATGCAAATTGCTACAAGGAGAAAAAATGAATAACGAAAAATTAAAAATTACTTTTTTGGGCGGGATTGGCGAAATCGGCAAAAACATGACTGCTTTTGAATATGGCAAGGACATGATTGTCGTTGATGCTGGTCAATCTTTCCCAGACGAGGATATGCCCGGTGTTGACCAAGTGGTGCAAGATCTAACATATCTTGAAAAGAACAAATCTAAAATGCGTGGGTTGTTTATCACTCACGGACACGAGGACCACATCGGTGCAATTCCTTACTTTTTGGATAGAATAAAAACCCCAATTTATGGCAGCAGAGTGTCACTTGGGCTTATCGAAAACAAACTTAAAGAATCTAAAAAAACTGGCGTCATTATGAAACCAGTTAAACATGGAACTGTTGTTGTGGCGGGGAATTTTAAGGTGGAATTTGTGTCAGTTACACACTCTATCCCTGGGGCATTTGCACTTGTTATCACCACTCCAGCGGGCGTTGTTGTGCATACGGGCGACTTTAAAATTGACTTTACGCCAGTGGGCAATGACGTTTGCGACTTAAAACGTCTTGCAGAAGTGGGCAAAAGGGGTGTTACACTTCTTATGAGCGATAGCACAAATGTGGAAAGAGAAGGTTTTTCTATGAGCGAGGCTGTGGTCGGAAAGACTTTTGACGAACTTTTGGGCAAACTTAAAACGCAAAGAATTCTTATTGCAACATTTGCTTCAAACATTCACAGATTGCAACAAATTATCGACTGTGCAAAAAAATATGGAAGAAAAATCGCCTTTACTGGCAGAAGCATGGTCAATGTTAGTGATATGGCTATTAAACTTGGCGAACTTAAATGTGACAAGGATATTATTGTTGACATTGACAAGGTGGACACGTTTGAAGACAAGGAACTTATTATCATTTCCACAGGCTCTCAAGGTGAGGCAATGAGTGCACTTACAAGAATTGCGTCAGACAACTTCCCAAAAGTTAAACTCGGGGACAATGATGTCGTCATTTTGTCGTCATCACCAATTCCTGGCAACGAAAAGGCCATAAATAATCTTATAAATGTGCTTTACAGAAAGGGTTGCAAAGTTATCTACAACGAACTTGCAGATGTTCACGCTTCTGGCCATGCATACAAAGAAGAACTTAAAATTTTGCACTCACTTGTAAAACCTAAATTCTTTATCCCAGTGCATGGGGAATATAGACATCTTAAAAACCACCAAATGCTTGCAAAAGAACTGGGAATGAAGGAAAGAAATATAATTATCCCAGAACTTGGCATGCAAGTGGAAGTTACGCCAGACACAATTAAAGTTGCTGGAATGGTGCAAGCGGGAAGTGTGCTTATTGACGGAACAGGACTTGGAGAGAAAGACAGCAATGTTATCCGTGACAGACTTCTTTTGTCGCAAGATGGCGTGTGTGTGGTTGTTGTGGCATTGTCTTCAAAGTCGGGCAGAATTGTAAAAGAACCAGATGTTATTTCTCGTGGATTTGTCTATCAAGACGAAGCAAGTGACATTGTTAAAGACGCAAAAGAGTTTATTTATGAAAAACTAAACGACCTTGACTTAAAATCTATGGATAAAACGGAAATTCGAGTTAACATCCGCAAAATTTCGACAAACTTCTTCTTCAAACACACCAAACGCAAACCAGTTATTATAAGTGTCATCGAGGAAGTTGAGTAAAGAAAAACATCACTTTGTGTGATGTTTTTCTTTACGTTTAATCAATGCTTGACTTTTTATTTTATTTAATATAAAATTTAATTAAGGAGGGTTTAAAAATGGGCAAAGCAGGTGATTATTACAGAGTTTCTAACTCATATACAGATGAAGACGGGAATAGTGTTGAGGTCAATCAAGTTGTTTACGAAAGAGATAATGGTGGAATAGACTATGTGGAACAAACTAAAGTAAATGGTCGTGAAGTCGGTCATCATACTGAGCATCCAGATGGAACAGTCCATGATTATGGAATTTACGACGACCAAGATGATGATGAAGAAGAATACGAAGAAGAGTACGAGGAAGATGATGACGACGAAGAAGAATATGAAGAAGACGAATATGAAAAAGAAGACGACGAGTATGAGAGTTCAATGGACGATTATGCACCAGAAATGTGAGGTGAACAATGAGTAAGCAGTTAAATCATGAGGAGTTTAAGAAAACTCAGAAGAAGTTTGACCCAAAAGTTGTGTTAATTTTGGAAAATCTTGAACACGACGAGAATATTGGCTCGGCTTTCAGACTTGCAGACGCCTTTAATGTTTCTAAAATATATGTTGTTACTGACAAATTTTTGGAAATGAAAAAAGTTGAAAAAACAGCGAGAAATTGCTCAAAGACAATTCCTTATGAAATTGTCTCTTCAACAGACAAGGCAATAGGTGCAGTGAGGGAAGATAGTTATACTCCAATAAGTGTTGAAATTTGTGACGACAGTGTCCCACTTAGAGATTGCAACTTTGCAAACTTTGACAAGGTGGCATTGCTTGTTGGAAATGAAAGACATGGAGTTAGTGAAACAACTTTAAACTCATGTGATTTATCCGTTCACATTGATATGTTTGGAGTTAATTCTTCGCTTAATGTATCAACCGCTCTTGGAATTGCACTTTATAAATGTGTGGAAGATAGATTTCTAAAACAAAATCAATGTTGCTGTTATGAGCAATAAAAAAATCCCTTGGGGTGTCCCGAGGGATTTATTTTTCGCTTCAGCGCAGTGTATAAGCCGAGTTCTGTATTAAGTGGTCATCTATCTAGGCCATATGTTGCCACATGGCTCAAGCGACATTTTTAAAGCACTTGCGAACAACAAATTGTGCTTTTTAGTCTTGCTTCGGGTGGGGTTTACATAGCCCTGATTGTCACCAATCAAGCGGTGGTCTTTTACACCGCCTTTCCACCATCGTCCGTCTGTCAACTTTCGTGTCCTTATATTGACAAACGTCCCCATTGGGGAACGAGAATCTCGTGACAGTTTATTTCTGTTGCACTTTCCCTAGAGTCGCCTCCGCTGGTAGTTAGCCAGCACCCTGTTCTGCGAAGCCCGGACTTTCCTCACTCCAAGCCTTACGCTTGGACTGCGACCACATGACTGCCTGAATATCTGTATTTTAACACCATAAAACTTGTTTGTCAACAAGTTGCCGCTTGCCATTTTGTGTAAATTAGCAAAACACGTCTTTCTGTGCTTTTTCTTTAATAATATCAATGGCTTTTTTCTCCAAGCGGGAAATATAAGAGCGGGAAATACCCAGTTTTTTGGCAATTTCTCGCTGCGTGTAGGCGGGGGTGTTTTTTAAACCATATCTCATGCAGATTATTTGATACTCTCGCTCGGTGAGGTTTGATTGCACGATATTTAAAAGTTTTTCCGTCAAAACAGAGTTTTCGACTGTTTCTTCCACGCAGTCATCTTCATTGGGGATAATATCGCCTATGGATATTTCATTGCCGTCTTTGTCCTTTCCTAAACTTTCACTTAAAGACATGACGGGAGTGTGTTTTTTGTTTACTCGAAGAAGCATCAAAATTTCATTTTCAATGCAGCGGGCAGCGTAGGTGGAAAATTGTGTGTTTTTGCCATATTGAAATGTGTTTGTGGCTTTTATAAGCCCAATGGAGCCAACGGAAATTAGGTCGTCACTTTCGGCAGAACCTATGTATTTTTTTGCAACATGCACAACAAGTCGCAAGTTGTGAGATATTAACTTTTCTTTGGCGGACATATCTCCTTTGTGAAAGGCATCAAAATATGCTTTTTCTTGTTTTTCACTAAGCGGCTTTGGAAAATTGGAAGCATTGTTTACATAGGCAGAAAATAGCATTATTTTGTTCATAAAAGTAACAAAACTTTCGACAATCATTTTTCACCTCTCATGTTTTAGATATATATGTTACTTTTCGACAAAATTTGACACGTGGACAATCAGTTTTTTAAAATTATTTCATTTTGCTTGCTAAAAGGGTGGGTTTTATCCTATAATAAGGGCTATGGAAGACAGACAAAGAAATATTAGAAATTTTTGCATTATTGCACACATTGACCATGGCAAAAGCACCCTTGCAGATAGGCTTATTGAAAAAACAGGCACACTATCTTCAAGAGAGCTGACAGAACAAGTGCTTGACAGCATGGATATTGAACGTGAACGTGGCATAACAATTAAACTTACACCAACAAGAATGTTTTATAACTATGACGGCGAAGAATACACACTAAATCTTATCGACACCCCCGGACATGTGGACTTCACCTATGAAGTTTCTCGCTCGCTTAAGGCGTGTGAAGGGGCAATTTTGGTTGTGGACGCAACTCAAGGTGTTCAAGCGCAGACACTGGCAAATGTTTATCTCGCTCTTGAAAACGACTTGACCATTATTCCAGTTATCAACAAAATTGACTTGCCAAGTGCAAGGGTTGAGGAAGTTAAAAAGGAAATTGAAGACGTTATTGGACTTTCGTGCAAGGACGCACCACTTATTTCTGCAAAAGAAGGCATAAATATTGATGATGTTTTGGAAAGCATAATAAAGAACATTCCAGCCCCAAAGGGGGACGAAAATAAGCCACTGAAAGCACTGATTTTTGATAGTTATTATGACAACTTCAAGGGTGCTGTGAGTCTTGTTAGAATTTTTGACGGCAAAGTGAGTGCTGGGACAAATATTAAAATGATGAAGACTGGCAAGAGTTATGAAGTGACGGAAGTCGGCGTATTTTGTCCAGCAACAAGGGCTGTGAAAGAACTTAAAGCGGGCGATGTTGGATATGTTTGTGCAAGTATCAAAAACGTGTCGGAAACGAAAGTAGGCGATACAATAACTTATTCGGATAACCCAACAGACGAGCCTCTTGACGGATACAAAGACGTTAAGCCTATGGTTTTTTGTGGAATTTTCCCAGTTGACGGGTCAAGATACCAAGACCTAAAAGATGCACTTGAAAAACTTAAACTTAATGACGACTCAATTCACTATTCTCCAGAGGTTTCAAATGCTTTGGGCTTTGGCTTTAGATGTGGCTTTTTGGGACTATTGCACCTTGAAATTATAACTGAAAGATTGGAAAGAGAGTTTGACCTTGATATTATAACAACAGCACCAAGTGTTAGTTATAGAGTTGTCAAAACTGACGGGAATGTGCTTGAAGTGAGTAACCCTTCAGCCTTGCCAGCGGTGACAGAAATTGACTATATCGAAGAGCCTATCGCCAGTGTTTCAATCTTCACACCACCAGAATATGTCGGCAACATTATGGAACTTTGCCAAAATAAGCGTGGCGTGTATCTTGATATGCAATATCTTGATAGTTCTCGTGTGGTGCTTAAATATGAAATTCCGCTTAACGAAATTGTGTATGACTTTTTTGACGGATTGAAGTCCAGAACAAGGGGCTATGCTAGCCTTGACTATGAAGTTAATAAATATGTAAAGAGTGACCTTGTGAAGTTGGATATTTTGCTAAATGGTGAAAAATGTGACGCTTTGAGCATAATCGTTCACAGGTCGCAAGCATATGCTCGTGGGAAGAAGTTGACGGAGAAACTTAAGGAAGTTATCCCACGACAGTTGTTTGAACTTCCTATTCAAGCGTGCATTGGCGGCAAAGTTATTGCAAGGGAAACTGTTAAGGCAATGAGAAAAGACGTGCTTGCAAAGTGTTATGGTGGCGACATTACAAGAAAGAGAAAACTTCTTGAAAAACAAAAGGAGGGTAAAAAGAGAATGAGGCAGGTAGGTTCCGTTGAAATCCCAAGCGAAGCCTTTATGACCATTCTCAAATTGGACTCATGAAAGATTTGTCACTTTATATTCACATTCCTTTTTGCTCGGGACATAAATGTAATTATTGTTCATTTGTGTCTTTCTGCAACAAGCGAAATGACATGGAAGATTACGTTAGAGCGTTGTGCGAGGAACTTAAACTTCGCTCAAAACAGTTTGGCGGGGAATATTCTCTTGCCACGATATATTTTGGTGGCGGCACGCCAAGTTGTCTTGAAACGGGGCTTATAACTCGCATTATGCTTGCCATAAAGGAAAATTTTAAGATAAACAAAAACGCTGAAATATCAATAGAATGTAACCCAGAGAGTTTGACAAGAGAAAAACTTGAGGAATACAAACTTAACGGAATAAACAGACTTAGCATTGGCGTGCAGAGTTTTAGCAATGGAGTTTTGGACTTTATTGGCAGAAGTCACACGGCAAAAATGGCAAAAGACGCAATTATTGTGGCTCAAAAAATGGGCTTTGAGAACATTAGTGTTGATATGATGTTGGGACTCCCTGCTCAAAATGATTATGATGTGGAGCAAATGGCAAAGTGGCTTGCAAAGCATAATGTAAAGCATGTTTCCGCCTATTCGCTTATTTTGGAAGACGGCACGCCTATGAAAAAACTTGTTGATGAGGGCAGGCTTTCCGTTCCAACTGATGATGAAACAGTGGATATGTATAACGGAGTGTATTCTGTGCTTAAAAAATATGGCTACATAAGATATGAAGTTTCAAACTTCGCCTTGCCAGATTATGAGTGCAAACACAACCTCGTTTATTGGACGGGGAAAGAATATCTTGGAATAGGTCTTGCAAGTCACTCATATATGTCGGGAAAGAGATTTTGCAACACAGAAGACTTTGACAAATATGTTTCAAACCTTATGGACAAAAAACTTGCAGTTGAAAGCGTTGAAACACTAACTCCTGCTCAAAAACGTGAAGAAGAAATTATGCTCGCTCTTCGCACAAACTTGGGGCTTGATACATATAGGCTTGATAGGCTCTATGGCGGCAATTTCTTAAAAGATAAGGCAAAAGAAATTGAATTCTTGTCTAAAAATGGCTTTATCCGCTTGGAAAACGGCAGAATTTTCGTTTGCGACAACGCTTATTATGTTTTAAGTTCTATTGTTTCAAAATTAGTCTAGTTTATGTTTCAATATAAATTTGAATAGGCATAAGTTTGATTAACTAATAGAATTGAGAATATTATCAATAATATAAATAATATAAAAATATCCATTTTATATAAAGAGTGGATATTTTTTTGCTCCTTATGCAATTTGGGTCTTGAAAAAGAGTGGATATGGGTGTATAATATCTCCATAAAGATTATTTGGGAGGAAAAAATGGAAGCAAACGAGATTTTGAAATATTATCGTGGCAAGTTTGACAGAAATGGCTTTGTTGACGTCACAAAAGATGTCATTGACGAAGATTTTTTCTCGGGATATACTGCTTGTTCCAAACTTAAACTCAAATGCGGAACATTTTACAAAAAACTGGGCGAATTGGGTGTGGCTAAAGCACAAATGGACGCTGAAGTTTTGCTTTGCCAAGTGTATCACAAATTGGGCTTCAAAACTGCAATTTATGTGCCAGCACAAACAGTTTTCTCTCAATTTATGTTGAGCAACGATATTCAAACAAAACATGTTGTTTCAGCATTTGAATATCATTTTGCCCTAGGCTTTGAACATCGTGACTTAAAGGGTTCTGCAGATTGTCTTTTCAATGGGAACAAACGTGACTATGTGCCACTCTTCAGTTCAAATATTCTGAGAAAAAGAGCGGAAATGTTTATAACTGACGCAACAGCCCTAAATTATGACCGTGTTGACTGCAACTATTATTATCTTTTGAACAAGAAAACAGGCAAGCCAGCGGACATAATCTTGATTGACTATGAAAGCAGTGGGGAAAACTTTAATTATGCTGAGGAATACAATAGAAAATATTCGCCATCGGATGGATGGCGTTACGGCAAGGAAACTAATAGTTTGTCATCTGCAAGGGAACGCTATCAAAGTGACTTTGACCCGATGTATTTAAGTCGTGAGGAACTGGTTGAAAAGACAAAGGACTGCCAAGAACTTGAAGGCGTGTTTGACGCTTGTGAGTTTGCAAACAGAATTGGAAGCGTTGACATAAATGCCGTTGCAAAAGATATAAAAAGGGAAATAAACTACAAAGTCAATCAAAAATATGTTGACACCCTTGACAGACGCTTTGAGGAAACAGCGGAAATGCTGATGCACTAAGACAACACACTAAGGAATGTTGCTTATTTTATAAAAACTTATTCTACATGTAATCCTAAATGTAAGTGTGGGTCCCCCATTGTAAGGGGGGATGTCGGCATAGCCGACAGAGGGGTAGTTCAACTTGAATAACTACTCTATTATCAATATTACGATAGAGTAGTATTTCAGATTTGACTACCCTTCCGTCAACTTCGTTGCCACCTCCCCTTACAAGGGGAGGCACACACAAAAATAAGTCATTTAATTATAAAACTCTGAGAAATGGCGATTATTGAAGGTTTTTAGAAAAAAAATAAAAAAAATTTAAAAAGTTGACCAAAAAGTGTTGACTTTTTATTTTTTTTGCATATAATAGTGCTAGCACTCGAAGATAGAGATTGCTAACAACAATTTTGACCGTGTGCTAAAGTTTTTAAAGGAGAAGGTGCTTGTGAAAGACGATTTGCCAAAACTTTCGGATAGAAAAAAAGCAATTTTGTATTATGCTGTTGACAATTATATAAAACTTGCCAGCCCAATTACAAGTTTGCTTGTGCAGAAGACAACGCTTCATGACTTGTCCACTGCAACCATTCGAAACGAACTTAACGCACTTGAAGCCATGGGGTTTTTAAAACAACTTCACACATCAAGCGGCAGAGTGCCAACAACACAAGCGTATAGGTTTTTTGTGAATGAAACATTAAAAGACACAAAATATTCCACAAAAGACTTGCAGGACGTTAGGGACAAATTGTTTGCAAGAACCACCAACCTTAGTGAAATTGTGGAGTCAATTTCAAAGGCAATTTCAACAAAGACCAATTATCCAACGGTTTTTATGTTTGACGGCTTTGAAAACTTGATTGTGCAATCAATAAAGATTGTCTGGCTTCTAAGTTCACAGGTGCTTGTTCTGGTGGAAACAAATGCTGGAGCAATTTCAAACACCATTGAGGCAAATTCCAGTGTTACAAAACAAGATTGCGACAATGCAAGCAGCGTGTTTTCGGCAATCTTTGGGGGCAAGAGCATAAGTTATCTTACACAAAATATGGACAATTTTAGTTTTGGCGTTAAGGAAAGTATGCGTAAGTATGACGAAGTGTTTAAACTTGTGCTTGAAGTTTTAAGTGCCTATTACAACCACACAAAAAGCAAAGTTTCAAATCAAGGCATAATAAAACTTCTTGAAAGTCCAGACACCAGCGTTGAAAGTGCAAAGAACATTTTAAACGTGCTTGACGACTCGGAGAGTTTAAAAAACATTATGGCAACAGAGGACGAAGATGTGACGGTGGACTTCGGAGAGGAAGAAGATAACATGCTTACAGATTGTGCGGTTATTAAAGCACCACTTGTTTTGGACGGCAAAAAGATTGCAACGTTTGGAATTATCGGGCCAGAAAGAATTGACTATGCAAACATTGCTGGAGTTTTGAAATTTGTTTCGGACGAGTTGAAAAACAAACTGACAAACGGAGGTAAAAATGACACCTGAACAAAATAAAGAAACAAAACATGAAAAAATGAAGGAAAAAGTCGAGAATATTCAAGCAGAGAAGAAAAAAAGCTGTGAAGAAGAAAAATGCGATTTCAAAGAGCAAACTCCACCCGAAGAAAAGAAAACCGTAAGTATGACAATGGAAGAGTTTGATGCAATTAAACTTCAAATGGCAAAAATCTTGAATGACGAAAAAGACCTTGAAAAGGACTTTGAGAACTATCGCAAACGGGCGAGAGAAGAAATAGAGAAATCTTTCTTAGACGGGCAGACAAAGGCACTGGAGAGTATTCTTCCAGCCTTGGATAGTTTCAAAAAGGCAAAAAATATGATTTCTGACGAAAAGAGCCTTGAAGGCATAAACATGATTGAAAAAAATATTATGCAAGCCTTGGAGAAACTTGGAGTTAAGAAAATAAAGGCAGTTGGTGTGAAGTTCGACCCAAATATGCACAATGCAATTTTAAGCGTTGCAGACGGCAAAACAAAGGCTGGAATAATCATTGACGAAACAGAAAGCGGATACACCCTTGGTGACAAGGTTATCAAATATAGTCAAGTGGTTGTTGCAAAATAACCATGGCAAAAATAAGTTAATTATAATTTAAGGAGATAAATATTATGGGAAAAGTTATTGGTATTGACCTAGGAACAACAAATTCATGTGTTGCAGTTATGGAAGGCAAGACTGCAACAGTCATTCCAAATGCAGAAGGAGAAAGAACAACTCCATCTGTTGTTGCCTTTTCAAAAGGTGAAAGACTTGTGGGACAAGTGGCAAAACGTCAAGCTGTTGCAAATCCAGACAACACAGTTTTGTCAATTAAAAGGGAAATGGGGACAGACTATCGTGTAAACATTGACGGCAAGCAATATTCACCACAAGAAATTTCTGCAATGATTTTGCAAAAACTTAAACAAGACGCAGAAAGTTATCTTGGAACAAAAGTGACCCAAGCAGTTATTACAGTTCCAGCATACTTTACAGATAGCCAACGTCAAGCAACAAAAGACGCAGGCAAAATTGCTGGTCTTGATGTTCTTCGTATCATCAACGAACCAACAGCTGCTTCTCTTGCTTATGGACTTGACAAAACAGACGGCAAGAGCCAAAAAATCCTGGTCTATGACCTTGGTGGCGGCACATTCGATGTGTCAATTCTTGAAATTGGTGACGGCGTGTTTGAAGTTATTGCAACCGCTGGTGACTGCCGACTTGGTGGTGACGACTTTGATAAGAGAATTATGGACCTTATTGTAAGTGAATTTAAGGCAAAAGAAGGCATTGACCTTTCAAAAGACAAACTTGCAATGCAAAGAATTAAGGAAGCAAGTGAAAAGGCAAAAATTGACCTTTCAAGCGTTTTGAAAACAACAATCAATCTTCCATTTATAACAGCGGACGCAACTGGACCAAAGCACTTTGAATATGATTTGACTCGTGCAAAATTTGATGCAATCACTGCAGACCTTGTTGAAAGAACAAGCACCGCTGTGTCACAAGCATTGAAAGACAGCAAACTTTCTTTGAGCGAAATTGACAAAGTTATTTTGGTTGGTGGTTCAACAAGAATTCCAGCCGTTGTGGAAGAAGTTAAGAAAATAACAGGCAAAGAACCATTCAAAGGCATCAACCCAGACGAATGTGTTGCAATGGGTGCAGCAATTCAAGGGGGTGTTCTTGCTGGCGAAGTTAAAGATGTGCTTTTGCTTGATGTTACACCACTTTCACTTGGCATTGAAACCTTGGGCGGAATCTTTACAAAACTTATTGACAGAAATACAACAATTCCAACCAAAAAATCTCAAATTTTCTCAACCGCAACAGACAATCAACCAGGTGTTGACATTCACGTTTTGCAAGGCGAAAGAGAATTTGCAAGTGGCAACAAGACTTTGGGAAGATTTAGTTTGACAGACATTCCACCAGCACCAAGAGGCGTGCCACAAATTGAAGTTACATTTGACATTGACGCCAACGGCATTGTTCATGTTTCTGCAAAAGACCTTGGAACTAACAAGGAACAAAGCATAACAATCACCGCTTCAAGCAACCTCAGCGAAAAAGATATTGATGACGCAATAAAAGAAGCAGAAAAATTTGCTGACGAAGACAAGAAGAGAAAGGAATTGTTTGAAACAAAGAACAATGCAGAAAATATGATTAACTCTCTTGAAAAAATGCTTAAAGAAAACGGAGATAAACTTTCTGAAGACGACAAGAAGAAACTTCAAGCAGACATTGATAAATGCAAGAGAGATATCGACACCGAAGACGTAGAACAAATAAGAAAGGCTCTTGAAGAACTTTCTGCAAGTTCAAGCAGTGTTATTTCCAACCTTTATGCTCAAGCCTCAAAAGAAGCAAAAGCAAAGGAAGAAAACAAACAAGACGGAAACGATGACGAAATAATCATTGACGACAAAGACAAAAAAGAAGATAAGGATAACAAATAAGGGAAGAAGATATGCCAAGCAACAAAGATTATTATAAAATTCTTGGTGTTGAAAAAAATGCTTCTCAAGACGAGATAAAGTCTGCATACAGAAAACTGGCAAAACAGTATCACCCCGACTTGCACCCAAATGATGACGAGTGCGCCCAAAAGTTTAAGGAAGTGAACGAAGCGTATGAAGTTTTGGGCGATAGCAACAAAAGGGCAAGTTATGACCAATATGGCTCCGCCAACCCAAACGAATTCTTTGGGGGCGGAAACCCATTTGGCGGTGGTGGCTTTTCTGGTGGGGCAAATTTTGGCGGGTTTGAAGATTTATTTGACATGTTTTCTTCGTCATTTGGTGGCGGAAGAAGGCAAAGCAGTGTTCAAGTGCCGGGCGAAGACATAAACATAGCAATGAACCTAAGCTTCAAAGAGGCTGTTTTTGGATGTGAAAAAACGATTAAAATAAACAGACTTGAAAAGTGCGAACATTGTTCTGGCACTGGGGCAAAGGACGGCAAGGAATACACAACTTGCCCAGATTGCCGCGGCTCAGGTCAAGTGCGAACCGTTCAAAACTCCATTTTCGGTCAAGTGCAAACCGTTGGACCTTGCAAAACTTGCAACGGAACCGGCAGAATTATCAAAGTTAAATGCCCAGACTGCATGGGTCGAGGAAGCGTGAAAAAAGCCCAAGAAATAAAAGTTAAAATTCCAGCGGGAATTGACAACAACCAAGTTATAACAATGCGTGGAAAGGGCAATGCGTCCATAAAAAATGGGCCAAATGGCGACCTTACAATAAGCATAACTGTAACCCCACACCCAATTTTGGTGCGTGACGGCTTCAACTTGCTTTTGGATTTGCCTATTCCATTTACAACAGCATATCTTGGGGGCAAAGTTACAATTCCGCTTGCAGACGGAACGTTTGACCTAGATATCCCAGCACTCACTCAGCCAAACACCATTATGCGACTTAAAAACAAAGGTGTAAAAGTGCTTCAGCGAGATAGTTACGGCGACCTTATTGTGACAATTCGAGTGGAAATGCCAAAAGAAGCGTCACGAAAAGACAAAGAAGCCATGGAGCAATTATCACAAAACATGTCTGTCTCTGCGTTCAAAAAGACAAAAGCCTACCAAGACAAACTTGCAAAACTATAACCTCAAAAAACCACAAACCATTTGGCTTGCGGTTTTTTTTGTTATAAATTTGTTGCTCAAAATTTTAAAATTTGCTAGTATTGTATTGAGAGATAGAAAAATGAGTCTACAATTTAAGTTTGATACAATTTTAGAAAATGCAACCCCTGAGGTGGTTTTAATCTTCGCAAAATACAAAGGTAAATGGCTTTTTTGCAAGCATAAAGAAAGAACAACATATGAAATTTGTGGTGGACATGTTGAAAGGGGTGAAACTCCAATGCAAGCCGCCAAAAGGGAATTGTATGAGGAATCGGGAGCAATAGCCAAAACAATGTGTTTCAAAGGCTATGTGACAAAAACTGATGATTATTCAAAGCAAATAATGGCAATTTTTTCTGCAGAAATAAAGAGTTTTGATAGCCTTCCAAATTACGAAATGAAAGAAAAGCAACTATTTGAGACTTTTCCACAAAATACAACTTATCCAGAAACTTATGAAGTGATTTTAAATCACTTTTTTTAATCTATTTAGTAAACATCTTCTGAACTGTTGAAATATTCTCTTGCAAAAAACTCTTCAAGCGTTATTCCAGCACCACAACATAATTTTTTGATAGTTATAACTTTTGGACATTTACTTAACCCATTCATAAAATCAAAAACAGTTGAAGGGGTTAAATTTGAGGCAAGACACAAAGCAGTCAAACTTGTGTGCTTTTCCCCAACCAGTTCGTTTATTCTTTTTCTTATTGCATCTTCAATACTCATGTTTTACACCTTATTCAACCTCTAAGCGGGTGTCAAAAAATACTTCGTCATTTAAGAATTCGAGAATTGTCATATCAAACCCACGGGCAAGAAGATAAATTGTTTTGAGCGTAACATTCTTGTTTCTTTCATTTATAATACACATCATTGTGCCATGTAAAATGCCAGACTTTTGCTCCAAACGATACAGAGTCATATTTCTTTCATTGAGTAATTTTGCAATTCTCATTCCAACTGCTTTACAAATTGTCATAATTTCTCCTGTTGTTTTAACTATGTATTTATACTTTCCTAAATATTAACAAAATATCTATTGCAAAATATGTAGATATGCCTACATAATGCTTGGTATAAAATTTAGTTTGTGCTATCATAAATGTAGTTAAAACTACATAGGAGATTTAAGTGCAAACCTGTTCATTTTTTGGTCATAGAGATTTTGTCGAAACAGAAGAAAAAACATTAAAATTAAAGGGTATTGTTGAGCATTTGATTGCAAATGGCGTTGATACTTTTCTTTTTGGCAGCAGAAGCAAGTTTAATGATTTCTGTTACAAGATTGTTTCTGATTTGAAAGAAAAATATTCACATATTCGCAGAATTTTTTACACTTGCGTGCATGAGAGGGCAACTTTGCAATCGGATAGAGAAAAATTAAAAAAATATTGTTCTACTTATGGCATAGATTTTGAAAAAATATGTTATGAGGAAGAAGTCCATTTTTGTGGAAGAGTTAAAGCGGGGAAAGGGGCTTATGTTGAAAGAAATCAAGCAATGATTGACGCAAGTGACTATTGTGTATTCTATTATGACGAAAACTATTTGCCTAAAATGCGTAAATATTCCAAAACCAGCCTTGCGACCTATCAGCCAAACAGCGGAACAAAGTTGGCACTAGATTACGCAAAAAGATTGCACAAGCAAATCATATTCTTGTGACATATTTGTTGAAAAAAATTTTTGTGTGTGATACAATGTTTGCATGGAAAAAAGATTTTTTGTAGATAGTGAAATTAAAATAAATGTTGGGGACAGGGTTGTTCTGAATGGGGACGAACACGTGCATCTTGCTCGAGTTATGAGGCTTCGGGCGGGGGACACGGTGGAGTGCTTTCAAGACGGGAGCAATGTTTTTGTGTGCAAAATTTTGCAAGTGGGCAAAAACGACACAATCCTTGAGGTTTTGGACAGTTACCCATGCGTGGCAAATCCAAGGATAAAGGTTACTCTTTTTCAAGGACTTCCAAAACTGGACAAACTGGAACTCATTTCTCAAAAATTGTGCGAAATTGGTGCAAGTCGCATTGTGCCATTTTACTCCAAATTTTGCATTGCAAAACCAAATGATAATAAGGTGGAAAGACTTAGAAAAATTATCGTTTCAGCGTGCAAGCAGTGTGGCAGAACAAACCTTTTAAAGGTAGATTTGCCCGTTAAACTACAAGAAATTGTGCCAATGTTTGACGACTACGACTATGTGCTTTTTGCAAACGAAAAAGAAGACGCGAAAAGGATAGACGATGTTATTTTTGAAATTTCAAAGTCCAAGGATAAGGATATTTCTGTTGCATATGTTGTGGGGAGCGAAGGTGGCTTTTCGGCTGAAGAAATTGAGTATCTGAGCAAAGTTTGCTCGTCTGTCAGTTTTGGCAAAAGGATTTTAAGAACAGAAACGGCAAGCATTTATGTCGCAAGTTTGCTGTGCGGAATGTTGGAGGTGTAAGGTGCAAAAAGTTTGTTTAATAAACCTTGGTTGCAAGGTCAATCAATATGAAATTGACGGCATTTTAAACCAACTCAAGGGCAAATATGTTGTTACGACCGAACTTGAAGTGGCAGATGTTTACATTGTCAACACTTGTGCCGTCACAACCGAAGCAGAAAGAAAAAGTCGTCAATTTTTGAGCAAAATTGAAAAACTTAACCCAAATGCCAAAATTTTTGTGTGTGGCTGTGCTTCTCAACACAACCCAGAGCAGTTTGCTGGGCGAAATGGTGTTGTTTATGTCACTGGCAACTCTGGAAAGGGCAAAATAGCAGAAAAAGTTGAAAATTCTGAATGGGAAAGCAAAGGCGAGAACAATTTTGTGTGTTCCATTCCAAAAGAATATGAAGATGACCTTATGGCGACCAATGTCAGAACTCGTGGCTACATAAAAATTCAAGACGGTTGCAACAATTATTGTGCCTATTGCCTTATCCCTTATGTTCGTGGGTTCAGCAGGTCAAGACCGCTAAAAAGCGTGGTGGAAGAAGCAAATGTCCTATCTAAAACTTGCGAAGAACTTGTAATTACGGGCATAAACATTTCCGACTATAAAATTGACGGCAAAGTGGCATTAGGCGAAGTTTTAAGGGCTTTGTCTGGCATAAAATCTCGCATTAGGCTGGGGTCTATTGAAGTTAATGTCATAACAGACGAGTTTTTGCAAATTGCAAAAGGTATGCCAAATTTCTGCCCACAATTTCACTTATCCCTTCAAAGTGGCAGCGATAAAGTGCTTAAAGACATGAACAGACACTACACCGCAGACGAGTATTATGAAAAAGTGTGCCTTGTCAGAAAATATTTTCCGCTTGCATCAATTACAACCGACATAATCGTTGGCTATCCAACCGAAACTGACGAGTGTTTTGACGAAACATTGGAATTTGTGAAAAAGGTTAAGTTTTCGCATGTCCACTTCTTCGCCTATTCGCAAAGACCGGGAACTCGTGCCGCAAAACTTCCACAAATAGCGGGGAATATCATAAAATCTCGTGAAAAACGCCTTAAAACAGTGGTGGAAACGTTGGAGAAGGAATATATCTCACAATTTATAGATAGCCCACTAGAAGTGCTAATAGAAGAAAAAAAAGAGGGGTATTTCCAAGGCTATTCCCGAAACTATATCCGAGTTTATACAAAAACCCAAGCCCCTTGCGGTGAGCGAATAACCCTAATAGGCAAAGACCTCTTTAAAGACGGAATTTTAGCATAAAATAAGAAAGAAAAAAGAAAAAATAAGAAAGTGGTTATTTTTCTTGACAAAACATCTTATATAAATTACAATTTTTGTATAAACTAACTCTAGGGGGAAATGCTGAAATGACCAGATATGAACGCTTTGTGTTATGGCTGAATAGATTTTATCATAAGCAAAACAAGATAACAATTTGCGTTCTATATACACTCATTATGGCAATCCTTGGGGTTTTAATATATGGTGCAACACACCAACAAGCAAGTTCAAACATTTCAGTAAAATACACAGTTCCCACATATACAGTGACTTTTGACCCAAACGGCGGCGAGTTA
>DLSM01000002.1:0-46740 GCA_002500135.1 Christensenella sp. UBA7862 | reverse complement strand
GGGGGGGTATCCTCTAAGCAGGTAACGCTTGGTGACACCTACGGCGACTTACCCGTGCCAACTCGCACGGGTTATTCTTTTGTCGGGTGGAGGGGAAGAAACCTATTTCCCATTGATGGCTGGAAAAATTCTCTGTACGTCACTTTTTCACAGACTTCAAATGGGTTTGAAGTTTCGTCGAGTTCTTCAACTTCTGTCACTCAAAAATATATATGCCGTGACAATTTTTCTCTAACCAAGGGAACATATTATTTGTCATATGGTTCTTATGAAACTACTGGAGAAGTTGACCATCCAAGCATCGATGTTTGCCAATATGAAAGTTCAGGTGAGTATGTTGGCTGGTCAAGAGTGTCGGAAACTTCAAACGTGACTGACACAAGACAAAACACATACTTTTATCTTCCAAACGATGACGATAATTTGCAGTTAGTCATATATGTTTCCATAAATGCAAGTACAAAAACGGGGACGGTGAAAGTTACAGACTTAATGCTCACCAAAGTTTCGAGCGAGAATGAGATTGTTAAATATGAACCTTACTACATTGAAAGTGGCACTGTTTTTGGCACCCCCGGTGACAGAACCCTTGTGGCTGAATTGACGGCAAACAGTAACAATCTTTTCACAAATGGTGACTTTGAAGATGTATATACCCAAACAGACACTGGTTGGGATAATAGCATAAACGGCACATTGCATGCAACGGGGTGGGGCGATTATAATAGCGGCATTACAAACCCTTCAACTGCAGTTCATGCTCACATTAAGGATATCTCATCGACCGACCTACAGCACGGGCATGTTTTTGAAATGATAGGTGCTTATAGGGGATATATTGCGACATTATATAGATTCAATTCCCCAGACAATTATACATCTGGTGTGTATAGATTTTCAGCAAGCGTAAAGGGTGCAAGCGGACAAAACGTCTTGACTGCGGGACTGTATCATAAAAAAACAAGTGGTGATGAATATAGTTTTCATCTTACAAGAAAGGGAATTAGGTTCGGCGTTACTGATGATTGGTTTAGGATAACTTTTACTTATTATTTATCTCCCATGGTATCGGCAAGCCAATTTTATATTTATTGTAACGGGTGGGGGGTAGGAGAAGATGAAGCGAACGTAGATATCAGCGACATCACCCCGTCAATGAACAACATTTTTTATCTTGACGACGTATTTTTGGAAAAGATTGCATAATGTTCACCAAACCATTATTTTCACCCACAACCATTGTTTTCATTTATAAAACTCCATAAAATTACAAAGTTTTCAAAATAGACTTTTAAAAGTGCTTGACTTTGGGAAGTTTTAAAAGTATAATTCCCATAGTTAGAGGTGAAAAATGATAGCACGACAAAAGTATTTGGAAAAACTTAAGTCATATAAGGATATGCAACTTATAAAAGTTGTTACGGGAATTCGCCGTTGTGGCAAATCTACATTGCTTAAAATGTATAGAGATTATTTGCTCTGCAGTGGTGTTGATAGTTCACAGATAACTTTTATAAATCTTGAAGAAAAAGAGAATGAGCAGTTAAAACAAGTTGATAATTTGTATTCATATTTAAAAGAGCGATTGGTTTCTGGCAAAATGAATTATATTTTTATTGACGAAGTTCAAGAATGTGTTAATTTTCAAGTGGCAGTGGATAGCCTTTTTGCAAAAGATAATGTTGACATTTATATCACAGGCTCCAACGCACACATGCTTTCTGGCGAACTTGCAACATTGCTTTCGGGCAGATATGTTACAATAGAAATGTTGCCACTTTCTTTTGAGGAGTATTTGGAAGGGGTTGGCTCGGATAACATAGAGCAAAAATTTAGGGACTATTTAAGATTTGGTTCTTTTCCTTTCATCCTTCAATTTGGTGGAAATGAAGAACAAATTAGAAATTATCTTGACGCATTATACAACACAATCTTCAAAAAAGACATTGTCAGACGCAACAAAATTTCAAATGAAGATTCACTTGAAATGGTGACAAAGTTTGTTTTTGACAACATAGGGAACTTAATTTCCAGCAAGAAAATCAGTGACACTCTCACTTCAAACAACTGCAAAATCTCTCAACCAACGGTTGACAGTTATCTTAAAGCATTAAGTGATAGTTACATTGTCTATAAGGCATCAAGATATGATGTAAAAGGGAAACAATATCTAAAGTCTATGGCAAAATACTATGTTTCTGATATGGGTATGCGAAATTATCTTTTGGGCTATAAAAATACAAATCGTGGCTTTGTGCTTGAAAACATTGTTTATTTGGAACTCATAAGACGAGGCTATAAAGTCTTTATTGGCAAGGTTGACGGCGGCGAAATAGACTTTGTCGTGTTTAGGGGAAGTGAAATAATTTACATTCAAGTTGCAGAAAGTATAATGGATGAAGATGTTTTTGAAAGGGAAATGAAACCCCTTAAGAGTGTAAAAGATTATAACCAAAGAGTTGTAATAACCACTGATTATGACGTGAACGAGTCGTATGACGGAATAAAACATATAAATATTTTTGACTTTTTGCTTGGCAAGCGAACAATTTAGTCGAGTTTTGCAAATATATTCCTTTTATTGCTTGACTTTTTGGGAAAAGTGGATATAATTATGTCATAATCTCGATTGCGAAGGGAGGTGAAAAGAGTATGTCAACAGTCAAAGTAGGCGAAAACGAAAGTTTGGAAAGTGCTATCAAAAGATTTAAACGTAAATGCCAAAAAGACGGTATTATCGGCGACCTTAGAAAGAAGGAAGCATACGAAAAACCATCTATCGCAAGAAAGAAAAAATCTGAAGCAGCAAGAAAAAAGAGATATAAATAATATCAATTTTAAAAGAACTCTCTCGGGGGTTCTTTTTTTATTCCAAATTTAATTTATTGTGTTTTTATTCAAAAATATTAAAAAATATCAATATTTTTGGTTTCATAAGCCAAATTCCCCTTAAATATTATCTTTTAGGACAAGAAATGACATTATTCAGACACCTTTTCCTTTGGAGAAAAAGTTGCAAAGAGATATAATCGTTTATGTAATTCACAGGGGGTAATGAAATGAGTGAAAAATCTAAAGGAAATATTTATAGTTTGGCGAAACTTGCAAAGGAGAGGATGAAAAGTAACAACTATTCAAGGTTGCCACAAAAAACTATAAACAATGCAACAAGCATTGCAAAATACATTTCAACTCACAAGGTGCCTCCAAAACAAACTCAGCCAGCTGAACACAAAAAGTCAGTTGACGACACTTTTTATCAGAAAGTTTGTGAAATTATTGAAGCGGGGAACACTGCAAACCCAGTTCAACTTCTTATGGACAAAAACTTTTTTAGGTCGCTTGACACTGAAGGCAAGCAGTTTTATATTTCAACTCTAAATCAAAAATACAAAATTATGAAAATGAGATACCTCAAAGAACACCCAATCTCAATGTTTGTATAAAATTTTTGGTCGTTTTAAGCAAATTTTGTTTGTGAGATTTTCACTTGTGTGATATACTCCTTTTTAAGGAGTTTATGGTGAGAGTCCCGCCCATTTTGGGGGAAACACCGCATAAGATATGTCAAACGAGCAAATAGATTTAAGCAAACTTAACAATTCACAACTGGTCGCCCTAAAACAAATTGACGGGGCAAGCATGGTGCTGGCGGGCGCTGGCAGTGGCAAAACAAGGCTGGTGACATATAGAATTGCATATCTCGTGCGAGATGTGGGTGTCCACCCACAAAATATCCTTGCCATAACATTTACAAACAAGGCTTCAAACGAGATGAAAGAAAGGCTTGCAACACTTCTTGGTGACGAGGCTGAAGACATTTGGATAAGCACCTTTCACTCTATGTGTGTGAAAATTTTGCGTAAGCATATTTCAAGCTTAAAATCTACAAAAAACATAAATTCCACCATAAATTTTGATAGCAATTTTTCCATTTACACCGACACCGAAAAAGACAAGGCAATAAAAACTGTTATTCAAAATTTAAAAATAGACAAAGATGGCTTTGACAAGAAAGTGGAGTATCATATTTCAAACGCAAAAAACAGAAATCTGTCGCCTTGGGACTATCAAAAACTAAATCAAGACGTACCAGACATTGAGGACATAACAAAGGCTTATTCCGCCTATCAAAGTTTTCTTGCAAGTAACAACGCCCTTGACTTTGATGACTTGCTTACAAAAACTTACGAACTTTTTATAGAATTCCCAGACATTTTAAGGCGTTATCAAAACAAATTTGAATATATCCACATTGACGAATTTCAAGACACAAACTACATTCAATATCAAATTGCACATCTTTTGGCACTTGGCCATGGCAATATTTTTGTTGTGGGTGACGAGGACCAGTGTATATATTCTTGGCGTGGGGCGAACATAGAGAATATCCGCTCTTTCCAACAAGATTTTCCAGACTATAAAATGTTCAAACTAGAGCAAAATTACCGCTCTACAAAGGAAATTTTGACCATAGCAAACAAACTCATAAAAAACAATCAAATAAGGAACGACAAAGTCCTTTGGACAGAAAATCAGGTGGGAAATAAGATTGATTGCTACAAAGCAACAGACGAGTTTGACGAAGCAGAACACATTGCCCTTACAATCAAGACAATGGTCACAAATATGGGCTACAAATATAGCGATTTTGCCGTGCTTACAAGGCTTAACGCAATGAGCGCCCCTTTTGAAGAAAAGTTCCTAAATTACAACATTCCATACAAAATTTTTGGTGGAAATAAGTTCTTTGAAAGATTGGAAATCAAAAACCTTGTAAGTTATCTTAAAATGCTTGCAAACCCATACGACTCCACATCTTTTTCAAGAATTATAAACTATCCAAAGCGGGGCATTGGCGAAGCAACAATAGCAAATATCTTGCAACTTGCCGAATTTCATAACACCACCCCATACAACCTTATTTTAAATTCTGACGAATACATGCTTGACGTAACCTTAGAAAGAAAAATAAAACCATTTAAAGACATTATCAAGAAATTAAACGACAAATATGAAACTTTGTCGGGATATGAATTTGTCGAATATCTGGTCAAAACGATTGATTTTAAAAGTATTTATAACACATCTTCAGAAGAAGATTTGTCAAGGCTTTTAAACGTGGACAACTTCCTAGTTATGGCACAAGAATATTTTAAAAACAACCCAAAAAGCACAGTTAGCGAGTTTTTGCAATCTATAACCCTTGTTACAGATATGGACGAATATGACGACAAAGCAAACACCGTCACCATTGCGACTGTTCATGCGGTTAAGGGACTTGAGTTTAGAGTGGTGTTTGTTGCAGGGCTTGAGGAAAGAATGTTCCCAATAGTTCGCACATATTCAACTCAAAACGATATGGAAGAAGAAAGAAGGCTTATGTTTGTGGCAATTACAAGGGCAGAGGAAAGACTGTTCCTAAGTTATGCCAAATCTCGTTTTGTCTTTGGTAGAAGGGACTATGCTTTGCCTTCAAGATTTCTTAAAGAATGTGATATGCTTGAAATGCAGCCAATGTTTTCAAAGCCACAAACCAGCCCAATTTCAACCAGTTTCCCAACATTTGCAAAGAAAAGCTTTTCGCTTAACAAATTTGAAACTTCTTCCGAAAAGCAAAAGAGTGATAGCCTTGCAACAAAATATTTTGTTGGAGCAAGAGTGTCACATCCAAAGTTTGGCAAGGGAACAATTACAAGCAATCAAGGCATTGCAATCACCAAGTGCGTCAGCATAAACTTTGACGGCATCGGTGTTAAGACATTGTCTGTTGAATATGCACCAATAACCATTATTGAATAATTGCACTTTGGAAATAATAAAAAGTGCAAAATTTGCACCTTGGGGGAATTTAAAAGTGCAAAAAGGAGATGTTATGGACAATCTAGAACACATGAGGGAACTTGTTGAAGTCCTAAATGATTATGCCTATAGATATTATGTTTTGGAAGAACCTATTGTAAGTGACTATGACTATGACGTTTTGTATGACGAACTGGTTGCCCTTGAAAAGTCCACAGGCACCATTCTTCCAAATTCTCCAACAATAAGAGTTGGTGGCGACATTCTATCTGGGTTTAAGAAAGTGGAACACAAGGTCAGACTTTTCAGCCTTGGCAAGTGTAACGATTTTGCAGGACTGGAGAAGTTTGTAAGCGATGTCCGAATGGTCGTTCAGAACCCAACTTTCACTGTTGAACACAAGTTTGACGGCTTAAGAATTATTGTGGAATATAGAAACGGCAAACTATATCAAGCCTCAACTCGTGGCAATGGATATGTCGGCGAAGATGTAACGGAGCAAGTCAAAACAATAAAGTCTGTGCCACTTACAATAAATTATGAAGGAACAATTACCCTTGCGGGAGAAGGGGTTATAACTCAGCAAAACCTTGAAAAATATAACAGAACTGCAGAAGAAAAATTGAAAAATGCTAGAAATGCTGTCGCTGGAGCAATAAGAAATCTTGACCCTAAAGTAACTGCAAAGCGAAATGTTGATGTGGTGTTTTATGACCTAATTTCAAGTGACACGCCCTTTGAAAGTCAAGAGCAAGTGTATGAATTTTTGAAGAAAAACAAGTTTATGGTGGGAAAACTTTTCAGAGTTTGCAAAGATGTGGAAGAAATTGAGCAAATAGCAAACGAAGTGGATAAAGTAAAAGCCACACTAGACATTCAAATTGACGGACTTGTTGTAAAACTTAACAACCTAAAAGACAGGGAAATTTTAGGCACAACGGCAAAATATCCAAAATGGGCTATCGCATACAAATTTGCCCCACAAGAACTAACAAGTGTCTTGCGAAAAGTGCTTTGGAACGTGGGCAGAACGGGCAAGGTTACTCCAACTGCGGAAATTGACCCAGTGGAACTTGCGGGAGCGACAGTCACTCGTGCCACACTTAACAACATTGACGACATTGCAAGAAAAAAAGTTAAACTAGGCTCGCTTGTCTTTGTCAGACGAAGCAACGAAGTTATCCCAGAAATTTTAGGAATTGCCCAAGATTTGCCGGGGTCAAAAGAAATTGAAAAACCAACAACTTGTCCTTGCTGTGGCGAGCAACTTGAAACTGTGGGACCAAACATCTTTTGCAAAAATCCAACTTGCAGAGATAAAGTTGTAAGTAAAATAACTTACTTCACCTCTCGAAATTGCATGAACATAGAGGGAGTTAGGGACAAGATTGCAGCCCAACTTTATGATGATTGTGGCGTGAGAAATGTCAGTGATATTTATCTTTTGTCAAGAGAAAAACTTGAAAAACTGGAAGGGTTTAAAGATAAAAAAATAGATAAACTGCTTGCAAACATTGAAAAGAGCAAAACTTGCAATTTGTCAAACTTTTTGGACGCAATAAGCATTGACGGCGTGGGCGAAAAGACTTCAAAAGACTTAGCCAAACGCTTTGAAACATTGGACAACTTGAGAGTTGCAACTTATGAAGATTTAATTCAAATTGACGACATAGGTGACGTGACTGCAAGAAATATTGTGGACTATTTTAAAGACGAAAACAACCTAAGGGAAATTCAAAACTTGCTTGATAGAGGTGTCAAAATAAATGTGCCACAAAAGAAAAATATTGACACAGCAAACTTCTTTTATGGCAAGAAAATTGTTCTTACTGGCTCGCTTTCAAATTACACAAGAGCAGAAGCAACAAAAATAATTGAAGACCTAGGCGGAAGTGTGTCGGGCAGTGTTTCAAAAAATACAGACGCAGTTTTGGTGGGCGAAGACGCTGGCAGCAAACTTGCAAAGGCGCAGTCACTTGGAGTTAGGACAATTTCTGAAGACGAATTTAAAACACTTATAAAATCTTAAAATATAATCAAATTGCAAATAATCTCTTGCAAAAATATTTCTTATGTGCTAAAATTTTGTGAAAAATGAAAAAGGAAGTGAATTTATTATGATGATTGACCCACCTATTGAGGAATTAAGAAAAATCGCTGGCAACGAATATATCCTTACAAATCTTGTTGCAAAGCGTGCAAAAGAACTTGAAAAAGACATTCCAGACGTCATTGAAAATTCGTCTGAAAAGGCAATTTCAATCGCCGCTAGAGAAATCTATTCTGGCAAAATCGTTCCAACCAAACTTGGAGAAGAAAACAAATAAGGATAAGTTATGATTGCAGAAGTTGTTGTTGATGTTGCAACCATGGGCATGGACAAGGTGTTTGACTATAACATTCCGCCTGAAATGAACGCCACCGTGGGTGACCGAGTGAAAGTTCCATTTGGCAACAGAGATGTTGAGGGCTTTGTCACAGCGGTCAAGCAAGATTCAACACTTGACACTGCAAAACTCAAAAACATTTCTTCCAAAATGGACACACAACCCTTGCTTACACAAAATATGCTTAGGTTGTGTTTTTTTATGAAAAAAAAGTTTTATCTTAGGCTGATAGATGTCATCAACCTATTTTTGCCACCATATGTCAGAAATGGCAAGTCCAAGCGAGTGGATTATGTGTCACTAAATGTGGATACAATCCCAGACCTTGGCAGGTCAAAAAAACAACTTGAAATTTTGCTTAAACTGCGTGAATGTGGCAGTGCAAAGCGGGCTGACATTGCAAAAGAATATGGGCAATCAGCACTGAATGCAGTCATAGAAAAGGGGTATGTAAAAGTTGTGTCACAAGGCGAGAGAAGAACCCCACAAAACGCTTTTACAGTTGCCAAAAAATCAATAACTCTAAACCCAACGCAGCAGAAGGCGGTTGACACCATTTCAAACAGCAAATATGCCACCTATCTTTTGCATGGCGTTACGGGAAGCGGCAAGACGGAAGTTTATATTAACTGCATAAGAAACGCCCTAGAACGTGGCAAAACAGCCATTATGCTTGTGCCAGAAATTTCTCTTACTCCACAAATGTTTGCAAGGTTTAAAAACGCCTTTGGCGACACTGTTGCAATATTACACAGCAACCTTTCAAGTGGCGAAAGATTTGACGAATGGCAACGACTTAAAACAGGGCAAGCGAAAATAGCCATTGGGGCAAGGTCGTGCATATTTGCTCCGCTAGAAAACATTGGCGTAATTGTAATTGACGAAGAACACGACTCAAGTTATTATTCCGAAAGCAACCCACGTTATCACACGCACGAAGTGGCAAGATATTTGGCATATCTCAATAATTGTCCACTAATTTTGGGCTCTGCCACTCCAAGCATTGAAAGTTCTTATCTTGCTTCAATCGGGGAATACAGAAAAATTATCCTCCCTAACAGAGCCAATGACAAAGAACTTCCAACAATAGAAATTGTGGATATGTTAAGTGAAATCAGAAACGGCAACACAGGCATATTTTCTCAAAAGTTCCTAGGCGAACTTGACGCTTGCATATCTCAAGGCAGACAAGCAATGATATTTATAAACAGACGAGGTTTTTCTTCTTTTGTCATGTGCAGAAATTGTGGTTATGTGCCAAAATGTGAAGATTGTGATGTTTCGCTGGTCTATCACAAAGAAGACAACCTCTTGAAATGCCATTATTGCAATAGACGATACAAAATGTTATCCCGTTGCCCAAAATGTGGCAGTGTGTCACTAAGAACGGGTGCCGTTGGAACAGAACAAGTGGTGGAAGAACTTAAGAAAATGACCAATGTGCCAGTGTTTAGACTGGACAACGACACTACTCAAAACAAGTCTGCCTATGTTGACATTTTGCAAAAGTTTAACATGACAAAGCCCGCCATTTTGGTCGGCACACAAATGATAGCAAAAGGGCATGACTTTGAGGGAGTTACGCTTGTTGGAATTGTTGACGCAGATGTTAGCTTGCATTTTTCTGACTACAGAGCCATTGAAAGAACTTTCCAACTGATAACCCAAGTGTCGGGCAGAGCGGGCAGAAGCGAGGGCGAAGGCAAGGTCATTTTGCAGACCTATTATCCAAAGCACTTTGCCTACAGATGTGCTGTTGACTACAATTATGACGCCTTCTTCAAAAGGGAATTGTCCCTTCGGGAAACGACTCATTTCCCACCATTTGTTACAATGCTAAGAGTGCTTGTAACAAGCGAAAACGAGGCAAAAGCACAAGATACACTGCAACAAATATATAATCAAATAAAGTCACTTAAGGAGCAAACATACACCAGCGATTTTGTCTATCTTTCTGCCATGCGTTGCCCAAAAAAGCGACTTCAAAAGAACTTCCGCTATCAAATTATGATAAGAATTTATAGAAAGAACGAAGACGCAATTATCCCTCAAATTTATGACGCTTGCGACAGTGTAAAGAAAAATGGCGTTTCAATATTCGTGGAACTTGACCCACAAAACTTAAGTTAAGATTTTTGATTTGACAAATGATAATGTTGTTATATAATAAATACATATGGAGGTTGCAAAGTGGCAACAAGAAAAATAGTTACAGTAGAAAATGAAATTTTAAGAAAAAAATCAAAGGAAGTCACACGCTTTGATGAAAGTTTGTGGGAACTTTTGGACGATATGAAAGAAACGCTTGAAAAGTCGGGTGGCGTGGGTCTTGCCAGCGTTCAAGTCGGCGTTTTGAAAAGAGCGTTTGTTATAAGTGTAAACAACTGCTATCTTGAAGTGATAAACCCAAGAATTGTCAAGTCGTCTGGCAGCCAAACAGGGCTTGAAGGCTGTTTGAGTATCCCAGGCAAGCAAGCTAAAGTTACAAGACCAAACAAGGTGACTGTGGAGTTTGTCGATAGATTTAACTTCCCAATGTCAATAACAACAACAGACTTTATGGCTCGTGCATTTTGCCATGAATATGACCATCTAGACGGCATATTGTATATTGACCACATCAAAAAATAAGGGGGGAGTAGATGAACGTTGTATTCCTAGGCTCAAGTGAGTTTTCGCTCACTGTCTTAAAAAGCCTTTTGAACTCCCACCATAATGTCCTTGCTTGTGTTATGGGGCTTGACCAAAAAGTTGGACGTGGCGGGAAAATTGAATATTCTCCAGTAAAGAAGTTTTGTCTATCGCAAAACATTCCTTTTTTTCAATACAAATCAATAAGTAAGCAAGGCTTTGATGATATTTCAAGTCTTCATCCAGACGTGCTTGTAACGGCTTCTTTTGGGCAAATTTTAAGGCAAAATATCCTAGACCTTGCTCCATATGGCGTGATAAATGTTCATGCCTCACTGCTTCCAAAATATCGTGGCAGTTGCCCAGCAAATTGGGTTATAATAAACGGTGAAAAGCAAACGGGCGTAACTATTATGCAAACAGCTCTTTCTCTTGACACAGGCGATATGCTTATGCAAAGAGCTTTTGACATAAATGAAAATGAAACAGCAGGTGAACTGTTATGTCGCCTTGCAAATTTAGGGGCAGAGATGTTGCCACAAGCACTTGACCTAATTGAAAGCGGGAAAGCGGTTTTTACAAAGCAAGACGAAAGCAAGTCCAGTTACTATCCAATGCTAAAGCGGGAAACAAGTGCAATTGACTTTTCAAAATCTGCAAGAGAAATTGCAAACTTCTGCTTGGGGCTTAACCCATGGCCAGTTGCATGGACTGTTGCAAATGGTGAAGTGATAAAGGTCTATAAAGCGGCACCACAAAACAACATTTGGGGGATTGACCTTGATAGTTATAAATGTGGCGAAGTGGTTAGGGCAAGCGGCAAAAGCGGACTTGTTGCAAAGTGCGGTGACGGACTTGTGCTTCTTGATATGGTGCAAGCACCAAACGGCAAAGTTTTATCTTCAAAAGCCCTTTTAAACGGCAAAAAAATAGCAGAAGGGACATTGCTTTGCGGGAGAGTGGATAATGACTGATATTCAAAGTTTAACATTGGAAGAACTAACAAACACAATGCTTTCTTTGGGCGAAAAGAAGTTTAGGGCAGAGCAAGTCTTTCATGATATTATGCTGGGGAAGAAAATTGACGAAATCTCGACAATTTCTCAAGAACTAAAAAGCAAACTTAAAGAGCAATTTTCAGACGAGCCACTGACCATATTAACTCAAAAGAAATCTAATGACGGCACATCAAAGTTTTTGTATAAACTGTCTGACGGCAACATTGTTGAAGGCGTTTTGATGTGTTACAAGTTTGGCAATACTCTTTGCGTATCCAGCCAGGTGGGCTGCCGCATGGGGTGCAAGTTTTGTGCTTCGGGACTTGACGGACTTATAAGAAATTTGACCGCAGGAGAGATAGTGTCACAAGTTATTGCCGTCAACAAACTTCTGGGCGGCTCGTTGCAAGAAAGAAAAATATCTAACATTGTCCTAATGGGCAGTGGCGAACCTCTTGATAATTATGACAACCTCATTCAATTTCTAAAAATAGTCACTTGCAATCGTGGACTGAATTTCAGTGAAAGAAGCATATCTATAAGCACTTGCGGACTTGTTCCAAAAATTTACAAACTTGCAGACTCGGGCTTTAAAATAAACATCTGCCTATCACTTCACGCTTCAAATGATGACACAAGACGACAAATTATGCCTGTGGCAAAGGGCTACACGGTGGCGGAACTTCTTGATGCGTGCGACTATTATTTTGAAAAAACGGGCAGACGAATTTTGTTTGAATACATTATGATAAAAGATGTGAATTCCTCTACAGAACACGCTTTAAGACTTGCCAAATTGCTTTCAAAGAGGAACTGTATTGTCAACCTTATAAACTTAAACGAAGTAAAAGAAAATAACTTTAAAAGGTGCAGCGAGGAAACAATAAATCACTTCGCAGAAATCTTGAAGTCCTACAATGTGAACGTCACAACAAGAAGAAGTCTTGGAAATGACGTTGACGGGGCGTGCGGGCAATTAAGACGAAGTTATATAAAAGATAATAAAGGAGAATAAAATGTCACTTCTCATTTCAGCCTCAACAAATCCACCAAATGAGCGAGATTTGTTGCAATATATAAAAGAACTATCTAACATTGACATTGATTATATCCATTGTGATATTATGGACGGCAAGTTTGTCGCAAACAAAACCTTAAATCACAAAATGGTCGGGAAGATAAATAAAATCACCTCAAAGCCACTTGATGTGCATCTTATGGTGCAAAAGCCATGGAAAGTGGTGGGAAAATATTTGAGAAATGGGGCAGATATTGTGTCAGTGCATTATGAAGCCTTTGACAACTCAAAACTTCTCAAAAAGACCTTGGAGAAAATCAGAAAAAAAGGCGCTTTTGCTTCTCTTGCCATAAGCCCAAACACAGAAGTCTCAGAAATTGAGTCTTTTTTGCCATATTGCGATATGGTGCTTGTTATGAGTGTTGAGCCGGGGAAAAGTGGTCAAAAGTTTATGGAAAGCACCTATGACAAACTGGATGAATTATCCCTATCGACCAAGAAGCAGGGAGTGAACCTTGTGGTCGAAGTTGACGGCGGAGTAACTATAGATAATGCACCAATGCTCAAAACCCACGGGGCGAACATAGTTGTTATGGGGTCACACCTTTATTCAAGTGCAGATAGAGCCAAGACCGCCCAGTCTATTCACGAAGCATAAAGTATAGAGAGGTTTTTTCTAGTTCTATAAAAAGGAGAGTTTAGTTTTAAACTCTTTTTTTGTTGTTTTGCCAACTTGAATGAAAAGCAGTGGCAAAAACCCCCAATAGGGCATACAATATACAAAGCGGGGTGAATAATGAGAATATATTGTATCAAAGCACCAAAGGGTCTAAAACTCTTTTTAAAATTGCTTCTAAAAAAACACTACATAAAAATTGAAGAATAAAAATTTAAAAAAGTAGTAAGTTTTGCTTGCAACAAATGAAATTTTGTTGTATTATATATCCTGTAGCCTAGGATAATTGTGTATTTTAGGCAAAAAAGGATAGTTATTTATGTTTGTTAAAACTTCAAATGCTTTTGGTGACATAACAATCGACAACAACGCTATTGCAGTTGTCGCTGGTTTCAACGCACTCGAATGTTATGGCGTGGTGGACCTTGTTGCAAAAGGCACACAGGAAAGTTTTGGCGAACTTTTTAAGACCAGATCTTTTTCTCGAGGCGTAAAAATTCAAAGCCTTGACAATCACATAACTGTTGACCTCAACGTTATATTGAAATATGGTGTTTCAATAACTGCCGTTTGCGACAGCGTAAAAAGCACCGTCAAATACAGCGTTGAAAAGTTTACGGGCATGATTGTTGACGCTGTGAACATCAAAGTCATCGGGGTTAGGGTCTGATTTTCTTTTTATAATATAGAAAGGCAGACTGTCTGTCTTTTGGTTTTATCTTTGGAGGATAGAAGTGCAGAAAACCGTGAATGGTGCAATGTTCAGAAAAATGATTCTATCGGCTTCTACATTGCTTGATGAAAATAGAAAATATGTTGACTCTTTAAATGTCTTTCCTGTGCCAGATGGCGACACTGGAACAAATATGAATTTGACATTTAAATCTGCAACTAAGGAAGTAAACGAATGTCCAAACAACAACTTTGACTCTTTGGCAGAGGCTGTGACCAAGGGCGCATTGCGTGGTGCTAGGGGGAACTCTGGCGTTATCTTGTCACAAATTCTAAAGGGCATGAGTACAGTTATGAGGACTTGCCAAGAACTCAAAACAAAAGATTTTGCCCATGCAATGAAAGAAGGCGCTGATGTCGCCTACAAAGCAGTTACAAAGCCAAAGGAAGGCACAATCTTAACAGTTATCCGTGTTATGGCAGAATATGCTCTTGTGTCTTGCAAGAAAAACAGCGACTTTGAAGTTTTCTTGAAAGACGTTTTGGACAAGGGTGAAGAAGTGCTGCTTCAAACTCCAGAACTTTTGCCAGTTTTGAAAAAGGCAGGCGTTGTTGACGCTGGCGGCAGAGGGCTTATCGTTATCTTTACAGGCTTCTACAAAGCACTCACAAATGACGAGTCCGCAATCTCCGCAGACTATGTTGACGCTCAAACAGCCTATCAAAAAGACGAAGAATTCCACAAAAAACTTGTTGACCTTGCAGAAATCCAATTTGGCTATTGCGTTGAGTATAACATTATAAATATGCACAAAAAGACAACTCAAAGCGATATTGACAAACTTAAAGAACGACTCTTGGAACTTGGCGACTCAGTTATCTGCATTGGCGACCTTAAACTTGTAAAAGTTCACGTTCATACAAATGAACCAAACAAAGCGCTTGGCTTTGGCTTGGAACTTGGTGAAATTTCAAATATCAAAATTGAAAACTTGCTCGAAGAACACAGAAAAATGCTTGAAGAACAATCAAAGAAAGAACCTCCAAAGCAAATGGGCATTGTGTCTGTTTCTGCTGGTGACGGTTTTGAAGCGTTGTTTAAGGACCTTATGGTTGACCACGTTATTAAAGGTGGACAAACCATGAACCCAAGTGCAAGCGACATTGCAGAAGCCATTGACCATGTAAACGCAGAAACAGTCTTTGTCCTTCCAAACAATAAAAATATTGTCCTTGCCGCTGAACAAGCAAAAGACCTTGTTAAGAAAAATGTTGTAGTTATCCCAACCAAATCTGTCCCAGAGGGAATATCCGCTTGTCTTGCTTTCAACCCAGACGAATCTGTTGAAGAAAACACCGAGGCAATGAAAGAGTCCATGCAAAATGTTAAAACGGGCAGTGTAACATATGCTGTTAGGGACACCCACGTTGACGGCTTTGACCTAAGCGTTGGTGAAATTATCGGACTTGACAACAGTGCAATCTTGGCAAAAGGCAGTGAAATTCCAGAAACCGTTGAGGGACTTCTTTCAAAACTTGTGGACGACACAACAGTCAATGTCACATTGTTCTATGGTCAAGAAGTTAAAGAAGAAGACGCAGTTAAGCTTCAAGAGAAACTTCAAACTTCATATCCTCAATGCGAATTCAACGCCGTTTCGGGCGGACAACCAGTATATTATTATATACTTTCAGTAGAATAATCTATTATTTTAACCTATACAAAAATCCCTTGCAAAAGTGAGGGGTTTTTGCTTGTTATTTGGCGGGTTTCGCCCTAAAAAACCGCTAAAACAGCCCCAAAATGCAAACTTTATGAAAAAAAATAAAAATTTTCTTAAATTTTTTGAAAAATAAAGAGGAAATTTGTATTTTGCGTGAAATAATATATAATAGTTGAGTTTGTGCAATTTGCACAAAAAAACTTAATGCAAAAATATAGGAGATTGGTCTTTGACAAAATATGGTTTTCCTCTTGAATTTATCGAGGAAGTAAAACAAAGAAATGACATAATATCAGTGATTTCTCGGTCACTCACCATGAAAAAGCAAGGTCGTTATTTTTGGGCTTGCTGTCCTTTTCATTATGAAAAAACTCCTTCGTTTGCCGTAAGTGAGGACGAGCAGTATTTCCATTGCTATGGCTGCGGCGAAGGGGGCGATGTCATAAGATTTGTTATGAAATATGACAACATTCCATTTTATGAGGCAGTCAAAAAACTTGCCGAAAGTGCTGGCATGCAAATTCCAAATGTTGAACAAAATGACGAAATGGCACTTAAACTTAAACAGAAAAAACGAGTGCTTGAGTGCCTAAACTGTGCCAAAGACTATTACATTCAAACCCTAAGACTTCCAACAAGCAAAGTCGCACAGAATTATGTAATCTCCAGACAATTTACGGGAAGTGTGCTTAAAAATTTTGGCATAGGATATAGTCCCGATTGGACAAGCATTGTTACATATCTAACTTCAAAAGGCTTTGACTTAGCCACTATGCGTGACGCTGGACTTGTGGAAGTTGGCGAAAATGGCAAGCCATATGACGTCTTTGCCCACAGACTGATGTTTCCAATTATAGACATCTATGGCGATTGCATCGGGTTTTCCGCTCGAGTTTTGGAGGCGGGCAGCAAGTTTGCAAAATATAGAAATTCCACCCAAACAATCGTCTTTGACAAGAGTAAAACAGTTTACAATATCAATATGATAAAGGAACTGAGAAAGGAACAACCCATTGATAGTATAATTATTTGCGAAGGGCAAATTGACGTTATCGCAATGTTCAAAGCGGGTCACAGAAATGCCTGCGCTTGCATGGGGACAGCAATAACTCCTTTCCACGCACGACTTCTCAAGCGTTATGCCGACAAAGTTATTTTGTGTCTTGACGGTGACGGTGCGGGGCAAAAAGCGACTTACAAAGCAACCCAAGTTTTGGCAGACGCTGGGCTTGAAGTTAGAGTTGCAAAACTTCGTGACGGACTTGACCCAGACGAAATTTTGAAAAAATATGGCAAGGAAGAACTGGATAAAAGCCTTGAAAACTTACTCGACCACATTGAATACAAAATCGAGAGTTTGGCAACAAAATATAATTTGAAAGATAATTTTGAGAGAAATAAGTTTGTGACGGAAGCAATGGAAGTGCTTTCCACCCTAGAAAGCAACACCCAAAAGGATATTTATCTTAAACTCGTGTCCGCTAAAGCAAATGTGCCAGTTGACGTCTTAAGGCGTGACCTTAGGGAAACGGAAGCGGGCGAAGTTAAAGTTAAAACGGAAGAACAAGAACCCCCAGTGAGAATTGAGGGACACACAAAGGCAATTCAGTTTGTGCTTTCAAGCATCGTCCACAAAGAGCCATACGCCATGAAAGCATGCAGTTATAACATAAAATTTCAAAACCCAAGTTATCAAAAACTCTTTGACTATCTAAAGTCACTTTCCGAGCAAAACAAATCTTGGACAGTTGGCTCGCTGTATGATGTTTTTGATGTTGACGAGGACAAAGGCATATTGGACATAATCAATTTCAATTTTTTCAACGTGTCGGGCGACAAGCAAAAATATTTTGACGAGTGCCTTGAAAATTTATATTCCGTCAGCCTAAAACAAAGGCAAGACGAACTTATGAAGCAATTTAAAACAGAAAGAGATGCAACAAGAAGAAGACAAATAGCAGGGGAACTTGGTGAACTTGCAAAAGAACTTAAAAACAATGGAGATAAACAAAATGTATGATCAAAGATTTCAACCAGAAGTAACCAAACTTTTGGAAGCAGCAAAAGGCAAGGGCAGCATTTATGAAGATGCCATTTTTTCGAGCCTTATAAAACTTGATGCCTCAGCAAGCGACATTGAGGAAGTAAAAAAATTCCTTACAGAAAACGGCATAAAAATTGTTTCTCAAGCGGACGAAATGGAAGACTTGAGTGTTATTGCAAGTCAAGTGCAAGTTGACGACCCAGTCAAAATGTATCTTAAAGATATCGGACGTGTGCCACTTCTTTCAAGCGAGGAAGAACTTGACTACGCCAAAAGAATGGCAGCCGGTGACGAAGTTGCAAGAAAAAAACTTTCCGAAGCCAACTTAAGACTTGTTGTCAGCATTGCCAAAAAGTATGTCGGCAGAACGGGCATGCAATTTTTGGATCTTATCCAAGAAGGCAACTTAGGACTTTTGCGTGCAGTTGAAAAATTTGACTACACAAAAGGGTTCAGATTTTCAACCTATGCAACTTGGTGGATAAGACAATCTATCACCCGTGCCATTGCCGACCAAGCAAGAACAATCCGTATCCCAGTTCACATGGTGGAAACAATCAACAAAATGCTTCGTGTCCAAAGACAACTGCTTCAAACTTTGGGCAGAGATCCTTCGGCACAAGAAATTGCAGAAAAAATGGGAATTTCCGAACAACGTGTTTGTGAAATTCAAAAAATAGCTCAAGACCCACTTTCTCTTGAAACACCAGTTGGCGAGGAAGAGGACAGCAAAATGGGTGACTTTGTTGAAGATGACAGCATAAAATCTCCAGTTGAAACCGCTTCTCAACTTATCTTGAAAGAACAACTTATGGCAGCTATCGACACCTTGACCCCTCGTGAGCAAAAAGTTATCCGCCTAAGATATGGGCTTGACGACTCCCACTCCAGAACTCTTGAAGAAGTGGGCAAAGAGTTTGATGTCACTCGTGAACGTATCCGTCAAATTGAAGCAAAAGCACTTCGCAAACTTCGTCACCCAAATAGAAGTAAAAAACTGGAAGGTTTCTGTGACTAAGCAAAACATAAGACTAAATGTAATTTGCAGTTTGGTCACAAAAAAAATAATTGCAGATGTCGGCAGCGATCATGGCTTTGTGCCAAAAATTCTTTTGCAAAATGACAAAATTGACTTCGCCTATGTTTCGGATATAAGCAAAAAATGCGTAGATAAAGCAAAAGACAACTTGCAAGGCTTTTATGACAAAACTCAGTTTGTCGTTTGTGACGGAATAACAGATTTGCTATCCGTCACCCCGCTTCCACAACAAATTATAATTGCTGGCATGGGCGGCAGAGAAATTGTTAAAATATTGTTGCAAGACAAAGACAAAATTTTCGACAATTTTATCTTACAGCCTCAAAAGAATACAGAGGAGTTGCGAATTTTCCTTCAAAACAACTTTTTTGACATAAAAAAAGATTTTATGGTGCATGACGGCAAGATTTTTTACAATATTCTTCAAGTTTGCCGTTCAAAAACTTTAATTAAACTTACAAATGACCAAATTCTGTTTGGAAAGAGCAACCTCATTTCGCCAAGTGCAGATTTTATGAACTATCTTGACTACAAAATTGACAAATTCTCTTCAATTTTACAAAACACAACGGATAGTGAGATACAATCTTCGCTGCAAAAATTCCTATCATGCCGTGAAAAATGTCAAAAGAAGATTTTGGCTGTTGACCAAAACACAAAATAATGATATAACAATATAAAAGTGGCTCTGCCGCAAAAGGAGAAAAAATGTTTGAACAAATACTCGCCTATCAAAATCTTGACGCAAAAGTCTTGAAACTTAAAAGGGAATATGACAAAGACCCAGCAAAACAAAACATAACAAACGCCATGGCTATTGCAAAAGATTTTCAAAATAAACTTGTAGAACTAGACTCTATTGCAAGCAAAACTCTTGCCGATTATGAGAAGAACAAAAAGCGTTATGCCCAAATAATTGATACGCTTGATAAACTTACAAAGCAAGACGCCTCAAAACTGGGGACAGAAGAATTGTCAGCCCAAATCGACAAACTAAACTCTCTTTCAACAGAACTCGGCTCGCTTGAAAGAGCAATTTCATCTCTTGCAGACTCCATGTCAAATATTCTCAAAAACTTTGACTACTACAAGCAAAACATCATTCTGTCGAAGCAAAAATACATGGAAAACAAGCAAAAGCTTTCTCAACTTGAAGAAAAGACTATGCCACAAGTAACCGCAATCAAAAAGCAAATGGTGGAAATGGAAAAGGATATTGACCCAAAAATTTTGGCAAAATACAAAAGTCTAAGACAAGACAAAATTTTCCCAGTGTTTGTTCCACTAAACAACAATTCTTGTGGCGGCTGCAGCATGTCACTTGCAGCAGCATCAACAAGCAAACTCAAAGATAAAGGCTATCTTGAATGTGAACAATGCAGAAGATACATTTATTTTGGAGAATAATCATATAATATTGCCCACAAATTCCTTGGGCAATATTTTTATCTACATAGAATTATTGTAAAAATCTCATTGCCTCAAACTGCAAAAATGTGTTAAAAATATTGTCAACTAAATTTGCCAATATTTTTTTATTAAAATGCCAAAAATTTATTTGTCATTTTGCACAAAAGATAATACAATGTTATAGACAGAATTTTTGGAGAAGTATTATGGAAAAACTTTATGATATAGCAATTTTAGGCGGTGGCCCAGGCGGAATAACAGCAGGAATTTATGCAAAAAGAGCAGGGCTTGACGTGGTTATAATTGAAAAAAACATGCCAGGCGGGGCAATAACAACAACGCCAGAAATCTCAAATTACACAGGATTTTCGTCAATTTCAGGCATGGAACTTGCAACAAAAATGTTTGAACACGCAGGGCAATTCGATATTCCTTTTGTATTTGACGAAGTAAAATCTGTGGAACTTGAGGGAGAAACAAAAAAAGTCGTCTGCTTTGGGCAAGAGATTTTGGCTAAGACAATTATAATTGGCACCGGGGCTTCGGTCAGAAAACTTGATGTCGTAGGCGAAAAGAAATTCCTCGGCAAAGGCATAAGTTATTGTGCAACTTGTGACGGGAACTTCTTTAAGGGTCTAAAAGTCGCCGTTGTTGGCGGTGGGAACACAGCCCTTGAAGACGCATTGTATCTTAGCAATTTGGCAAGCGATGTGTATCTTATACACAGACGGGACGAGTTTAGAGGGCAAGAATATCTTGCACAAAAACTCATGGAAAAGAAAAACGTCCACCTTGTTTTAAATAGTGTCATTTCATCTCTTGACGGGGAAGAAAAGTTGACGGGTGTTGTGGTGAACAATCTTCAAACAAAAACTCACGAAAGCCTTAAAATTGACGGACTTTTTGTTTGCATTGGGCGTGGACCCGATACAGAAATCTATGGAAATAAACTTAAACTTACAGAGGGTGGATATATCCAAACAGATTGCAATATGAAAACAAATATTGACGGAGTTTTTGCCATTGGTGACATAAGAAACACCCCTCTAAGGCAAGTTATCACCGCTTGTTCAGACGGAGCAATCGCCGCAACAAAAGCCTTTGAATATATCAAGTCAAAGAAGTAATTTGGCACAAGAAAAAACAATTTTTAAGGTAAAATTATGATTTATATAACAAAAAACTGGTATGACCTTTTGCGAGCGGAATTTGAAAAAGAGTATTTTAAAAACTTGCAAAATTTCTTAGCAGAGGAATACAAAACGAAGATAATTTATCCCGAAGATAAGAAAATTTTTAACGCTTTAAACCAAACAAAATATGAAGATGTTAGAGTTGTAATCTTAGGGCAAGACCCATATATCAACGAAGGGCAAGCGCATGGAATGTGTTTTTCAGTGGAAAGTGGGGCATTGCCTCCAAGTCTAAAAAATATCTATAAAGAACTGCATGACGAACTGGGGTGTTACATCCCAAAAAGTGGAAACCTCACTAAATGGGCAAAACAAGGTGTTCTGCTTTTGAACAGTGTTTTGACAGTTGAAAAGGGTAAAAGTTTTAGCCACAAAGACAAAGGTTGGGAAATTTTTACGCACGAAATCGTAAAGAAAATTGCAGAAAAGAAAACCCCAGTTGTGTTTTTGCTTTGGGGAGCGGGGGCAAGAAATATCGTCAAAGACATAGACTTATCGCACCATTATGTCCTAACTTGCGCACACCCAAGCCCACTTTCTGCATACAACGGCTTCTTTGGCTGCGGACATTTCAAAAAGTGTAACGAACTCTTACTTGGGTCAGGACAAAAACCAATCGACTGGCAAATTGAGGATATAGAGTAAAAAAACGGGTTTCTGATGAAATCCGTTTTTTGCTGGTGGAAGTGCATCTCAGTTTGAAGAGAATTGCACTTTAGCCCTGATTGGACATGGCTCGGTCAAAGTTTCCTTGTGGCACACAGTTAGATTCACTTAATGCTGCTGTCGTCAGACCCTGACATGGTTCATGATTAACCATTGCACAAGACCTTGGCGTCATCACCAAAATCTAACCCACTTGAAGCACAAGTTCTCCCCGCAGATGAGTATTCAACTCTACTGTAGTGGATTGTAGATACAGGGCACCACTAGCTCCCCGCCTAGCACTTCCTACAAATAATTATACACATTCCACCCAAAAAATCAAGGCATTTTTAAAGATAATTTGCAACTTTTTCTTCTTTCAACAATTTTCACGGAATTTGCCACAAATATATGCGAGAAATCAAATAATTTTCGTCAAACAGTTGGAAAATTTGCGGAAATGTGTTATATATAATACATATTGTTAGAATTGTGCCCAAAATAGAGTAGAAACCTATGTTTATGCACAAAACAATACGCTCAAAAATCATTTTTTGGAGAAAATATGGCAAAAAAACATGTTGATAGAACAAACGCAGAACGTTTTATTTCTGCCTACAATCAAATTGACCATTCTTTAAGAACAATTTACGGCTTCAAGCGTAGCATAACTTTTGCAGACCTAGTTCGCAAAGCCGTTCCACTTAATAGTGTTGTAAGAAAGTATGAGGACGAACTCATCGACTACGGCAGACTAAGAAATTCCATTGTCCACAAAACAAACCCAAACTATGTAATCGCCGAGCCTCATGACGAAGTGGTTGAGGAATTTGAGAAAATCGCACGACTTATCGCAACCCCTCCAACTGCACTCACAAAGGTCTGCAAACAAGAAGTCTTAACAATTCAAGGCTCGCTTTCAGTTAAGGAAGTTCTTGAAACCATGGCTCAAACGGGCTACAAAAACCTTCCAGTTTATGAAGGGAACGTCTTGCAAGGTGTTGTCATCGGCTCAAAACTTCTCGATAGACTGGGACATTGCCTAATTGACAACGAAAACTTGTTCGACTTCATAAAAAACACAAATGCACTTGAAATTGTTTCCAAAACTGATGAAACAAGCGATTTTAGGGTGTCCAGCAGAAATTTGACTATTGAACAAGCACTCAATTATTTTTATCTTAACCGCCGCTTGCAAATTATTATCATCACCGAAAACGGCACCAAAAATGAACGACCACTTGGCGTTGTTACAGTTGCCGACATTCTAGACATGAACGAAGTTTTAGAAAACTATTAAAGGGGAAATTATGATAAATTCATTCACCGTTTACACACGAAAATTGTTCAACAAATTTGCCAGCGTAACCACTTCACAAAAAAGACGTCTTGTGGTAAACTACACCGTTGGTGTAATTTTGTTTGTTGTGGCAGTGTATTGTCTTATGACAAGAAAATATATTATGACCGTGTTCTTCGGCATTTTCAGCGTATTATTTTCATGCAGCAGGCTCATTTCCATGGCACTTATAAATAGAATAAATGCCAAACAACTGAACACCTATGACAAATATACGTTCTATGACGACAAATTCAAAGTCAACAGTTTTCTCGCTGGCGGCACACCATACGCCGAGCATGAACACCTGTATTCTGAAATTTCAAGTATTGACTTTTTCACCACTTTTGCGTATATTTATCTTGCAAAAGGTGAAACTTATATTTTCTTGCGTGAAAACTTTAAAAATCCAGAGCAGTTTGATTGGCTTATGCAAAACCTAATGGCAACAGCTAATGCAAAGAAACTTGGCATTTCATACACCATGCCAAAATTGTCGGAATATTTAGAAAACTCTGCTAAAGACAAACTAGCAACAGAAAGCAATGTGAAAATTGCAGAAGAAGAAAATCATGAGGCAACCCCTCAAGCACAAACACCTGCAGAAAACAAAGGAAAGACAAGAAAAACTGCGGCAAAGAAACCAGTAACAAAATCTACAAAAACTGCAGACAAAAAGACAACTGCAAAGAAGACTACTAAAACAGTTGCGAAGAAACAAACAGCCAAGAAAACTGCGACCAAAAAGACTGAAAAATCTGCAAAAAAGACGACTTCAAAAACAACCAAAAGGGTCGCTAAAAAAGACGCATAAAGAATAAATTTACTAGATTTAGAGGAAAGAAGAATGGAAAAAGAAGATTCAAAACCAAATTTTATACAAATGGAAAAGGACGTGCTAAAATTTTGGCACGATAACGACTGCTTTCATAAACTTGTGGCAAAAAACAAAAACGGCAGACGTTTTAGATTTCTTGATGGCCCAATAACAGCAAACAACAGATGTGGCGTTCACCACATTTGGGGCAGAACACTAAAAGACATTACAATAAAGTATCACGCACTTTTGGGCGAAGATTGTCAATATCAAAATGGCTTTGACGCACAAGGAATGTGGGTTGAAGTGGAAGCAGAAAAAGATTTGGGGCTTTCTGGCAAGCCAGAAATCGTTAAATATGGCATAGACAACTTCACCAACAAGTGTATGGATAGGGTGAAATATTATGCCAATGAAATCACAAATCAGTCAATTCGTATGGGGCAATGGATGGATTGGGACAACAGTTATTTCACCAACTCTGACGAGAATATTTTGTCAATCTGGCACTTCCTAAAAGTCTGCCAAGAAAAAGGATATATCGTCCGCAAAAACAGACCAATCGCTTGGTGTCCACGTTGCGGAACAAGCCTTTCCGAACACGAAATGGCTGGCAGTTATCACGATGTCACACACACCGCAATTTTTGCCAAATTCCCGGTAATGATGGAAGACTTCAAGATTTTGGCATGGACAACCACACCTTGGACACTCAGTGCTAATGTCGCTCTTGCTGTCAACCCAAATTTAGACTATGTCAAAATTGTCCTAACAAACTCTGGCGAACGACTTGTGCTTGGCAAGGACGCCTTGAAAGTTGTCAAAGAAGACTACAAAATTTTGGACACTTTCAAAGGTGAAAAACTTGTTGGGCTGCATTATGAAACTTGCTTCCCAGAACTCCCAGAACAGAATTTTATGCATAGTGTTGTTGCATGGGATGAAGTTGACGCAGTGGAGGGAAGTTGTGTCGTTCATATCGCACCGGGCTGCGGCTCAGAAGACTTTGAATTGGGGCAAAAACTCGGGCTTCCAGAACTCTGTCCAATAGACGACCAAGGTGTTATGCTTGAAAACACTGGCTTTCTAAAAGGCAAGAAAACAACAGATGTCGTTGACCTTGTAATTGATAGACTTCAAAAAGACGGCAAGCTCTTTTATGCCCACAAATATACACATAGTTATCCATATTGCTGGAGATGCAAAACAGACCTCGTTTACAAACTTATCTCCACTTGGTATATTTCAATGGACGAACTTCGCCCACAACTTTTGTCTGCAATTGACAATGTAAAATTTCAACCAGAATACGGCAAAAAACGTATGGCAGATTGGCTTAGAAATATGGGCGACTGGAACATTTCTCGAAGCAGATTTTATGGACTTCCACTTCCATTCTATGTCTGTCCAAAATGTGGCAAAGTCCATGTTGTAGGCAGCCTTGAGGAACTTAAAGACTTGGCAGTCAACCCAGAAGACATTGCAACAATTCCGAACTTGCACCGTCCTTGGATTGACAATATAAAAATCAAATGCACCGCTTGCGGTGAAACAGTGTCCAGAACCACAGAAGTTGGCGATTGCTGGCTAGATGCGGGCATAACTCCATTCAGCACCAAAAAATATCTCAAAGACCCAGAATTTTTCAAAAATAATTTCCCAAGTGAATATGTTTGTGAAATGGTCGAACAACTTAAACTTTGGTTCTATTCCATGCTCGTCATGAGTGTTGTCCTCACTGGTCGTGCGCCTTATGAAAAAATTGTCACCTATCAATATGTAAAAGACGAAAATGGCAACGAATTCCACAAAAGTGGGGGTAATTCGCTGGAATGTGACAAAGTGGCAGACAAGGTTGGGGCAGATACAATTCGTTATCTGTATGGCGGAGCAAACCCAACAAACGATATGCGTTTTGGCTACTCACTCACAGACGAAGCAAGACGAAAACTTATGAACTTCTGGAATGCCTATGTGTTCTACAACACCTATGCAACCATCGACAAACCAGACTTTAAGGGCTTCAAACTCAATGTCGCAACCCTTTGCCCAACAGACAAATGGCTTCTCACAAAAATAAACAATTTTGTGGCAACTAGCAAGAAAAACTATGCAGACGACAAAAGTTATCTTGTTGTGAAAGATTTTGAAGAACTTGTTGACGAACTTACGAATTTCTACATCCGTGTAAACAGACGCAGATTCTGGAAAAGTGACGACAAGGAAGACCAACTCACAGCATATTATTGCTTGTATTATGCAATAAAAACAATGACACAAGTTATGGCTCCAGTTATCCCATTCATGACAGAACATATCTGGCAAAAAATGGTTCGTGCGACAGAAACTGGCGCCGCTGAGAGCATTATGCTTGGTGGCTTCCCACAAGAAATTGCAGGGCTTGAAAACGAGGAAATTTTGGACAGTGCAGAAATTGCAAGAACAGTTATCGCAAACGCACTAAGACTTAGGAACGAAAAAGCACTCAAAATCAAACAACCTCTAAGAACTCTTTTTGTCCTTGCAGATGACAAAATTGAACTTGCAGTTAAAACCTTTGAAAACGTCATAAAAGACGAAATAAATGTCAAAAATATCGAATTTGAAAAGAATACAGATAAGTTTAATATTCCATATCTAACTGTCAACTTCAAAACCGCAGGTGCTGTGCTTAAAAATGGTGTCCAAGCAGTGAAGTCCGTCCTTCAAAACGCAAGTGATGAGCAAATGACTGTGTTTGTGGAAGGTTATAAGATAGGCAAAGTGCCTCTTGAACCATATGGCGAACTTGACGCAAGTTTGTTTATGCTCAACTTCAAAGCGAAGGAAGAATTTGTCATTTCAACAGAAAATGGCGTGACTATTGTCCTTGACACAACTCTTGACAATTCACTTATGCTTGAGGGTGCATACAGAGAACTTGTCCGCAGCGCTCAAGTTTTAAGAAAAGAAGCTGAGTTTAACATCTCCGACAGAATTGAAATGGACGTTGTTTCAACTTCACCATTCATAAATCTTGTTATCAAAACTTATGGCGACAAAATCGCTCAAGAAGTGCTTGCAACATCATTCAACAAGGGCATTGCCGTGGCAGATATCGAAAAAGAAGTTGATGTCGCAGACGAAAAAGTAATCATCAAACTTAAAGTTGCAAAGTAATTTAAATAATATAAAATCTAACTCCATCTCGGTGAAAAAAGGAAAACATTATGTGTGATGTAATTTTTGAAGACAATCAAATATTGGTCGCAGTCAAGCCACAAAACTTGCCCGTCCAACAAGATAGCAGCGAAGACAAAGACTTTTTGACCATGCTAAAAGACTTTTTGATAGAAGAACACAACAAGCCGGGCAAAGCCTATCTTGGGCTTGTCCACAGACTTGACAGACCCACTGGCGGAGTTATGGTATTTGCCAAAACATCAAAAAGTGCCGAACGTCTTTGCGAGCAGTTCAAACTTCATTCCACCGAAAAAACTTATTTTGCAGTGGTGGAAGGTGAGCCAAGACTTAAGCAAACAAGGCTTATAAACTATCTTAAAAAGGACGAGAAAAACAACATTGTCAAAGTTTGCACAAAATATGAAGAAGGTGCAAAAGAAGCAGTGCTTGACTATCAAGTTTTGGAAACAAAAAACGGACACTCGCTTGTAAAAGTCCACCTTCTCACTGGCAGAAGTCACCAAATAAGAGTTCAATTTGCAACAATTGGCTGTCCAGTTTGCAATGACCAAAAATATGGCAAAAACGCACCAAAAGGAAATCTTGCACTATGGTCAACAATCTTAAAATTTGACCACCCAGTAAGCAAAAATAGACTTACTTTCAAAGTCATTCCACCAGCGGACCAAAAGCCATGGAGCGATTTTGACCTTAACAAATATCTATAAAATAAGTTCCCATAATTCCCACTAACACATTTTCAAAAAAATTTGTATAATGTATCATTGGAGGAAATTATGGGAATTTGTATTAGAGAAGAAGGGCATACTTGCGTTAGCTTTGAAGACTTGTATTTTGCTCGACACATTACAAGCGGAAAAACCATTGCCTTTGCTCCACTTGAACTTTTACAAGAAGAAGACGAAGCCGAAAGGGAAATACTTGTGATGAAACTTGAAAAGGAAAGACTTAAATCAATCCTTTTGCCACAAAGATATTTTAATAAGAAAATGAAAAAGGAACAAGGCGAATATAACTTTTACAAAATTGCCAACGCCCAAACATTAAAGCCAAATTCGCTTGTGTCTTTTCAAGAAGTGAGGAATACTCTTGTAGATTTTGAAAAGAAAACAGACGAAAAGCCGCTCCGAGTTCTGGCAGTGGAGCATTATGGTTCACGCCTCATTGACCTTTGCGTCATTCCAAAAGCCCAATTTTCATACTACTCAGACGGCTACCCAGAAGAACTGGCAAGATAAAACTAGCAACAATTTGCCGTTTTAGAAAGTAAACAATCAAAAGATAAAATAATCTATCCAAAGAGAGCAATATAAAAACCAAAAAGGATATTATCACAACGGGTAATATCCTTTTTAATTTATTCCTCCTCGCACAAGAGTGCTTGAGTTGTGAGCATAGTTTTAACAACACTTGTTGCATTGCATAGAGCTTGAATTGTAACTTTTGCTGGGTCAACAATTCCGCAAGAGAGCATATCGCAAAATTTGTCTTGCATTGCATCATATCCATAACTTGCATTTGTGTTTTTCAACACACTTTTCTCAATTTCATCAGCATTTTTGCCAGAGTTTTCTACAATTTGTCTAAAAGGTTCTTTAAGTGCTTCACAAAACGCTTCATAACAAACTTTTTCATCTGGCTTCAGGTTTTTTGTAAGAGTTAACAATTTTTCAGAAATTTTAAGCAAGGTAACTCCACCGCCCGCAACAATTCCTTCTGCTAGCCCCGCCGCAGTGGCATTTATCGCATCTTCAATTCGCAGTTTTAGTTCCTTTTGTTCAATTTCCGTGTTCGCTCCAACAAATATGGTTGCAACCCCGCCAGTAAGATTGCAAAGACGTTCTTGCAAAAGGTCTTTGTCGAAATCATTGTTACACATTTCAATCTGGCTTTGAATACTAAAAATTCTGTCCTTAAGTTTTGCATTGTCAATGTCGTTTGCAATAAAAATTGACGAGTCTTTGGTGATGTTCACATGTTTTAGTTCGCAAAGAGAATTTACGTCAATATCGGCAAAACTTTTGCCACTTGTTTCACTTAAAACTTCACCGCCAACGGCACATGCCAAATCTTGAAGTATCGCAGTTTTTCTATCTCCATAAAAAGGTGCTTTCACAACTACACATGAAAATGCTCCCCGCATTTTATTCACAACAATAGGCGATAGCGCCTCTGGCTCTATGTCGTCACAAATAATGATAAGTGGTTTTGCAATTTTAACCAGTTGCTCAAAAACGGGCAAAATTTCTTGAAAAGTATTTATTTTTTTGCTTGTAATAAGCAGAAGGCAGTCGTCAAACTCCGCAAAGCCTTTTGCCATATTTGTGCAAAAATATGGGGAAATGTATCCACTTTTCAAAACAAACCCGTCTTGAATTTTAAGTTCGGTCTTGTCAGTTTTGGAATCTTGCAAAGATATCCTTCCGTTCTTTCCAATAACCTTATGAGCCTCAGATATAAGTTTCCCAATATATTCACTTTGGGAAGAAACTGTTGCAATATTTTCAATATCGTGACTATTTGAAATGTCTTTTGCCACAGATTTTATGTATTTTGTAGCAGTTTCACACGCCGAAGAAAAATATCTATTTATCGCCACAGGACTTATCTCTTTGGCACATTTTAGTCCTTCAGCAAACATTTTTTGTGCCAGTACTATGGCAGTTGTTGTGCCGTCACCCGCAACATCATTTGTTTTTTGGCACACTTCTTTCACCAGTTTCACCCCCATGTTTTCATATGCGTCTTCCACTTCAAATTCCTTTGCAATGCTCACTCCGTCATTTGTGATAAGCGGCGTTGCAAACTTTCTATCGAGTACAACATTTCTTCCTTTTGGACCCAATGTAGATTTAACTACATCTGCAATTTTATTAACCCCAGCAAGCAGTTTTTCTCTTGCCATTTCACCCTCAATACACTTTTTCATCTTCATTTTCTCCTTTTTCTTTTGCCAATATATCTGTTTGTTTTACAAGATAATATTTTTGACCTTTTATGTAAATTTCAACTGCATATTGTTCTTCAAACAACACAACATCTCCTTTTTGCACGCACATCGGCACAAAAACTCCATTTTCAAAAGTGCCATGTCCTGTTGACACAACACACGCTTTCACGGCTCCTTGTTCGCTTGTTTTCCCAAGGACAATGCCACTCGAAGTCTTTTCTTCCATGTCAAGACTTCTTGCAAGGACCCTGTCAAATAGTGGTTCATAAATCATATTTTTATCTCCTTTTTTCATATAAATATGCCCAAAATCATACAAATAAACATGCCAAAAACCACAAAACAAATACATGTCTTGTGGTCGTTCGTTTGCAAAAATTTAAGCATTACAATTATATTTTACAACCCAAAAAAGGCGGTTTCAAGTTTTGGTGACATATTTTTCAAAAAAATTTTTAAAAAAACGAAAAAATTTATCAAAATCATATATTTCTTCGCAAAATAGGTCAAAAATTGGCATATTTGTCGCAATTTTTGGCACAATTTTATTTTGCCTTGTATGTTTTGTCGCCTCAGACTTTGTGTCCAGTGTAATAACTCATGAGGGCAGTATATTTAATCGTTCCAGAATAGAAATTCCAGCAAACACACTCTATTGTGTATCAATTTGTGACTATGAAACAGAACTAGACGCCTTGGAGGCTGCAAAAAGTGTAGAAAAACAAGGCGGGATGGGAAAAGTGTATCAAAGTGGCGAATTCTTTGTCATTTGTGCTAGTTATCCCACACTGATTGAGGCTCAGGAAATAAGAGATAATTTATGTGCAGCGGGAAACAACGCAAGAATTGTAAATTTTAAAATTCCCGAACTTAATTTTGCTTACCAAGGCAAAAATAGGAAGGAAATTGAGCAGATTTTGCACTTTCCACGAGAAATTGTGCTATCTCTTTATGACTTAATCTTGCAATATGATGACGGAGCAACGCCACTTGGCACGCTTAATGCAAATCTTGCCACTTTGTATCAAAAATCACGAAATATTGAAGAAAACTTTGCAAAGATGAAGACAAAATTATCATTATCTGACAAAACCGCAATTCTTGACACACTGAACTTCATCACAAATACAATAAATGACACAATTATGACAAAAGGCGACTCAAACATCAAAACTTCAACTCTAAAAAAGGCAATGTTCAATATTTCTGAGCAAAATGCAGCACTTTTTACAACTTTAAATGAAAAATAACGAAAAAATGGTACAAACATTTGTTATTTGTGCCATTTTTTGATATCATTATATATATAATTTTGACTTGGAGTGCAAAATGGGAAAAATAGTTGTTATCACAGGTGCAACAAGCGGCATCGGCAAGGTGACAAGGGAAATGTTTGAGCGTAACGGCGACATAGTTTGTTCGCTTGCAAGACATGATGACGGGGAAAGTAAAAATTTTTATTATTGTGACGTTTCAAATGAGCAAAATGTAAAAGAAGTGTTTGATAAAATCGGTCAGCAGTTTGGAAGAATAGATATTTTGATAAATAATGCTGGTTTTGGAATTTCGGGGGCACTCGAACTTATAAACAGCGACCAAATAAAGAATATGTATGATGTAAATCTGTTCGGCACAATTTATTGCTACAAATATGCGCTAAAATATATGCCAAAGGGCAGCAAAGTTATAAATATAAGTAGTGCATGCGCCTTGTTTCCACTTCCATATAGGGGATATTATTGTTCAAGCAAAGCAGCTGTTTCCATGCTTTCAAATTGTATGAGAATGGAGTGCAAGCCACTAGATATTGACGTTGTTGCAGTTTGCCCAGGGGACGTGAAAACAAATTTCACCAAAAATAGGGTGAAAAACTTTGAAACAAATGAACGTTATGGGGACAGAATAAAAAATGCCACCGAGGGAATAGACGGCAGAGAAGATAAGCGAATGAAACCCGAATGTGTGGCAAAAGCAATAGTCAAAATTTGCAAAAAGAAGAAAACAAAGCCATATTACATCGTAGGTGCGAAATACAAATTCCTTAACTTTATGATGAGGTTTTCCCCAGTGTCTGCACTACTTCATTTCACCGAAAAGTTCTTCGGAGGACACAAAAAACCTAAAACCACCAATCCACAGAAAGGAGCAGAATAATGGCAGACAATCTATATTTCACCGAAGCAAAAGATACAGTTTTAAGGTTTATCGCAAAGGAATATCCTTCCATGCCCGAAAAACTTATCACAAACATAATTTCAAATTTTTACAAGTTCTGCAGTTATGAGGAAGAAGGGCAAAAAATCAAGCCAAGAATGTTGTTTCTAAATAACATTGACATCGTCAGCAAAAACATTCCAAACTTCTACAAAGTTCAACTTTTTTGTGACGAAGATGAATCTATGTTTAATTCTAGGCTTAAAGCGTCAATAGTTTTCTGCCAAAACGACTGGTGTGCCTATGTGGAAATAAAAGATAACAAATATATCTATGGCATTTGCAAAGTTATGAGCAGCATAAAGGAAAAATCACTTTCACAACTTTTGTTTGAAACGCCAGCAATCACCACAAACGAAAAACTCAACTTAATCTATCTTGACACATTAAGTTCTTATGCAATTTCACTTCGTGGGGCAAAGGGTGGGGATATTATCGTCAATTTCTCCATAAACGACAGCAATTTCCTCAATCGTGAAAGTGTTATAAAATGCTTTGTCAATTCAAGTTTTTCAAAACTAAAAACCACCAAAACAAAACTCAATGAAATAAAAATTATGTTTGAAAATATCCTTCGCAGGGCAATAAACGACATTCATGGGGCAATATGTGTTGTTGTTGATAAGGATTACAAGGACAAGGGGTTCTTCGCAGACGGAATTTGGCTTGAAGAACCCATTGAATTTTCAAAAAGTTTCCTTATGAGCAAGAGTTACTCTGAGGCAAAACTTACAAACATAGCGGAATTATTTATTTCCATGCTAAACTATGATGGCATAACAATCGTGGATAATATGGGCAGAATTAGGGCTTATAACGTGTTCATAAAACCCGACAAATTTTCAAAAAAAGCCATAACAGGCGGGGCGAGAAAGAGGGCTGCATACGCAATTATAAATTCTGGAACGAGAAAAATCGTGGGAGTATATTTCCATTCTCAAGAGGGGGAAATCTTCTACGAGGAGGTTAAGAAATGAAAATTATGTGGAATGATGCCAAGAAAAAGTGCAACATTTCCGACAAGTCTTTTGAAGAAATTGTGGCAAATTCGCCCAGTGCATTGTCCGCCGAGGACAAGGAGTTTGTTACAACGTCTTTTGCGTCTGGCATGAATAATTATGTCGTGGAATATGTCTTTGACAAGGCAATAAAATATCTAAGAGATGCCGTGTTTTCATGCGGAGAAGAACTTGTTGTTGGGATAACCCATTGGATTGATAAAATTTATATTTCAAACTTTTTTGACATTTATATCTTAAGACTTGCATGCGATTTTGGGCTTATTACAAGGGAAGAAAAGTTGAAGATTATTGAAATTATGGAAACTATCCAATGCCTAAAATCTGAAAACAAAACCATTGACGAACTTGAAAAAGAAAAAGCAAAATACATAATTGTATCACTTTTTGACGCCATTTTGCTTAAAGACTTTTCGTCATTTACAGAAAGCATTGTAAATCTTCTTAACACCCTTAAAGAAGTGGAAATTGAGCCATATTCTGAAACCTATGCAGATATTGTTGAAGCAAGCACTAGAAAGAAAAAACTTATTATAAAAATATTGTTCTATCTTTTGAAAACGGCCGACCCACAAGAAGCAAAATCATGCAAAATTCTTTGCAAAAATGCAGAAAATTTGCTTCCTTTTATTTGGGACAGCGCAACATTAAATGACAAAAAATTCTACGCTTATTATCTTAAAACTTTGCCAGAGGGTTCACTCGTTGTAAAAACATTTAACAATTTGCAAGGGAGAATAAAGTTGCAAGACTTTTCAACGGATATTTCTGTTGTAACTTCCATTTTGAAAGATTGCCAACTATTCTTATCACTTCACTATGACTATAATTGTAAAAATGAGTCCGCTCCACTGGGGGAACTGAGCAACATTACATTCTTCCCAAATTTCTTCTTGCGAAGCGTGGTGACGCCAAGTCTTGTGGGCTACCTTGGCAGTCTTGATGGAGTAAATGCTTCTTCTCGTGCCTACGCTCAAACAATTTTTGACAACTTGACAAGCGAGAAATGGACTTATTATTTCAAAAACTTCTTTGAAAAAGACGACTTTGTTTTGTCAACATTGTTAATTGTCGACAGGGCTTTGGGTGAATTCTGTTCACTTATAAAGAAAATAAAAATTGACCTTGACGACATTCCAGACGGACGAACAAAAGAACTTTTGACCTGTGCCAAAGCGCAAGATTGTGACGGGCTTCGAGCCATTGCTCACAAATTATATTTTGAAACTTAAGAGATATGTTTTATAACTATTTGTTGGGTCTTTGTCATAAAACATATTGGAGGAAAATATCTTGAACGAAACGAAAATTGACATTGAAAAAATAAATGAACTAGCAGACGAAAACCCATACAAATTGGTGGAGGCAGCAGAAAAAAAATACACCAGCCAACTAAGAGAAATTGCAAATGAAATTTCCGTGCGTGGGCAACGAATTGTTTTGATTTCGGGGCCCTCGTCTTCGGGCAAAACAACATCAAGTTTCCGTCTTAGAGAAGAACTTAAAAAACTTGGCATCGGCTCACATACGCTTAACATGGACCAATTTTTCTTAGATATGGACACATTGCCATTAAGAGATGACGGCAAACCCGACATTGAGGGCATTTGTGCTTTGGACGTGGATACTGTTAGAAGATGCTTTAAGGAAATTTTGCAAACGGGCAAAACAAAAACTCCACAGTTTGACTTTGCCACTCACAAGAGAAAAAAAGAGTGGGTGGAGTGCAGTTTGAAAGAACATGAAATAATAATTATGGAGGGAATTCACGCCTTAAATCCAAAAATTGTTGAAGGGCTTGAAGTGGATAAAATTTTTAGAATTTATCTATGCTGTGACGAGAATTTTGTCTGCGGACGAAAAACAATTTTGTATCCAAGACAACTAAGGCTTCTAAGACGAATTTCCCGTGACGAAAGGGAAAGACATTGTCCTATTGAAGACACGATTGAAATGTGGGAAGAAGTTTGTCGTGGCGAAGACAAAAACATAACACCATTTAAGAAAACTGCTGATTATGTTCTAAACACAATTCACGCTTACGAGCCACTTTTGTATAAGCAAATTCTGCTAGACAAATTTCAAAACTTAGGACACATTGGGCAAATTGCAGTTTTTCTTGAAAAATTTAAATATTGCTCAACAATCGACCCAAATATCTTGCCACCAAACAGTCTTATAAGAGAGTTTGTTGGTGGACTGAAACTTGACTAAATAATAAATTTTGGGACGTTAAAATATTTGACAATATGCGGGAAATATTTGTAAAATATAATATCCAAAGGAGAAAAAATGGGACTTTTTAATTCGATTTTTAAGGGAATGGGCTTTTCGGGCAAAGAAGAAGTGCCAGAAAACAAAAAGCAATCAAAAGAACAAACACCAACTGAAAAATATAGCAATTTTGACAACGGACTTGCCAATTCTTTTGTTGTTGGCGAATTTGATAGCAAAAGCACAAATGTTTCTTCGCAAATTCCAGACCTAAGTGGAGTTGGTGGCAAAAATCTCATTATCTACACCCCAAAAGACAACAACGACATAAGAATTCTTGTCGAATGTTTAAGACGAAAGGAAGCATGTATTGTCAATCTTGGGCAACTTAAACCTCAAGACTCAGAGAAAATCTTACAGTTTTTAAGCGGTGCAGTCTATGCCCTAAAAGGCAGCATAAAACGACTTCAAGGCGACCTTTTCTTGCTTGCTCCAGAGGGAATAAACATTATGACCCAAGCAAAATAACATTTGTATATTAACAAAAAGTGCTTTGCAATGCGAGGTGCTTTTTTTATTTTGAAAAAAATGAGAATTGTTGTATAATGTCCCTATGAGCAAACTTACAAATTCCGAATGGAAAAATTTTTTTATAAAACTTTGCATAATAGTGGGTGTCGTGGTGGCGGATATTGTTTGCAAAGTTGTGTTTTATGGCAAAGATTTGGAACTTATCCCAGGGCTTATTGGCATAAGGAAAGCACAAGGACTGAACACTGGCGGTGCATGGGGTTTTTTGGGGGAACACTTATGGCTTCTTATAGCGGTGACTGTTGTGTTTTTCATTATTGTCGCTGTTGTTGGAAGCAAACTTCGCATAACCCACCCACTATATACAATAGCCATGTCATTTGTTGTTGGCGGCGCGTGTGGCAACTTTATTGACCGAATTTTCTTAGGCGGAGTTAGGGACTTTTTGTATTTTGATTTTGCACCAAGTTTCCCAACATTCAATGTGGCAGATAGTTTTTTGTGCATAGGCATGGCACTGCTTGTAATTTATATTTTCTTTGTTCATAAAGACGAAGAAGAGGGAAAAGATTGAGGCGAATATGAAAGATAAAGACTATAACAACATAAACTTGCCACAAAAAGAAGGCAATTTAATACTTTTTACTGACGGGATGATTGACGACTGCGAAGAAAACTCAAACATTCAACACTTTGATGTGACAAATGACAGCGGCAAAAGACTTGACGTGTTTTTGACAGAGCAACTTGCGGACATTTCAAGAAGTCTTATCAAAAATTTGATTGACGAGGGGAAAGTGCTTGTCAATGGCAAAAAAGTGAAAGCGGGATATAAATTAAACACTGGCGACAAGATAGAAATTGAACTCCCTGAGCCAGAGGTGGCGGACATTTTGCCCGAGGACATTCCGCTTGACATTGTGTATGAAGATGACGACATTGTGGTTGTCAACAAGCCACAAGGAATGGTCGTTCACCCAGCGGGAAAATTAAAAACGGGAACACTCGTCAATGCTCTTATGTTTCACACAAAGAATTTAAGCGGCATAAACGGCAAAATTCGCCCAGGAATTGTGCATAGGATAGACAAGGACACTTCGGGACTTTTGGTCGTTGCGAAAAATGATTTTTGCCACAGCAATCTCCAAAAGCAAATTCAAGACAAAACTTGCCACAGAATTTATAAGGCTGTGTGCTATGGAATTTTCCAAAACAAGAATGGCGTCATAACAACCGATTTGGCACGTGGGAAGGAACATCACGAAATGATTTATGTTGTGCCACGTGGGCAAGGGCGATTTGCAGAAACGCATTACACAGTTATTGACGAAAACAGAGGTTTTTCGCTTGTAAAATTTGAACTTAAAACGGGACGAACACACCAAATTAGAGTCCACGCAAAACACATTGGACACCCCGTTGTTGGCGACAAACTTTATGGAAGAAAAGACGAAAAATTTGGGCTTGCGGGACAACTGCTGCACGCAGAAAGACTTATTTTGACCCACCCAAAAACAGGTGAGAGAATGGAATTTCATGCACCACTTCCAAACTGCTTTAAGAAGTTTCTTGTCGAAAAAGGCTTGAAAAATGAGAAAAATTAGCGAATTTTTGACTAAAAATAATTTTTTTTTGCAATAAATGACACTGTTGTTTGACATAGTAAAATTGCAATGATAAAATTATAATGTAATTTTGTGCAAAAAGGAGTAAACGATGAATTCAAAGAAAGTTATAAACGTTTTGGCATACTGCTCGGTGATGCTTGTTGCCATTGCAATGCTTTTAAGATTTTTTGACCTAAGAGTTTTTAACTGGGGTGGCAAACTTGCAAATATTTGCAATCAAATCGCTTTTTGGACAGGGCTTATTGTCACATGTTCATGCGGGGCAGTTTATGCTTCGTCAAAAAGAAACGGCGGATATATGCTAGCATTTGTTATTGCAGTTTTGGTTATTATAATCTTTGCAATTTTGTAGAGGGCAAGGCATTTAGCAAATTGAGGTAAAGTGATGAACATTAAAGATAAAATAGGGTCGATATTTAAGACTTATTGGTTAGAAATTTTGCTTTTAGTGGCGGCAGTGCTGCTGCTTGTTGTGGGGGTTGTGTCACCAGTTGTTGCATACATTGGGCTTTTAGTTTTGGGTGCAATGGCAACAGACCTTGGGGTGAGATTTTGGAAAAAATATAAAAAGTCAACAAATGTCACAACAAAAGACTTATATATTGACGTGACGGACACCGACTATGACGAAGATGTTTATTATGTGGGCAAAGAACCAGCAAGCAAGATTGAAGCGAAAAATTCCGCAAAATCACTTGGACTTTATCTTCCAGCAATCTTGTTTTTGCTTGTTGGAATTGGGCTTTGCATAATTGCCGTTTATGAGATTATTTTGTCCTTTGTGTAACTAATTTGAAACAATTTGAATATTTGCAACAATTTGGGCAATTTATTATTGTGTTTTTGCAAAATGTTTGATATAATATCACCCGAAATGTTTTGAAAAGCACAAAACACATATCCCTTTGGGGAATAAATAGGAGAAGAAAATGAAATACGAAAAGAAAATTTTGGACGACAAGAGAATTGAAGTTAAACTAAACGTGTCAAAGGAAGAATGGGACGAAGCACTTGAACGTGCTTATGAAAACGGCAAAGGGAAATATGCTGTTCAAGGGTTCAGAAAAGGTCACACTCCAAGAAAAGTTATTGAAAAAACTTACGGCGATACTGTTTTTTATGATGACGCTATTGACGATTGCTTCTACAGATATTATTTTGAAATGCTTTCAAAAGAAAAGGATATCAAACCAGTTTCCGCTCCAGAAGTCAATATCAGCAAAATTGACGAAAACGGGCTTGAACTTGTGCTTAGAATTACACCAGAGCCAGAAGTTACTCTTGGCGATTACAAGGGCTTGACTGTCGAAAAGAAGGAGATTAAAGTTACAGCAGCAGAAGTCAATCACGAACTTGAACACATCAAAGAGTCCCGTGTAAAATTTGTTCCAGTGGAAAGGGAAATTAAAAACGGAGATACTGCAACTATTGACTTTGTTGGCGTGATTGACGGCAAAAAATTTGAAGGCGGCTCTGCAGAAGATTTCGACCTTGAAATTGGCTCAAAGAGTTTTATCGACAACTTTGAAGACCAACTTGTAGGGCTTAAAAAAGGCGACAAAAAAGATGTCAAAGTTACTTTCCCAGCAAACTATCATGTGGAAGAACTTAAGAACAAACCAGCAGTTTTTGAAGTGACTGTTAAAGATGTTAAAGAAAAACAATATCCAGAACTTGACGACAAATTTGCAGACGAAGTTAGCGAATTTTCAACACTTAAAGAACTTAAAGACGACATAAAGAAAAAACTTCTTGACAGAAAAACAAAACAAGAACAAAACGAAGCAGAATCAAAACTTATCGACAAAATTTGTGACAATGCTAAAGTTGAAATTCCACAAGTTATGATTGACAACCAAGTTGAAGACTTTATCAAAGAATTTGAAAGAAGACTATCTTATCAAGGTCTTAATCTTGACGGATATCTACAATATACCAGCACAACACTTGACGATTTGAGAAAATCACGTGTGGAAGACGCAAAGAAAACTGTCAAAACTCGTCTAGTTTTAACTGCAATTATGGATAAAGAAAACATTGACGTTACAGAACAAGAAATTGCAGATAAATTTAACGAAGGCACAAAAGACAAACCAAAAACTATTGAGGAAATTCAAAAAACATTGGGACCGGACCAATACAACTACATGGCAAACAGTTTGCTTTTGAACAAACTTATGAAATTCCTCAAAGACAACAATACTTTGTAATTAAAGGAGAACTTTTATGAGCGCACTTATTCCAATGGTGGTTGACCAAACAAGCACAGGCGAGAGAAGTTATGACATTTATTCAAGGCTTCTTGAAGACAGAATTATTTTCCTCACTGGCGAAATAACCGACACCACCGCAAACATTGTCGTGGCTCAACTTATCTATCTTGAAGGGAAGAATCCAGAAAAGGATATTTATCTATATATCAACAGCCCAGGTGGCAGTGTCAGTGCAGGACTTGCAATTTATGACACAATAAAATATATCAAATGCGATGTTGTAACAATTTGCATTGGGCTTGCAGCAAGCATGGGTGCATTTCTTCTTACAAGTGGCACAAAGGGCAAAAGATATGCTCTTCCAAATAGTGAAATTATGATTCACCAACCACTTGGCGGCACACAAGGACAAGCAAGCGACATTGAAATTCAAGCACGCCACATGCAAAATATTAAAGAAAAAATCAACAGAATTCTTAGCGAGTCAACTGGGCAAGACCTAAAGAAAATTCAAAAAGACACCGATAGGGACTACTATATGTCTGCTGAACAAGCAAAGGAATATGGACTGATTGACGACATTTTTGTCACCAGAAAAAAGTCAAACGACAGCAAGAAAAAAGACTAACAAACGAACAAAAGACGATTTAATTGTGACTAAAAAGGAGAATATATGAAAAAAGATTTGATTTGTTCGTTTTGTGGCAAAAGCCAAGGGGAAACGAAAAGACTTATTGCAAGCCCCGGTGGCGATTGCTTTATTTGTGACGAGTGCATTGACGTTTGCAAGGAAATTATAAAAGACGAAAAACTTGAACCTTCACAACCAAAAATTGACTTGCCACTTCCACACGAAATTAAAGACAAACTTGACGACTTTATTGTTGGACAAGACGAAGCGAAAATGGTGCTTTCGGTGGCGGTCTATAACCACTATAAGAGAATAAACTACAATAGCGAAATCAAAAATAATAAAAGTGAAAAACAACCTATTGAACTTGAAAAGAGCAATGTGCTTTTGATTGGACCAACGGGCTGTGGCAAAACTTTGCTTGCCAAAACCTTGGCTAAAATTTTGAAAGTGCCATTTGCAAGTTGTGACGCAACAACACTCACTGAAGCAGGCTATGTTGGTGACGATGTGGAAAACATCCTACTCAAACTCATTCAAAATGCCGATTATGATATCTCCCGTGCAGAACGTGGCATTGTTTATATTGATGAAATTGACAAAATTGCAAGAAAAAGTGAAAATAGAAGCATAACACGTGACGTTTCTGGCGAAGGTGTGCAACAAGCATTGCTTAAAATTTTGGAAAGCACAGTTGCCAATGTCCCACCACAAGGGGGAAGAAAACACCCACAACAAGAAACTATTGCCATTGACACAACAAACATTTTGTTCATTTGTGGCGGGGCTTTTGTGGGAATTGACAAAATTGTTGAAAAACGTCTATCAACTGCTTCACTTGGTTTTGGGGCAAATGTTGTTGATGGGACAAAGGAAGAGGGAGTTTATAACCTAATAAAACAAATTCAACCACAAGACCTAAACAAATTTGGGCTTATTCCAGAGTTTGTCGGCAGACTTCCAATAACAGTGGCACTTCACGATTTGTCCGAAGAAGCTTTGGTGCAAATTATGACTGAGCCAAAAAATTCTATCACAAAACAATACAAGAAAATGTTTGATATGGACGGCATAAACTTGATTTTCAAAGACGAAGCCGTCAAGGCCGTTGCGAAAAAGGCAATGAAACTTAAAACTGGCGCTCGTGGGCTTAGGACAATTCTTGAAGAAAGCATGCTTTCTCTTATGTACACAGCCCCAGGGGACAAGACTATTGACAGCATTGTCATTGGCGAAAACTTTATTTCAAAGGGTGCAGAGCCAGAGTATGTCCGCAAGCCAGTCGAAGAAAAGAAAGAAGAAAGTGCATAGTTTATTGTGTTTTTTACCCAAAAACAAATGTGTTTTTGTGCCAAAAGACATAATACTATGCAATAAAAACAAAAGGAGAAAAATTTATGAAAGTTGTTTCTGCAGAATTTGTAAAAAGTGTTGCGGATAATAATTTTTTGAAAAGTGATTATCCAGAAGTCGCTTTTGTTGGACGAAGCAACGTGGGCAAAAGTTCGATTATCAACTTTATAACCAATCGCAAACGCCTCGCAAAAACCTCAGCAACGCCAGGCAAAACAAAACTCATAAATTATTTTCTCATTAACAAACAATTCTTGCTTGTTGACTTGCCGGGTTATGGCTATGCTCAAGTCAGCAAAAAAGAAAAAACAAACTGGGGTGACTTTTTGGAAGAATATCTTAAAACTTCCAAAAATCTTAAATGCGTCTATCTACTTTTGGACATCCGCCGAACACCAACAGAACAAGATGAACAAATGTTAGAGTTTTTGGTCTATAACAGATTGAATGTTAAAATTGTTGTAACAAAAATTGACACATTATCTCGCTCGCAAGTCAACAATCAAGTTATGATGATTTGCAGCAGACTTGGACTTTGCAAAGCAGATGTTGTAGTCACTTCAAGTCAAGAAAGAAAGGGACTTTATCCACTTCTTGATAGCATTGAGCAATACATCACGCCAGCCAATGCAAAAACTGAATAAAATTTTCCCACAGTAATGTGGGTTTTTTATTGAAGTAAAAATGCTTTGAATATAAAAAATATTGTGATTATAAAAACAACCCCTTGTGCAAAACAAAGGGTTATTTTTGTATTTAAGTTTGATTGAAACGATTATTTCAATTTCATTTGTAACAGTGCTGATTGAAACGGCAAGTTAAACAATATATCACAATCTTGTAGCAACGTCCCATGCACGCCAAATAACGGTTCTGAGATTGCCAACACGCATTGCGTCACCCACAATGTGAATGTTGCCCGACTCTTTGCAAAGTGGAGCGGGGTTGTAGCCAATGCATGTGATAATGTCATCTGCTTTAAGTTTTTGTGTTTCGCCAGTTGATGTTTCAATTTCAACAAATTTATCACCAATCTTAGTCAGTTTGCTTTCAAGATACACTGGAGTTTTCTTGTAGGCAAAATAATCTCTAAGATAAGATGAGTTTGCAAGGCAAAGTCCACTTACTGCCATAAGGTCGTTTTTCGCTTCCACAATCACTGGTTTTTTGCCTTTCAAAATTAGGTCATAGGCAATTTCGCAACCAGTTAGCCCACCGCCAATAATCACAACATTGTCACCGACTGATTTGCCGTTTAGGTAGTCAATCGCATCAAGGCATCTTTCCGCATTTTCCATTCTAAGTCTTCTTGCACTTGAACCAGTCGCTATAACAAATTCATCAGCATTGATTTTGGCTAGGTCAGTCACTTCTGTATTAAATTCGATTTCAATGCCCAGTTCTTTCATTTGATTTCTATACCAAGCGATAAGTTGTCTGTCTTTTTCCTTAAAACTTGGGGCAGATGCTGGGACAAATACTCCACCCAGTTTGTCAGTCTTTTCATAAATTGTAACTTTATGCCCACGAAGAGTAGCCACACGAGCAACTTCCATTCCGCCTATGCCACCGCCAACAACTGCAATGGTCTTTGGCTTTTTCGCCATGTTGTAATTATATTTTCCGCCGTCCATTGTTTGAGGGTTTAGGGCACAACGAGCCATGTGAGCGGAATCTTCCATTGTGGCATCGCATGAAACACCCTTATAGTGAGCCATAGGGAAGCACCCATTGTGGCAGCAAATGCAAGGCATAATGTCTTGGAGTCTGTCCGCTTTAAGTTTTGAAACCCAGTGAGGGTCGGTCAAAAATTGTCTTGCAACGCCCATTGCGTCAATTTGCCCATCTTTAATTGCTTTTGAAGCAACGCCCGCTTCCATTCTGCCTGCACATACAACTGGAATGTCAACAAACTGTTTTACGTGCGCAACGTCTTCCAAATTGCAGTTTTGTGGCATATATGCTGGTGGATGAGCCCAATACCAAGCGTCATATGTGCCGTTGTCAGTGTCAAGCATGTCATAGCCAGCATCTTGAAGATATTTCACAGCCTTTTCGCTTTCCTTCATATCTCTGCCCACTTCTTTATATTTTTCTCCCGGAACAGCGCCTTCGCAGAAGCCTTTTGTCTTGCTGACGGCAGAATATCTTAACGAAACAGGGTAGTCTTCGCCACATTCCTTTTTAATTGCTTTAACAATTTCGGTGGCAAAACGATATCTGTTTTCAAAACTTCCGCCATACTCGTCAGTTCTTTGGTTGGTGTATGGAAGGGTGAATTGGTCAAGAAGATAGCCTTCATGCACAGCGTGAATTTCCACACCGTCAACGCCCGCTTCTTGGCATTTCTTTGCAGTTTTTGCAAAACCGTCAATCATATCCAAAATTTCTTGCTTTGTCAAGGCACGACATCTATATCCTGCAAGCCAACGAGAAGGAAGTTCACTTGGCGAAGCAGTTAGTCTGTCAATGTCAATAATTGGTTTTAACATTCCACGCAAAAATTTCTTTTTTGCAACACCAGCCAAAGATTGTGGAATGGTGAACGACCTTCCAAATCCAGCAGTCAGTTGCACAAAAAGTTTTGCACCTGTCTTATGCAATTCTTCCATATATGGCTTAAGTTTTTTGAAAGCGCCATCTGCTTTATACAGCCACCTTCCGCCAATCATGTTTCTTATTGGAGCAATGCCTGGGATAATAAGTCCCGCATCGTTTTTGGCAAGATCCATGAAGAAGCTTGCTGCATCTTCGTCAAAGTGGTGTGGCTCCATCCAGCCGAAAAGTGACGTTCCACCCATAGGGCAGACGACAATTCTGTTTTTAATTTCAACATTGCCTATTTTCCAAGGCGTGAACAATGGTTCATATACTTTATTCATATTTACCCCCTAAATATCATCTCTATTGTGCAAAATTTTGCGAGAAATGTCAAACGAATGTGCAAAATAGTTTTTAAAATGTAGCAATTTCACAAATAAAAACAAATTTTCATATTATGGTGTAGTTGAAGAATTACATATTGCTACAAAAGGGTTTAAAAGTCGGCGTGGAAATCGTTTTTAGCAAAAAGACAGAGTCTTGCGAACATTCTTTGACAAAAATGCAAAAAATACGAAAAAGAGAAAAAGGAGGATGTTTTTTGTATGTCATTTTATACGTGTAACCGCAGTGGAACTTGCCCAGGTGTTATGACTGGCAACCCACTAAACGGCATTTGCGAAAAAGCGTGTATTCAGGTGGATAAAGTGCTTGACGCTTGCATGAGGCAAATTCAAGAAAGCAATGTTCAAGTGGCTTTGACAAACCAAAACCCAGCAAATCCACAAACTCCACTAACTTTTGTTAGTGCAACAACTGACGGCGATACCACAATTTCTAACCTTGTTGTGGAAAGACTTGCCGACAAACCAAACTTTGCAAGAGTTTCTTTTGAGGCAGAAGTGCCTATTGTTGTAAACTACACCGATGCAAATGGGGTGGCGGGAAGTGGAAACGCAGTGCTTTCCATTCCTAACGATGTTGTGCTATTTATTCCACAACCTTCAATCGTGCCATACAGAATTGAAGTGTTTGGGGCAATGAGTAGCCCTATAGGAAGTTATGTTCAAGATAACATTTTCTCAATAAGTGCTTGCGTAACGCTTATTACAAGAGTTCTTGTAAAGAGTGAAATTTTGGTGCCAAGTTATGGATATTGCAGTCCACCACCAGCACAAGAATGGACACAAGAAATATGCAGTGGGGTATTTGAACTTCCAATATTCCCAACAGCAATCCAAAATCAACGAATTTAGAAAAATTTATAATTATTCATAGAAATTTATAAACAAAATTGATTTTGGTGAGAAAACAATGAAAATATGCTCATTTTTGATAAAAAACAACGATTTTTTGTTAAAAATGGGCTTTTTCTTTCCAATTTTATGCAAAAAATTTATAAGTATTCAAAAAACTTTATACATTTTTCAACAATTTGTTTGACTTTTTTACAAAAAAGAGTTATTTTGAAAGTGAGATAATAGGTGGACTTTGCGACCTAATTTTCCGTTAGGGGCGACAGAGAATTTCCCCTTGGAAAATTCTGCAAAATCTTCCGATTTTGCCGCAAAACTCCGTTTTGCCTGTCGCCCCCAAAAAATATTATTCCGCAACCCCAACAAATTTCTTGACAAATTGTCAAATATCTTTTAAACTTTTGAAGAAAATAAGATTGAAAGGATATGAAACGAAAATGAAATTTTGGGACAAAATGAGGGTAGGTATGCTGTGCGTAAATTACACACTCGTCATGGCTCTTTTGTCCATTATCATCTTCGGAGCAACTCAACAAAGGACTTCCTCAAACGTGTCTGTAAGGTATTCTAGACCCTCATACACGGTGACTTTTGACCCAGCAGGGGGGGGGG
>DLSM01000005.1 GCA_002500135.1 Christensenella sp. UBA7862 | reverse complement strand
AAGACCGTTAAATTAGGCGATTTATACGGTGATTTACCCGTCCCTACAAGGGAAGGTTACACATTCAAAGGTTGGCATGGCAAGAATATGGTTTCTGCAAGTGATTTTTTTACAGAATCTTCAAACTCATATAGTATTTATGGTGTCACCTACACATTACAAAATAATAATTGCATTACTATAAATGGAACTGCATCCACAACTAATTGGGCAAATACGCTTGGTTCTAATGCTCCAAATATTATTAGAAATGTAACAGTAGGTAAAACATACTATTTTCATTCTAGCGAAAGTGTGCATAATGCTTTTGATGTCAAATATGATGACGGAACAGAGAAGTTTATTCAAGACTCTTACACTGTGCTTGGCAATGAAACTGAAATACTTGTGTATTTGCAGGCTATTAAGGGCAAAACATATAATAATTTGCAAATTTATCCAATGCTTGAAGAAGGGAATAAAACATTGTATGAGCCTTATATAATAACTTCTGCTACACAAAACACCACGCAAAATAATCATACCTTGACCGCAACTTGGAAGATGATATTTGGCTCAAGTAATTTAAGTTTTTTTGAGGCAAATGGTTCAGAGCATCATTCAATTGGGACATGTAATATTTCTTTTACAAAGGACGGCATAACATATGCAAGTGGGACAAACATTTCTAATGAAAATTGGGATTGTAATGCGGAAATTTTCCCTTACGGAACACAAATAACTCTATCTAACATCAATATTTATAATGATAAAAGGTTAATAAAAGTTGTTATTGGAGGACAAGAAATATCCAGTGTCAATGGAGTTTATACTTTTATAATGAAAGGCTCTGCATGTGTTGATATTTACACAACGGCGTGATTAAATAGGATTAGTTCGTTTTTTTAAGATAATATCACTTTTTAGCTGTCAAACACTTTTTTCTTTGTTCATTTTATGTTATAATAAAAATAGGAGAACAAAGGTGAAAGTTTTTGCGATTTCAGATTTGCATTTGTCAATAAACAGCCCAAAGCCTATGGATATTTTTGGTCCCGTTTGGAACAACTATTTGGAACAGATGGAAGCCGATTGGCGAGAAAAGGTAGCGGAAGATGATGTGGTGCTTATGGCGGGGGACTTCAGTTGGGCAATGAAATTGTGTGATGCTCAACTGGACATTGACTACATTTCCAAATTCCCAGGCAAGAAGATTATCATTCGTGGCAATCATGATTATTGGTGGGAAGGCATTGGCAAGGTGAGAAGTGTTTTGCCACCAAACTTTTACGCCATTCAAAACGATAGCATGAAAATTGGCAATGTTATTTTCTGTGGCACACGTGGCTGGACACTTGATGACGAAAAACTGTTAAACAGAGAACTTATCCGTCTTGAAATGACTTTGGAAGACGCAAAGAAAAGAATGCAAAACGGTGACAAAATTGTTTGCATGTTGCATTATCCACCTTTTGATAAAAATGGCGGGGAAACTGCTTTTACAAACTTGATTGAAAAATATCCAGTTAGTGCAGTTGTGTATGGGCATTTGCATGGCTACATTGGAAGTGGTTATAAGCTCAAAACGACTCACAACAGCATTGATTATTATCTTACATCTTGTGACCAACTGAAAAATAAACTTGTCGAAATTCACTTAAACAAATAAATTTGTCGTTTAAAAACCAAAAATATGTAAATAAAGAATAGGCTCACTGCCTATTTTTTGTTGCCCAAAAGGGGAAATGAAATTGTCTTAATGGTGGGATAGAGAACTAATATGCTTATTTTGAAAGTGAAGATTTTTGACCAAACAGCGAAAAAAGTCGAAAAAAACATGGAATTTTGTGAAAAAAAATTGAAAAAGTGGTTAAAAGTGGTTGGAAGTGGGCAAAATTTGTGTTACAATAGCACTGTAAAGGAGAAAGTCTGAGAAATGTTTTTGGGTGAATATGCACATTCGTGCGACAGCAAAAACAGACTTCGCCTGCCAAGCAAATTGAAAAAGGAGTTTGGCGGGGGCATCGTCCTCACAAAAGGGAGTGACGGTTGTGTTTTTATTGTTCCCAAAGACAAGTTAGACAAAGTTTTTGAAAAGGCAAGCGAACTTCCAATGTTTGACGCCTCTGTTCAAAAACCACTTAGACTTTTGTTTTCTTCTGCATGCGAACTTGAAGAAGACGCCCAAGGCAGATTTCTTTTGCCACAAAGTTTGAAAGACTTTGCTGGGATAGAAAAAGATGTTGTTTTTGTTGGCGCTGGCACACGAGTTGAATTGTGGGCTAAGGAACGTTGGGAAGAATATTCCTTGAAAAACTTGCAAGATTTTGAGTCGCTATCACAGGAGCTTGGAAGATATGGAGTTTAAACATGTTCCAATTATGCTAAATGAAGTGATAGAAAACCTTGCCATCAAGTCAAACGGTGTGTACGTTGACGCAACTGTCGGTGGCGCTGGTCATTCAAGCGAAATTGCAAAACGACTTGATGAAAATGGCACACTTGTTTGCTTTGACAAAGATAAAACTGCCATTGAAGTAAGCCGCGAACGACTAAAGTATTTCAAGTGTAAAGTGATATTTGCAAATTGCGACTTCTGCGAGATAAAATCATTTCTACATGAACAAGGAATTACGCAAATTGACGGCATTTTGGCAGACCTTGGTGTGTCGTCTTATCAGATTGACGAGGCAGAACGTGGGTTTTCCTACATGCACGACGCAAAACTTGATATGCGAATGGACACAACTCAAAAATTGTCCGCATGGGAGATTGTAAACAAATATCCCGAAAAAGACTTGCTCAGAATTTTGTATGACTATGGCGAAGAAAATTTTGCAAAGAGTATTGTGCGAAATATCGTGGCATACAGAGCCATTGAGCCAATAAACACCACAGGCGAACTGGTGAAAATTATTGAAATGAGCGTTCCAAAAAAGACTTTACATAAGGGCGGAAGTGTGGCGAAAAAGACTTTTCAAGCCTTGCGAATTGAAACAAATGGCGAACTTGACAGCCTAAAAACTGGGCTTGAAGACATGATTTCACTTTTAAAACCAACTGGCAGAATTTGTATTATAACATTCCACTCGCTTGAAGACAGAATTGTAAAAAATTGTTTTGCAGAACACGCAACAAATTGCATTTGTCCAAAGGAACTTCCAGTTTGTGTCTGTGGGCATAAAGCAGATTTGAAACTTGTAAGCAAAAAGCCAATTGTCCCAAGCGAAGAAGAAATAAAGATAAACAGCCGAAGTGCTTCAAGCAAACTTCGAGTTGCAGAAAAGATATAGGAAAGTAAAAGGGGGAAAAGATTATGGATAGGAAAAATGAAATTCTTTTGGAAGAAAAAGTTGCACAAATAGATGACATAAATTTTGATAAAATCTATGACACAAGTGAAATTGCAACACAAGAATTGGAAAATTTCGACACAGAAGTGCCAATTTCAGACAATTTCTCACAAATTTCCAATTTACATGACAATTCCGGCAATGTTTTCTCCATGGAAATCGGCGAAAATGAAGGTCTAAACTCCTTGGCATGGGAGCAAAAGGGTGCAAAAGTTAAAGAAAGAAAGTCTTTTAAAGAAAAATTTGACTTTTGCAACAAGCCTTTAATTGTTGCTTGCACTTCTATTGCGGTGCTTCTTTGCATATTGTTTATATATAACTTGTTTGTGTTAAATTCACTTAAATCAACTTGGGCTTCAACTTCAAATGTTGCGGGAAATTATCAAGTTTCAACCGTTGCTGAAAACAATGTTATATCCTTTGAAAACGGCAACACTTTGAAAATTGAAAACAAACTTTCCGCTCCAAACGGTGAAAATAACTCATCAAGCAATTTGTTTGACGAGATTTGTTCAATATTTACAAAATAAAACAAAGCCTCTCAAACAATTTGGAGGGGCATCATCAAACCGAAAGTTGAATATTCAATATTTTCTATACGAAAGAGGTTACTATCATTTCTAATGATTGTAGCCTTTGTTTTTTTTGTGCTAATTATCAGAGTTTTTTATCTTCAAAACATAAATTCGTCAAACTTGCAACTAAAAGCCGTTGAACAATGGACAAGAATGTTGCCACTAACCGCAAAACGTGGTGAAATTATTGACGCAAATGGCAATGTCCTTGCAACAAGCACCACAAGTTATGACGTTTATGTCCGGGCAAAGGAAGTCAAGTCACCAGCCTTGGTGGCGTCTTTTTTGTCGGAAAAATTGGGCGTAAACTATGAAAAAACCCTTGAAAAAGCACAAAATATCACCATTTCCGAAAGTCTTATAAAACTTCAAGTTAACGAAGTGACAGCACAAAGCATAGTAGAGAAAGGTCTTGACGGAGTGTATTTGAGCGAGAATATAAAAAGAACTTATCCTTATGGGAAAGCGATGTCACAAGTTATGGGCTTTTTGACAAGCGACAGCGTAGGGCAAAGTGGCATAGAGAGTTATTATAACAATCTTCTCGCTGGCACAAATGGAAAATATCTTACACAAAGTGATGTGCGAGGGGTGAAACTTGACGATTCACTCAAATATTATGTTGAGCCGATTGATGGACTAAATCTCAAACTGAATATTGACATAAACATTCAAGTTTTGCTAGAAGATGTTTTGGAACAGATTTTTGCCGAACATAACCCTAAAAAAGCATCAATTTTGGTGCTTGACCCTCAAACATCACACATTTTGGGACTTGCAATTACACCGGGTTTTGACCTAAACAACATTCCAAGGGATAATGTAAAAGAACTTATGGAAATGACAAAAAATATTGCTGTGACAGATGTTTTTGAGCCGGGGTCAACATTCAAAATTTTAACGCTTGCCGCCGCTCTCAGTGAAAATTTGACAAACGAAAACGAACGCTTTTATTGCCCGGGATATAGAATTGTGGCGGGTGAGAAAATTAAATGTTGGCGAACACTTGGGCATGGCAGTCAAACGCTTGTTGAAGCGGTGCAAAATTCGTGTAACTGTTGTTTTATGGACTTGGGATTAAGACTTGGGAAGGAAAGACTGTATAAGTATCTTCGTGCCTTCGGAATTGGAAGCAAGTCTGATGTTGACATCTCTGGCGAAAGTGGTGGCATTTTGCTGGACGAAAATGTTGTAAAAGACGTTGACCTTGCAAGAATTGCCTTTGGGCAAACAGTCGCTGTCAGCGGGCTTCAACTTGCCAACGCTTTTTGCTCCATTGTAAATGGCGGAACCTTGAACACGCCAAGGGTAGTGTCAAGTCTTTATGACGAGAATGGCAACACGACTTTTACTTCTTCCACACTTGCCAAAAATAAAACAGTTAAACCCGAAGTTGGCGAGAAGATTCGTTATCTTTTGGAACAAGCAGTTAGCAAAACGGGACAGATGACTTTTGTTGAAGGCTACAAAATTGCAGGCAAAACGGGAACAGCGCAGAAATATGGGGCAGACGGCAAAATCGCAAGGGGCAAATATGTTTCAAGTTTTTTCGGGTTTTTAAATCAAGGCGAGAGGGCTGAGTATGCTGTTTTGGTCTGCGTTGACGAACCATCGAGCGGCGCATATTATGGCAGTGTTGTTGCAAAGCCATATGCCAAAAAAGTTTATGAAGGAATAATAAAATATAAAAATATAAAACCAGTTGGTGAAACGAAAGACACAACTTTTGTCGTTCCAAACTTGTGTGGAATGTCTGTATCGCAAGCGGTGACAACTCTTGAAAAAATGGGTGTATATTATGAAACAGACGGTGAAGGGGAAAATGTCATTTCACAATTTCCTTTTGCTGGAACAAAAGTCAGTGGTGACAGTTGTGTTGTTATTAAATTATCTTAAAATTGAGGGGAAATATGAAATTAAAAGACTTATTAAAAAATGTTTCTATAAAAGAAGTGCGGGGGAATTTGGATATTGAAATTGAGGAACTCAGTCAATCGGCAAAAAGTCACCCGACTGGTGGGTTGCTATTTTGCTATAAGGGAGTGAATTTTGACGGGCATGATTTTTGCAACGAGGCAGAAAAAAATGGGCATGTGGCACTAATTGTCGAACACTGGGTCGAAAGTTCCTTAACGCAAGTTTTAGTCCGAAACTGCCGTAATATTATGCCAAAAGTGTGTAACAATTATTATAACAATATAACTAAAAAACTGCATTTTGTGGGAGTAACTGGCACAAACGGCAAAACAACAACTGCAAGCATAATTTGGCAAATGTTAAATTATGATGGGAAAAGTGCGGGGCTAATTGGGACAAATGGGGTGAAATTTGATGACATCTCCCAACCTTCGCCACTTACAACACCCGATACCGTTGACTTTTTTAGGATAATAAATGATATGTATAAAAGAGGAGTCAAGTATGTTATCTGTGAAGTTTCTGCTCATGCAATAGACCTAAAAAAACTGCTTGGAATTAAATTCGATGTTGGAATTTTCACCAATCTTTCGCAAGACCATTTGGACTATTTTGGCAGCATGGGAAATTATGCCTTGTGCAAGTCGAAATTTTTGAAGAAGAGATATTGTAAAATTTGTGTTATAAACACCGATGACGATTATGGCAAACTCTTCTCAAAAGTCTGCGACACAAAACTTGTTACATATGGATTGAAGGACCCAGCAAAATGTTTTGCGTGTGATGTCAGTTTTAAGGACAACAGAACTCATTTTTTGGCAAACGTTTTTGACGAGGTTTTTGATATTTCAACAAATCTACTTTGCGAGTTTAATGTTTATAATCTCCTATCAAGTATGACCGCATGTAAACTGTTGGGTGTTAGTAATTTTGCAATAAATGAAGTTTCTTGTAATGTTGCAAAAATTGACGGGAGAATGAATGTCTTTAAATTAAAAAACAATGTAACTGGTGTTGTAGATTTTGCCCACACGCCTGACGCACTTGAAAACGCCTTGCGGGGAGTTCGGAAAATTTGCCGAGGGAATGTTGTCCTTGTTTTTGGCTGTGGTGGGAATAGAGATAGGTTCAAACGCCCACGCATGGGTTATGTTGCAAGTGCTTTGGCGGATAAAGTGATTGTGACAAGTGACAATCCACGTTTTGAAAATGCAGAAAAAATTGCAAGTGACATTGTTGACGGAATGACAAAAGGTAATTATGAAGTGGTGATAGATAGACGTCAAGCAATCGCTCGGGGTTACGCAAGTTGCAAGGCGGGGGACTTGCTTTTGGTGGCGGGCAAGGGTGCAGAAACTGGGCAAGAAGCAAATGGCAAAAAAACTCCATTTTCGGACGAAGAAGAACTGAAAAAATTTATGTAAATTCCCGTTTTTTGGAAAAGAAATGACAGCATTTTATTTATGCAAAGGCGGATAATAATATTGACTGCAAGTTTAATATATATTGATGTGACAACTTATAAAAATTTAAAAAAGTGGGTGAAATATGGCAGATTATCTCGTTTTTATAATAACTTTTGCAACAAGCATGATTTTTGCTCCTTTTTACATAAAATTTGCCAAAAAAGTTAAGTTTGGACAAACTATCTCCGAATATGTCGGCGAACACAACTCAAAACAAGGCACTCCAACAATGGGCGGGTTAATTTTCATACTGCCAACAATTCTTGTATCAATTTTCTTTTTCAAAGGGCAAAAACTCGTTCCAATTTTATGTTTATGCGTTTTTGCAGCATATGCGCTGGTTGGATTTCTTGATGACTACATAAAAATCAAATTCAAACGCAACTTGGGGCTTAGACCTTATCAAAAAATCATATTTCAGCTGCTTATTGCCATAATTGTTGCAGTTTTTGCGTTCAGAAACCCAGAATTATCTCAAATTTGGCTTCCTTTTTCAAAAACTAGAGTTAATTTTGGCTGGCTTGTCATTCCATACATTGTCCTTGTCTTTTTGGCGACAACAAACAGTGTAAATCTTACAGACGGGCTTGACGGATTGGCGGGCAGTGTGTCATTTGTGTTTTTTGTTGTTATGGCGTTTGTTGCAACATTTTATATTAGAATTTCGGGCGAAGAATATGCCTTGCAAGCACAAAATCTCAACTTAATATTTTTTGCAGCAAGTGGCGGGTTGCTTGCGTTTTTGGTGTTTAACTTTTTTCCAGCCAGAATCTTTATGGGTGACACGGGCTCGCTTGCACTTGGCGGGCTTATGAGTGTTGTATGCGTCCTAAACGGGACAAGCCTATACATTCCCATTGTTGGGCTGATGTTTGTGGTGTCAAGCGTCAGTGTAATCTTGCAAGTTTTGCATTTCAAACGCACTCGCAAAAGAATTTTCCTCATGGCACCATTTCATCACCATTTGGAGCATAAGGGCATGTATGAAACAAAAATTGTATTCATATATATTGTTGTGACCTTCATTTTGGGACTAAGCACTGTGTTTGTGTTAAGTCTTTTGTAAGTCGCAAAGGAGTTTTATGCGTAAAAGCATTTTAATTTGGGGCTTTGCTTCAAGTGGCAAGGCAAGTTTTGACTATTTGTATAACAAAAAAGACAAATTCTTTGTTTATGATAGCAACATTGACGTCCAAAAGGAAATAATCTCGAGATTTTCGTCCACATACAATGTCTTTGCTCTAAATTCGATAAATAAAGACGTGATAGATGGCATGGACTTAATTGTTATAAGCCCGTCTGTCAGCGTGTTTGACAAAAATATTTCATATGCCAAAACAATAGGCAAAGAAGTCAAAAGTGAACTGGAACTTGGAGCAAGAAATTTCAAGGGCAAACTTGTTGCAATAACTGGCACAAATGGCAAAACCACCACAATACGCCTTGTTGGGAATATCTTAAAGGTGGCGGGCAAAAAACACGAACTTGTTGGCAATATTGGTGTTCCGATTTGTTCAAAACTCAAACACTCTCGCGGCAAAATTTTTGTCTGCGAAACAAGCAGTTTTCAACTGGAAGCAGTTAAAACCTTCCACCCACATATTTCATGTCTTCTTAACATAACACAAGACCACCTTGACAGACACAAAACAATGAAGAATTATGAGGACATGAAATATCGCATTTTTGCAAATCAAGGGGCAAAAGACTATGCGGTTATAAAAGCGGGACTAGGCTGCGGCAAAATTAAGTCAAATATATACACATTCGGCTTTGGCGAGCAAAAAAACAGTTGCTACATCATTGATGATAAAATCTGGTTTGACAATGGCAAAAGTGCCGAAGTGGTGTGCAATGTTTCAGACGTCCCAATTTTGGGCAAGCATAATTTAGAAAACGTCATGGCAAGCGTTGTGATTTGTAAGTTGCTTAGAATAAAAAATAAACACATTGTGCAAGGAATAAAAACTTTTGTTCCAAGTGAACACAGATTACAACTTGTAAAGACAGTGGGAAATGTTAGATTTTTTGACGATAGCAAGGCAACGAACATAGACGCTGTGAAAGTTGCACTTGAGGCAATGGATACAAACAGGGATATTGTGCTTTTGCTTGGTGGCAGTGACAAGGGGTTATCATATAAGCAGATTTTTGAAACTATGCCACAAAATGTTGTGAAAATACTCGCTTTTGGTGAAATTTCAAACAATATCATAAAAGAAGCGCAAGATTGTGGGTTAAGTGTCAAAGGATACAAAACACTTAAAGAAGCAACCTTTGAAGCGTGTAAGAATGAAGGTTGTGATGTGTTGCTATCCCCAGGCAGTGCGAGTTTTGACGAATTTGAAAACTATAAAGACCGAGGAAATAAGTTTTTGGAATACATTGAAGAGTATTTTTAAACGAACACATAACGGATAAGGTGAGTGGAGTAGCAAAAGAAGTGAGATATAGATAGATAATATCTTAAAAAATATATTTACCAACATAAGTATTAAATAATAAAACAAATAAAAGGATAGGCAAGTGGAAGGGAAATCAATTTTAAGAGCAAAGAATAAAAAGACAAGCCATAAGTCCTTTTGGAAGACGCAAAGCAAAAGTGGCTGGGTGCTTGTGACGCTTGTGTTGTTTTTAAGTTTGTTTGGCGTGCTTATGGTGTATAGTGCCAGTTTCTATTATGCGAAAAGACACTATAACAACGAATTTTTCTTTCTTACAAAACAAATCATAGGCTTTGTTTTAGGTTTTGTTGCCATGATTTTGCTAAGACGTCTTGACTATAACAGACTAAAGCCCTTTGGACTTATTGCACTTATTGTAGGATACATATTGCTTGCCCTTGTCTTTGTGCCGGGGCTTGGGGTGGAAAATTATGGGGCAAGACGTTGGATAAGATTGCCGGGTTTCACAATTCAGTCAAGCGAAATAGCCAAATTTTGTTTTGTCATTTTTGCAAGCAGTTATCTTTCAAAACACAATGGAGATATCAAAAATTTCAAAAGTATTCTTCCAGTGGTGGCGGGCGGAGTGGGAATGTGTTTGCTCATTATCCTAGAGCCAAATATGTCCATAACCATGTGTGTTGGAATTGTTATGCTTGTAATGCTTTTTGTGGGGGGGATATCTTTTAAGCATATGGCAATGCTCGCCGTTCCCGCACTTGCACTTGTGCCAGTTTTAATTATCATAGAACCATATAGACTCTTGCGACTTCTCGCCTTTATTGACCCATGGGCAAGTCCAAAGGGAGAAGGTTATCAACTTATTCAATCTTTCTTCGCCGTGGGTGGTGGCGGCTTTTTAGGCACAGGACTTTTTTCTTCCAGACAAAAATATCTCTTTCTTCCATTTGCAGAAAGTGATTTCATCTTTTCCGTCATCGCAGAAGAATGGGGCTTTCTCGGAAGCACAATAATATTGTTATGCTATCTTGCAGTTATCGTGTGTGGAATTAAAATCGCCCTAAACAGCAAAAACCGCTTCGGGTGTTATCTCGCAAGTGGCATAACGGCAATAATTGGAGTGCAAACAATGCTTAACATCGCTGTCGTCACGGGTCTTATCCCGCCTACGGGGCTTCCACTTCCATTCATATCCAGCGGCTCAACATCTGTTGCGTGCTTTATGGGTGCAGTGGGAATTCTACTAAACATCGACCGCCAGTCACAACAAAATGAACTCTCATTCCAGGAGTTTTCGTTGAAATTTAAAAAGGGAAAAGAATAAAGCGACATATAAATTTAATTTTTCAACTGCTTTAATTAAATCCAAATTGATAGCAAAATAATCATATTCAAAAATTGCAAATGAGTTTAAGTTTGCATTTTGTGTCAGAAAAATGTTTTTCTCCATAAAATGATATATACATAGTTTTGTGGGGTAAAATGGATAAATTTGAAATTGTTGGTGGCAACAAACTTTTTGGTGAGGTCACTGTTCCTTGTGCCAAAAACTCTTATCTTGCTATTCTTGCGGGGTGTGTTTTGTGTGACGGGGTGGTTGTTTTGCACAACTGTCCAAACTTTTCGGACATAAATTGTATGCTTGATATTTTGACATCTCTTGGGGCTAAGATTGAAAAAGTAGATAGAACTCTTGTCATAGATTGCACAAGTATTTGTGACCCAAATGTTCCAAAGAATTTGGCGAAGAAAATTCGGTCGTCAATCTTTCTTTTGGGCCCTCTTGTAGGAAGACTTAAAAAGGCGGTTGTCCCATATCCAGGTGGGTGCGAAATTGGTGCAAGACCTATAGATTTGCATCTCAAAGGGCTTAGAAGTCTTGGCATAGATATTCTTGAAAGACATGGGGTTATTAAGTGCGAAACAGCACAAATTGTGGGGAATAACATTCACCTTGATTATCCAAGTGTTGGGGCAACTGAAAATATCATTATGGCGGCGGTTTTAGGCAACGGGCGAACGACTATTATGAACTGTGCCAAAGAGCCAGAAATTGTCGATTTACAAAATTTTCTTAACTCTATGGGGGCAAAAATTTCTGGAGCGGGCAGTGATTTCATTGAAATTGAAGGGGTGGAGAGTTTACATTCCACAGTTTGGACGCCTGTTTCAGATAGAATTATTGCTGGGACATATATTTTGGCTGTGGCGTGCTGTGGCGGCGATGTGTTGGTGAAAAATGTCCAAAAAGAACATATTTGCTCGCTTTTGACCAAACTGCGTGAATCTGGCTTGCAAATGGAAACTGTTGGTGATAGTATAAGGGTAACTTCAAACAAAAGATTACGCACTTTTGGAAACATCGAAACATTGCCATATCCGGGCTTTCCAACCGACTTGCAGCCACAAAGTTTGGCTCTGCAAACAACTAGCATAGGCACTTGTGTTATCACTGAAAACCTTTTTGAAACTCGCTTAAAACACGTGGCAGAACTGGTCAAAATGGGGGCGAATATTGTAACCCGAGATAGAGTTGCAATCGTCACAGGCGTGGATAAACTCTTTGGGGCAGAAGTAACTGCAAGTGACCTAAGGGCGGGGGCATCGCTTGTGCTTGCGGGGCTTATGGCGGAAGGCAAAACCACCATTTCAAATGTTCACTTAATAGACCGTGGATATGAAAAACTTGAGGAGGTGTTTTCTTCACTTGGTGCGGATATAAAACGAACAAAAGGAGTGTAAAAATGAAAAAAAGACGACTTCTGCTTGTCCTAGTTATATCCTTAATTTTTGTGCTTGTATTTTCCTTTTCGTCTGCAATTTTTGAACTTAAAACAGTTGATGTCGTGTTCTTAAAAAATGGACAAACCCTATCCTCGCCAGAAACGCTGTCCATAAAGCAAAAAATTTTAAACGAAACCTCATTTGACTACGGCTCGTCAATTTTTTTTGTGCAAAACGACAAATACAACGGGCAAATTGAATACAACGAGCCAAAACTGAAAGTCCTCGGAACGGAGAAAGTTTTTCCCAACAAACTTCTCATCAAAGTCTGCACGAGGGAACCAGTTTTCTTTTTCGCAAGCACTTCAAAGGCATATTCCTTGGATAGTGAGTTCAAAATTTTATCCATTCAGCCATTGCAAGAATTTGCAGAAAATCTATCGCAAAGCGAAAATCAGATTAGGGAAATTACATTCTCCAAAAATGGAATTCCACAGGACTTTTTCACCTTCTTTGACTTGAACGAAAATGTCTTGACTTGTGGCGAGTTTTTGTCACAAAATAACAAAGTCTTTTCCGCAACGGCAAACATATATTGTTATTCCACACTTGACAGCCGCTTTTTTGACAACATAAAAGCCCTTTGCTTTGACCTAAACGACCAAACAGTTAGCCTTCAACTTTCAACCCACACAGGGCTTAATATGGAAGTGGAAAATGTCCTTAAAAAGTTTGACGAGAAATTGCTCAAACTTTGCAACGCATATTTTACATTGCAAGCAAAAGAACCCATAAAAACCACACACGGCACACTTAAAATTGACAACAATAAAAATGTGTCGTGGCGAGCATAAATTGACATAATTTGGTTGTATGTTTAAGGGAATATCGCACACAATAAACATAGGAGGTGCGCAATGGCTCGTGAAAGCAAAAAAGCATCAAGAAAAGCAAAATGCTGTGGTGCTTGCGGCGGAAGAGATGCCGAATGTTGCGGAAAATAATCGTAACATAACGCAATAGTCTCCGAAAAAAAGTGAGATAAAGGAATTAAAAATTCCCATCAAATCTCACTTTTTTGCTATATCAAACTCTCCAATAATGCAGGGAAGAAGTATGTAATTGTTTGCAATTTTAAATGCTATTGGCATATCTTTTAATGTCAATGATATTATTCATTGACACTCATAATGCAAATATATTCTTAATCGACCTTCACTTTTGCGAAGCAAAAATATCATTCTTTTTGAGAATATATAAGCCTTCGCTCTATTTGTTTTATTAAGAAAAATAGAAATCATTGCTTTACTCAGAGAAATATTCAAAAAGAATATCATTCACGTAGTGAATATCATTGGACTGTTAGGTTCAATTTCATTGTGAAAAAAAACTTTCCTTGCGGAAAGTCTTTTTTCACTGGTGCCGAAGGCCGGACTCGAACCGGCACGAAGTCGCCTTCCAGGGATTTTAAGTCCCTTGTGTCTACCGTTTCACCACTTCGGCAAACAGGTGGCAACTTATGTAGTCTTGGAGGCACCACCCAGATTCGGACTGGGGGTGAAGGTTTTGCAGACCTCTGCCTTACCACTTGGCTATGGTGCCACGTTAGTCTCAGATGGTGGGAACAGTAGGACTCGAACCTACGACCCCTTGCTTGTAAGGCAAGTGCTCTAACCAACTGAGCTATACTCCCATATGGAGCGGAGGACGGGATTCGGACCCGCGACATTCACCTTGGCAAGGTGACGCTCTACCACTGAGCCACCCCCGCATATCCATTATTTTGCACTGCATCATCACAATGCACAGATAATATATCAAACAAATGAATATTAGTCAAGAAATTTTTTGAAGTTTTACAAACTTTTTTTAAAATTTTTTCTTTTTAGGGAATTTTCTCAGTCCACAAAGGAATTTCGATACAATTTAAAGTTATATCCAACTATATATATGTATTTCCATAACCTTGTGTGAATATACAAAAATAGTTGTTTTTTGAAATACAGTTTTTGAAAACATCGCCTAAAAACTTGACAAGTATGGAAATATATTTTACAATTTTGATATAATAAGTTTAAGAGGAGAAAACAAAAAATGAGATTTTGGGACAAAATGAGAGTAGGCATGCTTTGCGTAAATTACACACTCGTCATGGCTCTTTTGTCCATTATCATCTTCGGAGCAACTCAACAAAGGACTTCCTCAAACGTGTCTGTAAAGTATTCTAGACCCTATTACACCGTGACTTTTGACCCGGCAGGGGGGGGG
>DLSM01000014.1 GCA_002500135.1 Christensenella sp. UBA7862 | reverse complement strand
GGACAATGACTATGGCAAAGACGTGGGAGTATATAACTTTTCAATAAAAAACTATATAGATTCAAGAAGTGTCACCTACATGAATTCATATGGCTCTTTGCCAACACCAACTCGCACGGGTTATTCTTTTCTCGGGTGGAGGGGGAGAAATTTGGCAAATGTTAATGCAGTCTTTGGAAATAGTCATGTTACATGCAATGTAAGTGATGATGGCTTAGTAAGCATAACAAATGAAGCACATACAGCGGATGGGACAGATAGATTTGGTTGTGGCACTATTCCTTTGGAAGACCTTTCAAATGGTAAATATTTGTTTTCAATTGATGAAATTAGTTATTCGGGTGAATGTAATTGGCCATATGTATATGCGTGTGGCAATGATTCTTCTGATAACAGATTGTTAAGAGTTGGGGAGAGTATAAATTACTCAGTTGGGATGAACTCAATTTGCTTTGATGCAGAAAACATTGAAAAGATTGCTTCTGGAACTTTTCGTATTGAAATTTACCTATCTGCATCATATTATGGCAATGGTTATCCCTCATTCTCGGCAGGTTCATTGTCATTTAAAAACCTAATGTTGACAAAAATTGAAGACGAAAATGAAGTTGTCAACTATGAGCCATACTATATTACAAGTGATACGGTCTTAAATAACATAGGCGACAGAACACTAACCGCCATGTGGAAGGCAAATTAGTTTAAATTTTTGTTTATGCTTTCTCAAAATCTGTTGCTCAATGACAAGATTTATGCTATCATTACGAGAGTAAATTGCAAACGGGAAGTATATGGAATGAGCGAGAAAGATTTGAAAAATGTAACTTGCAAAAAGGCAAGCAAAAAGTCGCAAAAAGTGTTGGGCGAAAGTGGTGTTCTGGCACGAAATTTGGATAGTTGCAAAGAGGTTGTGGCACAAAAAACGGTTCAACAAATGGTGGAAGAAGGGCTTAGGAAAAAATTTCACAAGTCTGTTTTTGCCAAGTTTGTTGCTGCGATAAATAACTATAATCTTCTAAAAGAGGGCGACAAAGTGGCCGTTTGTATTTCTGGCGGTAAGGACAGCATGCTTATGGCAAAGTTGTTTCAAGAACTAAAGCGTCACAACAAATATCCATTTGAACTTGTTTTTATGGTTATGGACCCAGGCTACAGCAAGGCAAATAGGAAAAAGATTGAGCAAAATGCAGAACTCCTTGGCGTGCCAGTTGTTATTTTTGACTCGCCAATTTTTGAAAATGTTGTGACTATTGAAAAGTCGCCATGTTACATTTGTGCAAGAATGAGAAGGGGATATTTGTATTCAAAAGCCAAAGAACTTGGCTGCAATAAAATTGCTCTCGGTCACCACTTTGACGATGCCATAGAAACAGTGCTTATGGGCATGCTTTATGGCGCTCAAGTGCAAACAATGATGCCAATGCTTCACAGCCAAAACTTTGAAGGCATTGACCTCATAAGACCCATGATTTACATCAGAGAACGTGACATCATTGCATGGCGAGATGCATATAATTTGGAGTTTCTTGCATGTGCTTGTAAATTTACAGAAGAGAACTATTCTCAAAACATCGAAAAAGAAACTCAGTCTATGCGTAAGTGGACAAAAAATCTTATAAAAGAACTTGAAAAACACAACAAGCAAATTCCAGACAACATTTATGCTAGCATGTCAAACATAAACCTCTCGCAAGTGATAGGTTACAAGGACAAAGACGGCAAAAGACACAGCTTTTTGGAAGATTTTTAGAAGAAAACAAAAGGGCATATCTGCAATATGATATGCTCTTTTTTGTTAATATTTTAATTTTGATTATATTAAATCATTCTAAAATATAAAGATTTGTTTTCTAAAATTGACATTGATGATTACAATTTATCCTCTTTTTTAGCACAAAATTTGGCATTATTTTTATATCTTTATGGCACAAAAAGGTGAGAGAAATATACTAAAAAGCGTCTTTATTTGTAAAGTTGTTTATTGCAAGAAGTATGCCAAGTTTGCCATATTCATATGTAAGCCCGCCTTGCATATATGCTGTGTATGGCTCAACAAGCGGTCCGTCACAAGACAGTTCAATGGTTGACCCTTGGGTGAAGCTTCCGCTTGCCATAATTTCCTCATGTGGATAGCCTGGGGTTTCGCCAGGGATAGGTGTAACATAACTTTCAACTGGGGCGCTTTTTTGAATTCCAACACAAAAGTTGATAAGGTTTTCTGGTGTTTTAAGAGCAATTGTCTGCACAATATCTGCTCGTTTTTCGTCCCATTTTGGACTAACTTCAAACCCTAATTTTTCAAGCATTAAACTTGCAAGGGTCATTGTTTTAAGTGCCGAGCAAACAACACTTGGTGCGTTGTGAAGACCTTTATAAAATGAATGAAGTTGGTTCATATTTGCACCAATATCTTTGCCAATGCATGGAGCAGAGAATCGTTCTGCAACGTCCTCAACAAGTTCTCGTTTCCCAACAATGTATCCGCCAGTTTGTGCAATTCCGCCACCCAAGTTTTTCATAAGTGACCCAACAAGAATATCTGCTCCCACTTCAGTTGGTTCTTTTTCTTCCACAAAGTCGCCATAGCAGTTGTCAACCATGATAATAACATCTTTGTTTACTTCTCTTATTGCTTTGCACACTCTTTCAATTTTGTCAATGGTCAAACTTGGTCTGTTGCTATAGCCTCTGCTACGTTGAATTTCCACCAACTTAACATTATTGAGTTTCAATCTTTCGCAAATGGTTGCAAGGTCAAAATCTCCGTTTATGAGTTCAATTTGCTCATAGTTTATGCCATTTTTCAAAAGGGAATTGCGACTGCTTCCAGTAAGTCCAATTATACTTTTTAGTGAATCATATGGCTCACCAGATATGCTTATCATGGTGTCACCGTTTTTAAGAAGTCCCGAAAAAGTGAGTGACAAAGCATGTGTGCCACTCATAATTTGAGGGCGAACAAGAGCGTCTTCCGCTCCAAAAATCTGGGCATAAATCCTCTCCAATTTATCCCTTCCTTCGTCACTATATCCATAACCCGTTGTGCCTATAAAATCACTGCTAGATAGCCTTTGGTCGTGAAATGCTTTCAATACTTTTGCACTGCACCTAAGGCAGTTTTCGTCATATTTTTTAAACACTTCTTTAAGTTCTTGTTCACATTCAGCACAAAGTGTCACTAATTTTTCATCAATATCATATCCGTAATACATAATTTTCTCCGTTACACAGCAATGATAACACACAAAAATTTTTTGTCAAATGGTTTATCCCAAAATATTTATAAAATTTGTGTCACTAAATGTTGACTTTATCTTTTTTGGCTGTTATGATTGATATGTAATTAAAAGGAGTAAAAGTATAACTCTGCAAAACTGAATTGAAATGTCTTATACAATTTGATAGAATGATGTTCTTTTTGTAGAAGTCAAAAGGATGAAAAATGAAAACGCAAGTGATTGAAAAACAAAAGAAAGAAAACTGGTTTAAGAGGGTGTGGAATTTTTTTACGCTGTATGAAAAGTTGTGGCTATTGGTGCTTGTAACTGCTGGGATAGTGTTTGCAATTTTGTTCCCAGGGGACGAAACAAGAATATGGGTTAGGGTGATTGAATGTGTTACACTCATTGGTGGCATAACATGCGAATTGCTGCTATCAAAACAGACAAAATGGGCGTTTGTTGTATCATTTTTCTTTTATGATTTAACACAGACAGTTGTTTATGTTGTAAACGGCTTCTATGTAAACGCACTTTATGAAGTTATTTTTTGGATACCAATTTTGTTTGTCAGTTTTTTCTCATGGGATAAAAAGAAAGATAAGGAAAACAGCGACCTGACTGTTGTTAAGAAAATTAACTGGAAACTTGACCTGGCATTGTTTTTCATAATAGTTGGCGTGTCAATGGCAATTGGGGGGCTGTTTACAGTTATCTCAATCACTGCAGACGGCATAAGTGATTATTGGTGGATTGACGCATTGGGCGGGGCATTGAATGTCCTTAACGGGCTGTTTATTCTATTAAGATTCAGGGAACAATGGATTCCTTGGATAGGGGTGTGTTTGTGTGAAGCAGTTATGTGGTGTTTGTCTGGAAGATATGTTCTTCTTATCTTGTCATTTGGCTACCTCACAAACTCGATTTATGGCTTTATTCAATGGACAAAATATATAAAAACTCACCCACAGCAATCAAAAGATGAAGAAAAATCAGAAGAACCAATTATAGAACCTGAAAATAATGAAACAAAACAAGTTGCAAGTGAAGAATAACACAAAAGTAGGAAGGAAAAATTTTCTTTCCTATTTTTATAAAAAAGTTGAAAAAATTTGTTGACATTGGGAAAAATTGGGAATATAATATCAAAGGTCAAAGAAAGTCAAAGATATTCAAAAGGAGGGGGAAATGGCAACAGTCAGTGATGTAATTGAAGAGTTTATATTGTCAATTTTGGATAATAGCAACGAAATTGACTTATCAAGAAACGAACTTGCAGAATATTTTGGATGCGCTCCCAGCCAAATAAATTATGTTTTGTCCACAAGGTTCAACTTTGACCGTGGCTTTGTGGTGGAAAGCAGACGTGGCGGCGGGGGATACATCAGGCTGGAAAGAATTAAAGACTTTGATGACGAATATATAAAACACATTTTGGAAAGATTGCAATCGGAGATTTCCTACAAGGACGCAAAATATTTGGTGGAGGACTTAAAAGACAAGGAAGTTTTGACTGACGAGCAAGCAAAAGTTTTGCTTCTTGCCACAACGGACAAGGTGCTTGGGTCACCCGTCAAAATGGAAGGGACAATAAGAGCAAATATCTTAAAAAATGTGATTATGACCATATATAAGGAGGGAGAAAAATGAACAATTTTATAAAATTTTCGGATAGTGCGCAAAAGGTGCTTAATTACGCTGGTGAAATAACAAAAAAGATGAATGGCAATCAGATTGACTCGGAGCATTTGCTTTATGGAATTCTTTGTGTTCCATCATCTCTTGCATGCAAAATGTTAAAGGATGAAAATGTTACAAAGGAGAAACTTGCAACAAGAATTGGCAGTGCGGGTTACAACCCAAATCTTTCACCAGAAAAACTTGAACTAACCCCACGAAGCAAAAATATTTTGGTCACCGCTTCAAACATTGCTTTCAAGCTTGGGCATAACTTCTTAAGTGCCGAACACTTTTTGGTGGCAATTTTGTATAACGAAGATTGCTATGCTTTTAAACTCTTAAACTCTTTCTTTAACATTGACACCTTGAACTTGCGAGAAAGAATTTATGAAGAACTTAAAAATACAAATGTTGATGACGGAAGAAATTTTGACACAGTTGACGGTGCAACGCCAAGTGACAAAAGTACACTTCCAGACAACTTGCTTGAAATGGGCTATGATGTAACTCTTAAGGCTCGTCAGGGCAAAATGGACCCAATTATTGGGCGAGATAAGGAAACAGAAAGGCTTATTGAAATTCTTTGCAGAAAGACAAAAAACAACCCAATTTTGATAGGTGAAGCAGGTGTCGGTAAAACAGCGGTTGTTGAAGGACTTGCACAAGCAATAGTTAAAGGACATGTGCCAAGTGTTCTTGCTAACAAAACGATTTTTGCGCTTGACATAGGCTCTCTTATGGCTGGGACAAAGTTTAGAGGCGAACTTGAACAAAGACTTAAAGACGCTATTGAAACAATCATCAAAAACAAAAACATCATTGTGTTTATTGATGAAATTCATATGATGGCTCAAGCGGGAAGTTCAACCGAGGGCGGTGCAAATGTTGCCGATATGCTAAAGCCATATCTCGCTCGTGGTGAACTTCAAACAATAGGTGCAACAACAACGGACGAATATAGGAAGTTTATTGAGAAAGACAAAGCTCTTGAAAGACGTTTTCAACCAATTATGGTCAACCCACCAAGTGTGGAGGAAACAATCTTAATTTTGCGTGGACTTAAAGATAGTTATGAAGCGTTCCACAAAATTCAAATAACAGACGAAGCAATAGTCGCAGCGGCAAAACTTTCGGATAGATATATTATGGACAGAAGTCTGCCAGACAAAGCCATTGATTTGATTGACGAGGCAAGCAGCAAGGCACGAGTAAGTGGGACAATTCAGCCAAAACATCTTCAAGATATGCAAGACAAGTTTAAGGAAACGCACAGAAACTATCAAGAAGCACTTGTTCAACATAACTATGAAAAATCAACTAAACTTGCAAACGAACTTAACACGATGTATGCCGAACTTAAAAAGGAGCAAGACAAATATAATCTTTCAAAGCCAAAGACAGAACCTATGATAACAGAAAAAGACGTTGCAGAAGTTGTATCAAGCTGGACGGGAATTCCAGTTGCAAAGATAACAGAAAGCGAGAAAGAAAAACTTTTGAAGTTGGAAGAAATTTTGCATAAGAGAGTTGTTGGGCAAGACGAAGCAGTGTCCAGTGTGTGCAAGGCAATAAGAAGGTCAAGAGTTGGGCTTCAAGACTCAAGAAGACCTATTGGTTCATTCCTATTCCTGGGACAAACGGGTGTAGGTAAAACAGAACTATGCAAGGCTCTTGCTGAAGCAATGTTTGATGATGAAAACAACATTATAAGAATTGATATGAGTGAGTATATGGAAAGTTACTCAACATCAAAACTTATTGGCGCTCCTCCAGGATATGTGGGACATGATGATGGTGGGCAACTTACAGAACAAGTAAGAAGAAAGCCTTATTCCGTAGTCCTATTTGACGAAATTGAAAAGGCACACCCAGATGTGTTTAATATTCTTCTTCAAGTGCTTGACGACGGCAGACTTACAGATAGCAATGGAAGAACAGTCAACTTCAAGAACACAATTATCATTATGACCAGCAACTGTGGCGTAAGCGAACTCAATTCCAGCAGATCTCAACTTGGATTTGGTGGCGGCTCATTCACAACAGACAACCCAGACTATGAGCAAATGAAAGAAACAATCATGGCAAGTGTTAGGAAGAAGTTTAAACCAGAATTCCTAAACAGAATTGATGTTATAACAGTGTTCCACAGCCTTTCAACAGAGGACTTGACGAAGATTGCTAAAATTATGCTTGGCAACCTTAACAAACGCCTTAAAGAACGTGACATCAATCTTAAGTTTACAGAAAGTGCTTTGATGTATCTTGTTGAAAAGGGAACTTCACCAGAATATGGTGCAAGACCACTAAGAAGACTTATACAAACAGAAATTGAAGACAGACTAACAGACGCACTTTTGTCGGGTGAAATTAAGTCAAATAATATTGTTGTTTCAACAGACGATATGGGACTTAAATTCCAAATGAGCGGCGAGTAAACATATAAAAATTTAGCAAAAAACATGTAAAAAACACCTATTTTATTGATAATTTTAAAAAATGCGAGCGAGTGCATAAAATTGTTTTGAGAAAAATAAGTTTTTTGATAAAATGATATTGTAAACATATGGGGCGACCCAATGTAAAAGGAGAACAAATATGAGAGTTGAAATAAGTTCAAAAAATTATACTGTTTCGGATAGACTTAGGGAAGTTATTGAAAAGAAAGTTGCAAAACTTGACAAATACTTCAATGAAGACGCCGTGGCAAAAGTTAATTGCAAAATGGAAGGAATTGTTGCGAAACTTGAACTTTCTATCCGCAGCAGAGGGTTGTTTTATAGGGCAGAAGTGACGGGCGATAATATGTATGAAAACATTGACCTTGCACTTCCAAAAGTAGAAAAACAAATTATAAAATATGGCGACAAATTCTTCACAAGACTTAAAAAAGATTCACTTAACAAAGATTATCTTTTCTTTGAAGAAGCACCAGTTTTCAAAAAACAAGAAGTTGTTAGAAAGAAAACATTTGAACTTGAACCAATTTCTGTTGAAGATGCAGAAATGTTTTTAGACACAATCGACAACAATTTCTATGTGTTCCTAAACAGAGAAACTGGAAATGTCAACGTGCTATATAAAAGAAATGACGGCAACCTAGGACTTATTGAGGCAATTCACTAAAATAAAGTTGACAATAAATATTGAATAGAAAAAAAAGTTACACTCTTTCGGGTGTAACTTTTTTAACTGTTTTTTCTTAGCAAAGTAAACAATAATTTGTTTGCTGCAAAGGGAACTCATTTTATTTCTTTTGAGTGGTCAAAAGTCCAAGTTCGCCCATGACTTTTGCAATAATGTCTGTTGCACGGTCAATTTGTTCGTTTGTGAGAGTTGCCATATAACTTGTTCTAATAATGCTTTGTCCAACTGGAACAGCAGGGGAAACAACTGAATTTACATAAACTCCATTTTCAAACAACTTTTTGCAAGCAATGAATGTTGTTTCGTTGTCATAGGTGTTTATTGGAATAATAGGTGCTTCAGAATTTCTTATGTCAACGTGTTTTTCTTTAAGACATTTTCTTGCATAGTCAGCAATTTCATTAAGTCTTGCAATTCGTTCTGGCTCACGCTTGATTATGCGTAGTGCTGCTCTTGCACATTCCACACTTGCTGGTGTTATTGACGCGCAGAAAAGATAAGGGCGGGAAGTGTGCTTTACATAGTTGCAAACTTCGTGACTTGCGACCATATATCCACCTATGGAAGCAAGGCTCTTTGAGAATGTTCCCATGATAATATCAACTTCTTTTTCAAGACCAAAATGAGAAGCGGTGCCACGACCGTTTTTGCCAATTACACCCAAAGCGTGTGCATCGTCCACCATAACTCTTGCATTATATTTTTTTGCAAGTCTAACAATATCTGGCAGTTTACAAATATCACCACCCATAGAGAAAACTCCGTCTGTAACAATAAGTTTTCCAGCATCAAGAGGGATTGAAGAAAGTTGTCTTTCAAGGTCTTGCATATCGCTGTGATTGTATCTTAAAAGTTGTTTGCAATAGCTTAGTTTGCAGCCGTCATAAATGCTTGCGTGATTTTCTTTATCACCAATTATGTAGTCATTTCTGCCAACTATTGCACTTATAATTCCAAGATTTGTTTGGAAGCCAGTGGAGAATGTTACACATTCTTCTTTGTTCAAAAATTCGGCAAGTTCCTTTTCAAGTGCAAGGTGCAAAACCGTTGTGCCATTTAAAAACCTTGACCCAGAGCAGCCCGAGCCATATTTTAAAATTGCGTTTTTGCCTGCTTCGATAACTTCTGGGTGACAAGTTAGTCCAAGATAGTTGTTGGAGCCGAGCATAACTTCGTTTGTTCCTTCCATGACAACTTCTGTGTCTTGTCTTGTTTGCAAAGCGTGGAAATAAGGATAAATCCCACGTTTAATAAGTTCATCAGGCAATGTAAAATTTTTGCATTTGTCAAATAAATCCATTTAATTTCTCCCCATGAGCATATCACTCTTAAACTTCAAAAGTATATCATAAGTTTAAGCATAAGTCATTTATTTTTAAGCAATTTTTTTTGAAAATTTTGTTAAATTTTTAGACCATATTCTTAACTTTCTTTTACGTTTAGAACTGAATTTAACACGATTTTGTTGCAAAGAAACCTTAAAAATATAGAAAATAAAAATATTTTTGTGCAAAATGCTCAAAATTAGTTGATAAATTTTGCGGGAGTTGCTAAAATGTTTCTGTTATGATTAGTTTTTCAAATGTGTTTGTAAAATATACAAAAGAATTTTACGCATTATCAAACATAAATTTTGAAGCAGACAAGGGCGAAGTTGTGGCTCTTATTGGGCCAAAGGACAGCGGTAAAACTTGCATGCTTAGACTTCTTGCGGGGCTAGAGAGGCAAGATAGAGGGGAAGTATATATCAAAAACATTCCTCTTGAGAAAGTTGACTATTCGGTTGACGTGTCAGTGGGCTACATTCCATATAAGGCGAGTTTTCTTGACAAAAAGTCTGTGTATGACAATTTAAAATACATTTTGGAAGTTCGTAAAACAGACAAAAGCCTGCTTGAGGAAAAAATAAATCAAGCCATTATTGATTTTAAACTTGAATCTATTGCACAAGAAAAGATATATAAGTTATCACTCTATGAAAAGTATCTTGTGTCTGTAGCAAGACTAAGTTTCAGAAATCAACTTGACATAGTCCTTATTGACAATATTTTTGAAGAACTTTCGCCAAATGAAACAAAAGAACTTTTAAAGTTATTTAAGAAATATTTTGCAAAACCAAATACTTTGCTTATTATTGCTACAAGTGACGAGCAAATTGCAAATTCCATTGCAACGAAAAAAGTGTTTTTGAAATATGGCACAATAGATAAAGTGGAGAACATCTAAACTAGGAGAAGAAAATTATGGGAAGAAAAAAACTTATTGTTTGTAACTTAAACTTTGACGACAACGAAACGATTGAGGAGAAGGTGTCAAAAATGTTTGCACCAGAGAACCTTATTTCGTGTTTTTCGGAAAAGAATTATGAAGTTTACAAAAAGGCAATTCAACACGCAAACATTCAAATGGTTCTAAATGACGAAGAACTTATGAACACAATAAATGCCTTCTTTGCAAGCGGACTTAACACAAGTCTAACAAGTGAAAATACTTTTATGCACCGCAACACTCTTAACTACAGAATTGATAAGGTTAAAAAGCTCACGGGGCTTAACCTCAAGAACTTTGACCATGCCGTTGTGTTTAAAAACCTTATGATTATAAATGACATGATAAAATCGTTTGAACAAGGGGAAGAGCCAGCCGCAACTCCAACAACAACTCCGGATAGTCAAGCCCGTGAAAGATAAAAAAACATTTGTAACCTTAACTATAAATCTTTTATAATTTTCAACTTATCAATTTCCGACCCATTGGTTTTTGTGAGTGAATTACTTTCCGCACCAGAATTAGTTTTTGGTGTATTTTTTGCTGGCTGTTCATTGTTTTTGTTTTGCATTTTTGGCATAATATTTAACAAGTTTTGAATAGCACTGGCACCGTCTTGTGGAGAATTTTGGCTAAATTTGCTTATTAGTGGAATTAGAGATGACATATCTCCTTTGTCGCCAAGCGATTTTAAAAGCAGTGGCAAAAGGTCTTGGAAATTGGGTTGATTGCTGGATAGTTGCCCGTCTGACGGGTTCATGTATGTATTGTTCTGACAACTTGCACAGTTGCCCTCCATGCAGTTTTGACAAGTTGAAGAGGCAAAATTATTTTGATAATTTGAGTTCGCTGTTGTCATTTTGCTCCCGTCTAGAAAGGTCTGGGGATAGACAGACATTATGTCAATTTTATACTCTTTCGGAGTGCTATTTTGAGGTTTATTCATCAATTTTTATTATGATTTAATTTTGAAAGATGTGCATAGTTTATCATTTCACAAAGACTTAGGACTTTGCATATATTGAAAATAGTATAGTTTTGGAGGATAAAATGGCAAGAAACTTATCCGATTTTGCAAATGAAAAGTTGGCGGAAGATATAAAAAAATTTGAAGAAAAGGTGACTGAAGGGGCTGAAAAACTGAGTGAGGAAACATTGAACTCTGCTGAGGAAGTTTATAACAAATACAAGGACTATTCGCAAGACGATTTGACAAATGAATTTTTGTCTGAGTCTAAAAAGCGTCTTCAAAACGGTGAACTTTCTTTAGATAAGCTTTCTCAAACGGCACAGTTTTTGTCACCATATTTGAACATGGAGCAAAAGCAATTTTTAGATAATTTACTTAAAAAATTGGATGAGTGATATGGCGGGATATTTAAACAAAATTTGCCCAGAACTTTTGAAAGTGGCACAACTTGGCTCTGAGGGGACAAAAAATGATTGCATTGTGTATGCGAGGAAATATTATCAAGCAATTTATGAGGCAAAAAGGCTTGGAATTGAAGCAAAGGAATATCCTTTTATTGGGGCATTTGGGGCAAGGCTAAATTCCAATCAAATTATTCACTTCGCAAAAACGAATGTCGTGAGTTTTATTTCAAAACAAGCCAAGGTTTCGGCACTTATAAATGTATCAAAAAAAGTTATGTCACTTGACACACTTTATGCACAAGATTGCTATGGAAAAGGGGTAAAAATAGCCATTATTGATACGGGCATAAATCCTCACATCGACTTTTGTTTGCCAAGCATGCGAATAGTAAAATTTATTGACCTCATAAATGGCAAGGAAAAACCATATGACGATAATGGGCATGGAACTTTTGTTGCGAGCATAGCGTGTGGCAACGGCCTTGCAAGCGGCGGGAAGTTTTGTGGCGTTGCTCCAAAATCAGAAATCATTGCAATAAAGGCGTTGGGAGAAAATGGCGAGGCGGGTGCAGATAAAATTTTGGAAGCAATGCAGTGGGTGAGTGATAATCATAAAAAATACAACATCAAAGTTGTTTGTATGAGTTTTGGTAGCAATCCTATTGGGCGAAACGACCCACTCGTTTTGGGTGCTGAAACGTTGTGGAGGCAAGGAATTGTTGTGGTTGCTGCAGCGGGCAACAGCGGACCTGAGGGTGAAACAATCAAATCACCGGGCTTTTCTAGTCAAATTATTACTGTTGGTGGAGTTGATGACAACAGAGATAGCGAAGGAAATTTTGATAGAAAGCAATTCAGAATTGCAAGTTTTTCCTCACGTGGACCAGCGGGAAGGTTTTTTAAACCCGACCTCATCGCTCCAGCGGTTGACATAACTGGGGCACATTTTGGCGATGAAAATTTGTATAGCAAAATGAGTGGCACAAGTGTTGCTACGCCAATGATAGCGGGCGTGTGTTTGCTTGTGTGTTCAAAGTATCCAAATATTTCTCCCGACCACATAAAAGTTAGACTTCTTGGCAACTGCAACAAAATCTCGGGCAATCAAAACGAAGAAGGATTTGGAGTTTTAAACATGTCAAGATTTTTTGAAATGAGATAAGAAAAAACATGGTATAGCAATTTTTCATATATGAGAAATTCAGTTTGTGACCACTGGCACAAAAAAATAGCGAAAAATATCTTAAAATATAAATAAATTCTGCGTAAAATGTTTGACAAGAAAATTGAGTTAAAGGTATAATTATCTTTGTAAAGGAGAAAAGTCGCAAAAGAAAAATGTCGCAAAACGAGGTCGCAATTTTAGATATTGGCAGCAAGTCAATAACTGTGCTTGTGGGAAGCCAAGATGTAAACAAAACGATAAATGTTCATGGCTCATATTCTGAAGATTATGAGGGTTTTGCTGACGGGGAACTTTTGGAACCAGCTAAATTTGAGCGTGCAATTGTTGAGGCAGTTGCGGGTGCGGAAAGGTCTTCGGGTAGAAAGATTAAAAAACTTCTTGTCGGCGTGCCAACAGAATTTTGTTTTTGTGTGTGCAAGAATGTTTGCCAAAATTATGCCAAGCCAAAACGCATAACAAAACAAGATATTGAAAATCTTTATCTTGGGGCAAATATGGAATACAAAACTCACACAGTCATAAGCAAAGATTGCGTATATTTTGTGCTTGGGGAAAACAACAGAGTTTCTGACCCCGTAGGAATGACGGATAGTAAAATTGCAGCCTGTTTATCGTTTGTGCTTGCAAGTAACAAGTTTCTTGGACAAGTTTCAAAGGCACTTATCAAAACTGATGTTGAAAAATTTGGCTTTGTGTCGTCTGCCTACGCTCAAGCATTGTATCTTTTTGACGAAGCGGAGCGTGACAAGTATGTACTTTTTGTAGATTGCGGTTACATAACAACAACAGTTGCTCTTGTTCGTGGGCGAGGAATACTTAATTTGAGCAGTTTCTCAATGGGCGGGGGATATGTGTCAGCTGACCTTGCCAGATGTCTCAGAATTCCATTTTCTTGTGCCGAAAACTTGAATAAGAAAATTGTCCTTTGCATTGAACCAGACGAAAACGATAATTATGACATAGTTATTGACGGCACAATTACTCCAGTTTCTATGAAAGTTGCAAATGCCATTGCTCAAAGCAGAATTGAAGTCATTGCAAAAGGTATTTTAAAATGCTTTGAAGGCTGGCAGTTCAATTTCCCAGATTTTATCCCAGTGTATTTGACGGGCGGCGGCTTGTCATTTATGAAAGGTGCGAAAGACGAAATTGCAAAGGTAATTGGCAAGAATGTTTTGATTGCCCAAATGCCATATTCAAGTTTAAACAAACCTAACAATTCTTCAAGCATGGCAGTTTTAAGTTATGCTTTGTCACAAATTTAGATAGCTTATTATACATTTATGGAGGGAAAAACATGTATAGTTCAAATAGCATAAGCCAAATAGCAAATATAAAGGTCGTGGGCATTGGCGGCGGCGGCAATAACGCTGTAAACAGAATGGTCGCTGCGAACATAACAAGTGCCGAATTTGTTGCAATAAACACGGACAAGCAAGCACTTCTTATGAGCAAGGCAACTCACCGAATTCAAATTGGTGAAAAACTAACCAGAGGACTTGGTGCCGGTGCAGACCCAGAAATTGGACAAAAAGCCGCAGAAGAAAGCAAAGCTGTTATTACAGAAATGCTTAAAGGTTGCGACCTTGTGTTTATCACTGCTGGAATGGGCGGTGGAACGGGAACAGGTGCTGCTCCAGTTGTTGCACAAGTGGCAAAAGAACTTGACATTTTGACCATTGCCGTTGTTACAAAGCCATTTAACTTTGAAGGCAGAAGAAGAATGGATAATGCTGAAAAAGGCATTGCAAATCTCAAAAAATTTGTTGATACGTTGGTCATTATTCCAAACGACAAACTTTTGAAAATTGTTCCAAAAGGCACTCCTATTGTGGAAGCGTTCCGTTGTGCAGACGATGTTTTAAGACAAGGTATTCAAGGTATTTCAGATTTGATTGTAACCCCAAGTCTTATCAATCTTGACTTCGCAGATGTCAAGACAATTATGAAAGACAAAGGACTTGCACACATGGGTATTGGTCACGGCAAAGGTGACAATAAGACCATTGACGCTGTTAGACAAGCGGTTCAAAGTCCACTTCTTGAAACAAATATCGAGGGGGCAACGGGCATTTTGCTTAATGTTAAAGGCGGACTTGACCTTTCTCTTGATGAAGTTAATGAAGCGGCGGAACTTGTTAGAGATGTTGTTGACGAAAACTGCAACATTATCTTTGGTGCTGGCGTTGACGATACGCTTAATGAAGAAGTTGAAATCACTGTCATCGCAACGGGCTTCAATCAACAACGAGTTGCAAACATTCCAAAGGAAAATGCCGAAGAATTTAGCCTTCCAAAAATGAATTTTGACAAATTTGTTTTTAATGAAGATAAGTCAGAATCAGCCGTGAAGTCAGTTTCAGAACCAACTCCACAGCCAGAAATTCCAACTTCTCGTGTTCAAATTGAACAACCAAATGAGGAACTTCCAGCATTTTTGAACAGACTTAGAAGAAAATAATCTCATAAAATAAATATTAAAAATGACTCTTTAAGACAAAAGGAGCCATTTTTTCTTTTTTTAACCATTTATTCACATTGCTTTGTTCTAAGAGAAAGTTTATCATTGAAATATGGAAATTTATATTGAAGACGCACTGTTACAAAATTTTTTATTACTATTTTTCTCACTCTCAGTTGCAAAGCAAATTTCAAAGGAGAGTAAACACACCTGGTTTGAGATTTTGTCATGTTTTTTTGGAAGCGTGTTTGTAGTCTTTTTCGCAGTCTTGCAGCTTAACACGGTTTTGACACTTATTACAAATCTTACGATTATATTTTTCATTTCACTTCTATCCATTGGCAAAGATAAGCCTAAAAATTTTACACTTTACATATTGTCCTTTGTCTTTTCTAAATATTTGTATATAGGCATAGGCAGCATGATTTCAAAACTCTTTGAGTGGAAAATCTCTGGCAATTTGCTTGTTGGGCTGCTTTCTATTTGTTTTATATTTTCAAGAAAACTTATCAAGCAGTTTTACAAAAAGCAAAAAATTAACAATTTCTATTACAATTTGAAACTAAGTGTAATGGGAAAAGACTATGATATAACGGCATATCTTGATAGCGGTAATTTAATTCAAGATGACGACACGGGATTATCAATTCTTGTTTTGGACTTAGACACATTTCTCAAGATTTTTAAAGATAGAATTTCCATTGTTGACATTTTGCAAAAGCGACTTGACAAAAAAATTAACGGCAAATACATAACTTGTCAAACGGCTCGTGGCAGCGGAAAGATGTTCGTTTGTGAAATAGACGGAATTTTCTCAAAGGAGAACAAGTCTGCATGCAAGAAAATACACGCACTTGTTGGGTTTGGAAATTTTGGATTTGAAAAGAAAGATTGCCAAGGATTTCTTAGCCCATTGGCACTATAATTTATTAAAAAAGGGGTAAAAAATATGAAAAATAAGCAAAAAAATTACATTTATGGAGAAATTTTGAACGAAAAGCAATATTCACTTTTTGAGAGAATAAAAAAGTTTGTTAAAAAACTATTTAGGTTGGATTTCCTCGACATAAAGGAAAAGCTTATTGCATATGTAAGCGGGAAAGAAGTTTTGCCACAAGCATTAACCCAAGAGGAAGAGGAAAAACTTTTGGACAGACTTAGAAATAAGGACGAAAGTGCAAGAAGCGAACTCATTGAGCATAACTTGCGACTTGTTGTGTATATAGCCAAAAAGTTTGATAACACTGGGGCAGAACTTGACGACTTAATCTCAGTTGGTGCAGTGGGACTTATAAAAGCCGTCCAGTCTTTTGATGTTGAGAAAAATATTAAACTTGCAACATACGCTTCAAGATGTATTGAAAATGAAATTTTGATGTTCATTAGAAAACGATCAAGGCAAATGTCGGAAGTTAGCCTTGATGAGCCATTGAATTTTGATAAAGACGGCAACGAGCTGTTGCTTAGTGATGTTCTTGAAAGCGATGCAGAAACAGCAAGTGGAACACTTGAAAAGAATGGGGAAAAAGCACTTTTGTGGGAAGCGATTAGGAAACTAAACGAGAGGGAACAAAAGATTATGGAACTTAGGTTTGGACTTAATGGTGACGAGGAAAGCACCCAGAAAGAAGTTGCAGACTTGCTTGGAATTTCACAAAGTTACATTTCAAGAATAGAAAAGAAAATTCTTTCTAAACTTAAAAAAGATTTACAAAAAACAAATATCGGATAAATTATGCCTAGAAGAAATTTTTTTTGATTTCTTCCAAGGCATTTTTTTCAAGACGGCTAACTTGTGCTTGCGAAATGCCAACTTGTGAACTTATTTCAACTTGAGTTTTGCCAAGAAAATATCGCAGCCACAAGATTTCTTTTTCTCGTCCACCAAGGCTGTTTAGTGCCTCTTTTAGGGCAACATGGTCGATAAATTCTTCGCTACTGTTTTTTACATCTTTTATTTGGTCCATGACCATAACTGTTTCGGTGCTGTCATTATACACTGGCTCAAAAAGTGACACAGGTTCGGATATTGCATCAAGTGCAGTCAAAATTTGTCTTGGCGAAAGTTGCGCTTCGGTCGCAATTTGGTCGATGTTTGGCTCGATAGTTGTGTTTTTTGAAAGTTTTTCTCGTGCTTGCAAGGCTTTGTAAGCAATGTCCCTCAGACTTCTGCTCACTCGAACGGCAGAATTATCCCGAACAAATCTCCTTATTTCGCCAATTATCATAGGCACTGCATAAGTCGAAAATTTAACGTTAAAACGCTCGTCAAAATTGTCCATCGCCTTAATAAGTCCCACAAAACCCACTTGAAAAATGTCGTCGATATTGTCACTTTTGGTCGCAAAACGCTTTACAACACTCAGAACAAGCCTCATGTTTGAATACAAAAACATTTCTCTTGCTTCTTCATCGCCCGCTTTTAGTCGTTTCATAAGACTAGCCACTTCGTTTGCTGACAATTTTGGAATATTTGACGTATTAAGTCCACAAATATCAACTCTATTAGACATATTTTTTCACCTTCAATGTAGATTGCCCAACGCAGTTAAATATATACAAGATTTCTTAGAGCATTTTTTGTAGAATTTTGTTTTATTTTAAAACCCATAAGCATAATTATAGAAATATGGAAACGACATTCACGGAACTTCGCAGCAAAGAAGTTATCAACGCCCTAACAGGCAAAATTTTGGGAAACATTTGTGATGTAGTTATGGATTTGAGGTGCAATAGAATCTTGGGGTTTGTTGTGCCAGGCAGTAAAAATTTCTTTAGTTTTTTCAAGGCTTCGCAAGAAATTTTTATACCTTTTTCTCATGTCTGCAGAATTGGCGAGGACATAATTCTTGTTGAAGTTGCAGAACCGCCTACAAAAAAACAGAAGAACAAACCCGTTCGTGTTTTTGAAGTTCAAGAACAACATAATAGCACAAATTCCACTTCAACAAAATCAGTTTATGAACAACCAAGCGAAAACAAAAGCACATATCCAACATCAAATTACATGGCATATGGCGGGAAACAACAGAATTCTCAAACTGGGAATAGTGATTATTTGTATCAAAACAATAGTGGGGTGTCAAAGCAATTTGCACAAAACACAGAACGAACAGGCATTTATCCTACGCGAAATGTGTCTTCACAATGCCTAAATTCGCAACAAAATCCGTTGGAAAGTCAAAGAAATCTGTATGACGGTGAGTTTTATGACGGCTATAACAAAACTTCTCGACAAAGTCCCATGACGAACTTTGATAATGACGATGTTTATCCCATAAATTGACTTTTCTTCCAAATTTGCTTTGAAAAAATCTGTTTTTATGTTAAAATTGCATGAAAATGTGAGGGAAAACAAATGAAATGTGTTTATTGCGGCTATAACGACAGCAAAGTCGTCGATTCAAGAAATTCTGATGACCAAAATTCCATTCGCAGAAGAAGGGAATGTTTGAAATGTGGCAAAAGATTCACAACATATGAAATGGTGGAGAGTTCGCCAATTTTGGTGATAAAAAATGACGGCTCAAGGCAGACTTTTGACCCACAAAAAATTAAACGTGGGATAATTAAGGCTTGCGAAAAAAGACCTGTTTCGATGAACCAAATTGACGAAATTATTATGAGCATTGAACGACAAATAAACAATTCCTTAGCACAAGAGGTCAAGAGTTCGGACATTGGCGAAATGGTGATGAACAAACTTAAATCTATTGATGAAATTTCCTACGTTCGCTTTGCCGCAGTTTATAGAAAATTTAAAGATATAACTACTTTTATTTCTTTCTTGAACAACATAAATTAGTCAAAAATGGCTTTTCTTGTGTAAATTTTAATATCAATTTTTTAATAAAACTAAAATATTGCACTACTTTTTGTGGTGCTTTAATTTTTTTTGAAGCGAATTGCAAATTAAACTCTCACATCAAAAACATGACTTTTTTATTCACTTTTTGCCATATATCTTTTTGGACAAACATATATAAATTATATGGATAATATTGTGTGTAAAGACGCTTTTCCGCTTGACAGTGGCGAGGAGGGAAATGAATATATAATTTGCGAAATCAAAGCCCCGATTAAAATAAAAAGACGACTTTTGGAACTAGGTTTTGTGGAATGTAGTGTAAAAATTCTCAAAAAAAGCGTAAGAAATGGCGTATTTCTGCTCGAAATTCGTGGCTATGTTTTAGCGCTCAAACGCAAAGAAGTTGCATGTATTTTTGTTAAAAAGGGGGCAAAAAACGATGAAAAAGGCGACTGAAATTGTGTTTATCGGCAACCCAAATGTTGGCAAAACAACTTTGTATAACAAAATAACTGGCAGTTTTGAACATGTTGGAAATTGGCATGGCGTCACAGTCGAAAAGAAAGAAAAGTCCTTAACTTTTGACGGCGAGAAATACAATTTTGTAGATTTGCCGGGATTGTATTCCACAACAAGTTACTCTTTTGAGGAACAAGTTTCCATTGACCATTTGTTGTGTAGTCAAGGCAATATCATAAATGTTTGCGATGCAAATGTCTTGGAACGAAACCTACTTTTAACCCTCGAACTGCTTGAATTTGGTGCCAATCCAATTTTAGCAATCAACTTTTCTGACGAAATTAAAAAGAGAAAAATATCCTATAATTACAACATCTTATCGTCACTTTTAGGGTGCAAAGTTATTACTTGTGACAATGTTTCTAGGTCAAAACTTATTGAGGAGTTTATTCATAACAAGGCTCGCAAAGTGGACTTGCCATATCTTAAGTTGCTTCCAATAAATAACATAATTTCAATTTTAACTCCAAACCAAATAACTCTTCTTGGCAGGAGAAAAAACTATATCGCAATAAAACTTTTGGAGCAAGACGAGTTTGTTAAGGGTAAACTTGAACTCACAAACGAACAAAAGACTAAATTGTCAAAAATTGTTTTAGAGAAAGACTATGTGACAATGCTTGCAAGGTTGAGATTTGATTATATAAAAGACTTGCTAAGCAAATGTCAAACGGTGGAAAAGAAGTCAACATATGGCAAGTTTGCGATTGACAAAATAGTTTTGAACAAATATCTTTGTCTTCCAATTTTTCTAGGGCTAATGTTTTTAATTTTTTACATAACATTTTCTTCGGTCGGGGTGTGGCTTTCTGATTTACTCAAAACATTTATCGACACTTGTATTGGTGTCCCAATTTCAAACTTTCTAATTAAAATAAATGCTCCTAATTGGGTTGTTGGACTGTTTGCACAGGGAATAATTGGCGGAGTTGGTGGGCTGCTTAGTTTCATTCCACAAATTGTTTTGCTATTTTTCTTTCTATCTCTTCTTGAAGACAGTGGATACATGTCTAGGCTTGCTTTTTCGTTTGAGGAATTATTTTATAAGTTTGGGTTAAGTGGCAAAAGTATTTTCACAATTCTAATGAGTTTTGGCTGCACAACAACAGCGGTTTTGACATCACGAAATTTGGAAGATAAAAATGCTAAGATAAAGACGGCAATGCTCAGTTCCTACATGAGTTGCAGTGCAAAATTGCCAATTTATGCCGTTATAGGTGGAGCGTTTTTTGGAAAAGGAAATATCTTAATAATTGCAGGGTTGTATCTTTTGGGGATAGTTGCAGGGCTTGTCATGGCGTCAATTTTTAACAAAAAGATTTTAAAAAGTGGGGAAAGGTCATTTGTTCTTGAATTCCCGCCATATAGATTTCCAGATTTTAGACGAATTGTAAGCGTAATTTATCAAAATTGCAAAATGTTTGTTACGAAAGTTGCAACAATTTTGCTTTCATTCAGTGTAATTGTTTGGATAATGCAGAATTTTACATTCAAATTTGAATATATACCGACCGTTCGGTCTGGACGCAGTATGCTGGAAACTGTTGGGGAATATCTTGCAGCGTTGCTCCGACCAATCGGTCTTGGAAACTGGGGAATTGCTGTAAGTTTGCTTGTTGGAGTAATGGCTAAGGAGATGGTTGTAGGCACTATGGCGATTGTTAACAAAATTCCAACATCGAGTGACTTCGACAAGACTTTGGGAGTGAGTTTTTTAACATCTGGCTTTGCAATCGGCTTTACACCGCTTACGGCGGCCATTATGATGATATTTAGTTTACTTTATCTGCCTTGCATTTCTACCATTGCTGTTATGCGAAAGGAAATTGGTCGGAAGTGGACATTTGTTTCTTGCATAACGCAATTTGCTGTGGCGTATGCTATGTGCTTCTTAATTTATAACATTTTCTCAAACAAATTTTTGGCACAAATTTTGATTGGTTTTGGGGCAATTTTGCTTGTTATTTGGCTGTTTGCTTATATCAAGAAGAGGATAAAATCAAAAGGTTTTGCTGCGGCAATGTGTTGTGGAAGTTGCAATGGCTGCAGTCGTAATTGCAATAAATAAGGGGACTTGCAAAAATTTTTCCGCCTAATATAATGTTTTGATTGATTAAAAGTTTTTTGTGTGATACACTATCAAAGTAAAATGGAGAGTATCAGATGAAACCTTTAGTTGCAGTGGTCGGCAGACCAAACGTGGGCAAAAGCACCTTTTTCAACAAGATTTGTGGCAGAAGAATAAGCATTGTTGACGATATTGCTGGCGTCACAAGAGATAGAATTTACGGTGACGCAGAATGGTGCGGCAATTATTTCACATTGGTCGATACTGGCGGACTTGACTTTGAAGAACGTGGTGAAATTGAAAAAAATATTTTGGCTCAAGCACAAATTGCCATTGACCTTGCAAGTGTAATTTTGTTCTTTGTTGACGGGAAAGAGGGTCTTACTAATGCAGATAGACAAGTGGCAGACTTCCTTATGAAGAGAGCAAAAAAAGACATTTTACTTGTTGTTAACAAAATGGATAATTTCGAACTTGACAACTTGTATGATTTCTATGAACTGGGCTTCCAGCACGTTTTCCCAATCTCATCTGAACAAGGCAAGGGGCTAGGTGAACTTCTTGACCAAATTGTCGAAAGTTTGAATGAAAAAGTGGATACAACAGTTGTCCCAACTGAAGCGATAAAAATAGCCATTGTAGGCAAGCCAAATGCAGGCAAAAGCAGCCTAACGAACAGGCTTTTGGGTGAAGAAAGACTTGTAGTTAGCAGCATTGCGGGGACAACAAGAGATGCTATTGACAGCCCATTCAGATATAACGGGAAAGACTATGTTTTGATTGACACAGCGGGCTTAAGACGCAAAAATGCGATTGAGCCTTCGTCCATTGAACGTTATAGTGTTTTAAGAACCATAGAAGCCATAAAAAGAGCCGATGTTGTTGTGGTTATGATTGACGTGAATGACGGCATAACCGAGCAGGACATAAAAGTTGCGGGCTTTGTACATGAACAAAATAAACCTAGCGTCATTGTTCTTAACAAGTGGGATTTGATTGAAGATAAAGACGACAAAACAATAAATAAATTCAGAAAGAAACTTGACGAAGACTTGAAATTTATGAGTTATTATATTCCAGTGTTTATCTCTGTGAAGACTGGACAACGTGTTGGCAAAATTATGGAAACTGTTGAAACAGTGCTTAAAAATGCAAGCAAAAGAATTTCAACAGGGCAACTTAACGACATAATTCAAGAAGCAATCAACATGAAGCAGCCACCAAGCAAAAACGGACAAAGACTTAAAATTTTATATGCCACACAAACTGGCATAAATCCACCTAATTTTGTTATTTTTGTTAATAATAAGGATATAATGCATTTTTCATATTTAAGGTATCTTGAAAATACGCTTAGAAAGGCGGTTGATTATTCTGGAACTCCAATCAAATTGATTGTAAAAAACAGGTCAGAAAAGGACGAATAACACATGGAATGGTGGAAATTTTTGATTTTGATTGTAGGGTCATATCTTATGGGCAACATCTTTTTTGCAAGGATAATAAGCAGGCTTAGGCACTATGACATATCAAAAGCAGGAAGTGGCAACCCAGGAACAATGAACATGGTGAGAAATTTAGGATTTTCCATGGGACTTTTGACGCTTCTTCTTGATATGCTGAAAGGTGTAATTCCTTCAATCTGCGGTTACCTTCTTTTTGGTGGAAGTTTTTATGACCTAATAACATGCAATGGCGCAAGCAATCAAGTGGCTTGCATTGGGCTATTCACAGGCGGGCTTTCTGCTCTTGTAGGAAATATCTTCCCAGTGTTCTATTATTTCAAAGGCGGCAAAGGTGCAGCTGTTATGTTCGGAATTTTCTGTGCAGCCAATCCTCTTATGGGAGTCATAATTTTCATTGGTGGATTTATGTTTTTGTTGCTGTTTGATTATGGCTCGCTCGTGTCGTTCTCGTTCGTCACAATAGCGACCATTGTTGAGGCATATTTACTGGGGCTTATGGATGAAGACGGAAACATTGTGTTGAGTTGTCTTCTTTTTGCAATGTTTTGCCTTGTGTGGTTTGCCCACAGACAAAATATATTTAGGCTTCTTACGGGCAAAGAAAATCGGCTGAATTTCAAAAAGAGTTTTGGAAAAGGAAGGAAGAAAAAGAATTCATATTAAAAAGACTGTCAAATTCTGACAGTTTTTTTGTTATCGTTGCATAAGTGGCAAATTCTTCACATATATTTTGGTATATCGAGTTTCGGAGGAAAATATGAATTCGTATCAAATTTATGAAGACATTGCTACAAGAACGGGCGGCGACATATATCTTGGTGTCGTGGGCCCAGTTAGGTGTGGCAAGTCAACTTTCATAACTAATTTTGTGCAGAAAATGGTCTTGCCAAACATCAAAGACAGTTTTGACAAAACCCGCACAGTAGATGAATTGCCTCAAAGTGCAGACGGGAAAACTATTATGACCACGCAACCAAGGTTTGTTCCAAAGGAAGCGGTGAAGATTGTGGTCAATGATAAAGTTCAAATGAAAATTCGCCTTGTTGACTGCGTGGGATATGCTGTAACTGGGGCAGAAGGACTTGTGGAGGACGGCAAGCCAAGACTTGTAAAAACACCTTGGAACAATGAACCTATCCCATTTGAAGAAGCGGCAGAAATTGGCACAAGAAAGGTTATTTCCGACCATTCCACAGTTGCTGTTGTGATGACCACAGACGGCTCATTTGGCGAACTTGGAAGAGATAATTTTGTGGAAGCGGAAGAGAGAACAATTAAGGAACTTAAAAGAACGGGAAAACCATTTGTTATTGTCCTAAACACCAAAAATCCTCAAGCAGAGCAGACTGCAAATCTTGTTTCGAGCCTTGAGAAAAAATATGATGTTCCAGTTGTGCCAGCCGATTGCATAAACATTAAGGACGAAGACATTGACGAAATTTTTGCCAATATCTTGCAAGAATTCCCACTATACTCACTCCGTGTCCGTATGCCAAAATGGCTTCAAGCGTTGCCTTATGAAGACGACCTTATTCAAGAGATTGTTGCTGAAAGCAAGGTGCTTGTTGACGGGAAAAATAAGATTGGCGAAGTTGACCATGCAAAAAATATCTTTGAAACAAGTGAAAATTTTGAACCAGTGTCTTTGGCGTCCATTGACCTAGGAAATGGCATTGCATATTTGGATATTAAACCAAAAGCTGACTTGTTCTACAAAGTTTTGTCAAGAGAATGTGGGCAAGAAATTAAAAATGACTTTGAGCTTGTTGCATATATTCGCGAACTTGCACACGCAAAAGAAGAATATGACAAACTAAAAGACGCATTGTGCCAAGTTGAAGAAACGGGTTATGGCGTTGTAAGTCCAAAAATGGAAGAAATGACGCTTGAGGAACCTGAAATTGTAAAGCAAGGTTCAAGATATGGCGTAAAACTTAAAGCAAGCGCTCCAAGTTTGCACATTATGAAAGTTGACGTCCAAACTGAAATTAGCCCAATAGTTGGCTCAGAACAACAAAGCGAAGACCTTGTAAAATCTCTCTTAAGCGAGTTTGAGAACAATCCAAAAGGACTTTGGGAAACAAACATGTTTGGCAGAAGTTTGCACAGTCTTGTAAATGAAGGACTAAATAAGAAGATTGTTGCAATGCCAGTTGAGGCGCAGAAGAAAATGAGGAAAACCTTGACCCGAATTGTAAACGAAGGCAAGGGCGGAATAATTTGCATTTTGCTATAATCATAAAACAAAAAAATCTTTCTCTTTCGGGAGGAAGATTTTTTTGCTGGATATTTCCTTAGTCCAAATTCCACATGGAAATTCTGCCACCAGTGCAAATTGGTGTGATAAACAGCCAAATCGCACTTGCACCAACAAGGCAATAAATTGTTCTTGCAATCCAAGTAATATTGCCAGAAATTGCTGTTACGAGATTCCATGAAAATGCTCCAATCAAAAGCCAGTTTAGACCACCGATAAGAAGAATAATCCATGCAATAAGGTTCGCTATTCTCATTTTTCCCCCCCTTTAACCATAGTTTGTTACGTGATAGGCGTAATTATTCATTATTTGTCCTTTTTGTGTGTCGTTTTATATTTTTTACATAAAATTGTTCCAGATATTGACAAATTTATAAATTAGTGTAAAATACATACATACTTGTGAGCAGACATTTTGCTTGTGACAAAGGAGTTATATATGAGAAGACTGTCATATAACAAGAAACATCTTCTTGACAGAAGAATTAAGCCAGAAGAAATCTTTATGGGAGAGCCAGTTGGTGTTGGGCAATATTACACAACTCGCAAAGAAGTTATTGCAGATTTCTACGCAACAAATGAGAAAGAGAATTTGAGAAACATTGGAAGGGAACATAAAGTACAACTTGACAATGAAAGAATGAATTTTTCTCAAAAGCTGGTGGAAGAATATCAAAAGGACAATTCCATTTTGCATGACCTTGAAAGTGCAATCGTTATAGTTGACGACAGACTTGTCTTTTGGATGGATGTTGCAAGCAAATACTTTGACGTGTCAGAGGAAAATTGGTTTGAAAAAGCAAGATACAACATGGATCTCATGTTTTCGCAAAGCAGTGTTGTTGAAGCATGCATAAAAGCAGAAGCATACAGCAGAGCATATGACGACATGACAAACCTTGCGGTTTTGATTGCAGGATATGAACATGGTGACGCCTACGAAGACGTGGGAATTGACTTGCCTGAACTCACAATGTAAGGAGGTTAAAGTGCAAAGATACACAGAAAAACTTGAAAAATATCTTGAAGAATTGGACAAGGAAAAAATTGAATGTGGAAATCAAATTTTTTCTTGGCAAAATGAACTTGATGACGCAAAAGAAATGCTAGATATAATTGATGAAAATTCACCATTTGTCTATTGGCAAAAAAGACGAGTTTTAACAGCAGAGAGCATTATTCTCAATCTTAAAATTCGACTTGAACAAATTGACCTTGAAAAAGCAGAACTTGAAACACAACTTAAAGTTATGCTTCCAAAAGCGAATGAAATTTTACAAGAGAGATAAGGAGGAAAAATCATGAGCCAAAACGAAAATATTGAAAAAACAAACGAACCACAAACAATGGAACAAGCACTTGAAATTATTAACAACACAATAAAAACTCTTGAATACAGAGCCTCACTAGACAGCAGAGTTAGAATGGTTGATGAAGAGTATTATCTTGACATCTTGACAAACAACCTTAAAAAAGCTTATGACATTGTTTATTACAATTCATATGTCGCACAAGCACAAAACGCTCAAAACGAGCAACAACTTTCTTCAAATCAAGAAGAATCGCAAGACCCAGACTTCAGAGCAAACACATTTTTTTAAAAATTGCTTGCTTTCGTGAATATTCGGTAATCTTCGACAATATATTTGATTTGAGGGACAATGCGTAGGTATAGAATATATTTTAGGAGGTAAAAAATGAATATCACATTGTCAGAACAAATCCATTGCGTGGAAATGCAGAAACAAGACCTTGAGTTTGAACTTAACAGAATTATTGCATGCAAAAGAGAATCAGCACAACTCAATAATCTCAGAAGAAACCTCTCTTTGCACATAAACATGCTTCAAAATCAAATTGCAGATATGAAGCAAGCCCTATTATCTCAAGCCCAAGAAGAACTCTTTGAACCTGCTAGATAATTTCCACAAAAATATTAAAATAAAAAATTCCTTACATTAAGTAGGGAATTTTTGTTTGGCTGGGGTGGCAGGATTCGAACCTACGCATGCTGGAGTCAGAATCCAGAGCCTTACCGCTTGGCGACACCCCAAAGCATATTTATTATGCAACAAAATGGTCTTAAATGCAAGTGTTTTTTGGAAGTTAGGGAAATTTCGCAAAAATTTTTAAAACAAATCAATTTTTTTTGAACAAAATGTTGACATATATTTCTTTTTGTGATAAAGTATCCAAGTAATGAGGCAACAAGACATGCGGATGTAACTCAATGGTAGAGTTCCAGCCTTCCAAGCTGGCTACGTGGGTCCGATTCCCATCATCCGCTCCATGTGTTTCAGTAGCTCAGTTGGATAGAGCACCGCCCTTCTAAGGCGGGTGTCGGGGGTTCGAATCCCTCCTGGAACACCATTTATGGTGGATGTAGTTCAGTTGGCTAGAACGCCAGATTGTGGCTCTGGAGGCCGTGGGTTCAAGTCCCACCTTTCACCCCAGAAAAATTAAGACCTATGGTGGTCTTTTTTTTTATCATTTTTTTTACACGGATAAACACAACTATATTAAGCGTATCCATGCAGATGTATATCACCCGAGTTCTTTTGTAAAGTCCTTTATTACTTATATTTCTTTATACTATTTATTATTATATTTAAACATATAAACAAAAAAGATATGCAGCCAACTCCTCATATCTTTTTTAACATAAAATTATTCCTCTGGATAGGGGTCCTCAACATAGGTAAGCCCCAAAATATAATCAACGGAAGTCCCATAAAATTTTGCAAGCGAAACAAGCATGTTTATTGGAATTTGCCTTTGCCCATTTTCATATTGCGAGTAGGTATTTTGCTTTATATGCAAAAAATCTGCAAGTTCACGCTGCGTCTTATTATGTGTTTCTCTTAATTCTCTCAATTTCATATAAATGATTATACAATCTCATTGTGAGATGTTGACAGATATCTCAAATTGTGATATATTTTTATAAATTGATAAAAATAGAATCATAATTGGGGGAAAGAAATGCGAAATTTTTGGCATAAGGTAAAATTGTGTCTATTAAGCCTTGAATATGCTTTTGTTATGTTCGTGCTTTGCTTTTGCATCTTCGGTGCCACACATCAACAAACCTCTTCCAATGTTAGCGTAAAATATACCGCCCCAACAACATCATGTAATGTCGAACTCGCAAACTTCTTCACTTATGACAAAGACGAGTGGGCTATAGATTTTCAAAATTCCTTTGACACAAACTTCAAAGCTTGGGTAAAAAGCGACAACAGAGTCACCATAAACTTCTATGGAACAGCCTATTGGGAGTTGATGTATGTTCCTATTCAAGTTGAAGCAAGCAGGGAATATACAATTACTTTTGAATATAGGACACCATCAATGGAAGCAGATTTTTCAAACGAAGGAGGTATTCCAGGGGTTGGTCTGAAAGCGATTATTTCAACTGTTATAGAAGGTGGTGGGACGCTGAAGGATTCCGCCATTAACCTCACTGCTGGCTCGGGATATTATAATTGCCCTTCAGACACAACGGGGACAGCAAAACTTACATTTTCTTCCACCACGACAAGAACATTGTATTTTGTCCTAAATTTTGGTTATGTAGATGACGGAGTACGCAAACCTTTTGAGTTTTCAAACTTCAAACTCTTTAAAAAAGTAAAATTCGGTGACACCTATGGTACGTTGCCAGACAAATATAATTATCCAATAACTGGCTGGGAATTTTCAAACAGCACAAAAATCACTTCATCAACTCGTTGCTCCAATGTTAGTGACCATACAATATACAGAACAGTCTTTGGTTACACAAAGGAAGCGTGGCTTTATACTGTAGGACACGGTGATTATTCTATTTCATATGATTGTGAACCCACATTTATTAGCGACGTAAGAACCAGTTCAGATTCTTTCACATTCACTCTAACGGGACTTGACGGTTGGGAGTATATGTATACACCAATTTATGCAACTAAAACTGGGACCCTCACAATATCTTTTGGCTATGTTATGCCCGAAATTCCTAGAATGAATGAAGATTATCTATATGGAGAAAAAGTCAATGTTCAAATACTAACTATTCGTCGTCAATGTATTGATAAGAATTTGAATGTTTTTTACCAAGAAACAAATTTTTATATGAATTCACTTGAAATTGGAGTGGCAAAATTATCTTTCTCTGCAACCCGAGGCGAAACATATTATTTAAATATAAACTTTGGCTCGGTTGAAGATTTTGTTGCAAAGGAACTCACATTCTCAAACTTCTCATTGACATATAGTAGTTAAATATAAAAAAATGAATAAAGAAGTTTTGCTATATCCATTTCAATTCTATATTTGCTTTATATGAATAGGTTGGAAAATTACGAAAGAAAATGCAGTTGATAGGTTGACACCAATCTCTCTTTGTGATATATTTTGCATAGAAAGTCAGTTTTTGGCTGGTTTTCTTGCAAGTTTTATGCTACAAAGTAGGGATAAAATAGGGCAAAAACAATTTTTTTTAAAATTTCCAAAAAAATTTTGAAAAAACACTTGATTATTTTCGACAAAAAGTATATAATGGCTAAGGCTTAATCAATGGGGTGTAGCCAAGGGGTAAGGCACAAGACTTTGACTCTTGCATCCGTAGGTTCAAATCCTGCCACCCCAGCCATAGCGTGATTCACTAGCTCAGTCGGTAGAGCACTTGACTTTTAATCAAGGGGTCCCGAGTTCGAACCTCGGGTGGATCACCATTTTTTTATTTATGGAGCAAAACTCCATTTAAGCGGATGTGGCGAAATTGGTAAACGCACTAGACTTAGGATCTAGCGGGAAACCTTGGGGGTTCGAGTCCCTTCATCCGCACCAAAAAAAATCTAAATCCGAACACACATCGTGGGCGGATTTTTTGTTTTGTGCTTTTCTTTCTTTTTTTTCGTCTTTTTAATTACGGACTTAAATTTCTTACTCCCCATAAGTAAAAATAAAAAAGAGCAACATATATCGCTCTCAGTCCATATTTAAGTTATCATAATCAAACAGTGGGGAATTAAGGAATTCACAAACCTTCATTTCAAACCCGTCAGAAATTGCTACCAATGTTTTTAAATTAACCCCCTTTGCTTTACCCTTCATAATACTCTTCAAAGTGTCATGAGATAAACAAGCGTTTTGTTCTAATCTATATTGGGACATATTTTTTTCTTTCAACAATTCCATTATCCTTAATGCAACTGCTTGGCTAATATTCATCATTTCTCCTAGGGGTTATATTTCACCAAATAGTTTACACATAAAAAAAATAAATATGCGGGTTAAATTTCACCCAAACTGTTGACAATTTAAAAATTTTATTATAAACTATGGGTGAAATTTAACCCATAAAGGAGAAAAATATGGATAATGATAAGAAAATTGAAGAAAACGAGAAACTTGAAAATACTAAAATAAAATTTAAGAATGCAAAAAAAATTATTATAGTATCACTTGTTGAAATTGGCTTTCTAATACTAATTTGGTCGATATATTTGTTTTGTTTGGGATCTTTTGATGTTCCTATTTACATTATAGTTGTATTTCTGATTGTTTGTGTTATGACATGGGGAATATATGCTTACCTAAAAAAGGTACATATTTTTGAAAAAGAAGATGAAAATGTGCTGAAGCAACTCATGAGAAAACTCGATAAAAAGTTTTCCTCTATAATAGAGGATAAAAAAGTCATTCATTCAACCCTCACAAAGATTATTTCCGTAGAACCCGAGGCTTATCAACTATTAACTGGAGTTAAAGATTTTCCTATTTTAGACCGTCTTACGTTAATGTATCACATGTGTGCATTGGAAGATAAAATAGTGTTCTTTGTTTCTGCACCAAGCGATTTAGACCTGATTAAAAAAATAAATATTGATAATGCAAGCGAATTTAGTCTTGATATATCTCAAATTGTAAATTATAGATTTGTTGGTGACAAACATTATGTTTCGGACGTGTCAGGAGGTGGAGTTAGTGTTGGCGGGGCTATTCTCGGCGGGCTTATTGCTGGTGGTGTTGGTGCAATCATTGGTGGAACAAATGGCGTTTCCACGGAGATTAAACAAATAGACGAGAGAGCAACAATTATAACATATAAGGATGAAGAACTCTATAAATATCTTATACTTGATGCCGATGCTTATGACTTCCTCAAAATTATATGTCCAGAAAAAGACGAAAAGGTTATTTCTATGAAGTTGGCTACAAGTGGTGAGTCGAATAGCACAACAACTACAACAAAAAAGACAGATGACGCGATTTCTGAAATTGAAAAATATTATGACCTCATGCAAAAGGGAATTTTGACTGAAGAAGAATTTAATGATAAGAAGAGAGGTTTGTTAAATAAATAAAAAAAGCCCCGCCGAAAGGTGGGGTATTTTAATAGTTTTATCGCTCTTGTTCTTGATACACGTCCTCAAAGTCTTCAACTACAATGGTTGGTTGTTTTGACTTTTTGTTCTTCTCGTGGTTTGAGATAATGGCTTCAAGGGCTTCTGTTTTTGCTGGGGTAGATTGGACTGTGCTGTAAGGGTGATTTTTCAAAAAGTTGTTAAAGGATAATTTTTCATTTTCGTCAACTTCTACATTTCCGCTTTTGATAAACTTGTTAAAAAGGTAAATATCTTTTTCGTTGTCTGGAAGTCCGTCATAGGCTTCAATCAAGTCTTTTGCCATAAGGCTTGCACTTTTCGCATTGACGAAATTGCTTGACGCTTCCTCATATTGTGCCTTTTCTGCTTCTGACTTATCTTTTTTAGCAAGTTTTGAAATAAACTTCATTCTTTCTGTGGCTTTTTCGCAGAGAATTTCCATTTCATTTTGATAGGCAGACAGGGAAGAACGGTATAAACTTCTTACTCTTTCGCAGAAACTTGCATTTGAAATCATATGGTTCACGTGTTCAATAAAATTCTCTCTTGACAATGTTGGAATGTCAAGTTTTTTGCACAACATTCCAAGCTCACGCTTTTCATATTCAATTAGGTTTTCCTTCTTTGCCTTTGCTTCCGCTGCAAAATCTCTCATTTCAAAACTTCTAACAAAGTGGCTTTTAAAATCTTTCACATTGGACAGAACATATGCCTCATTTTTCATTATGTTGTTTGAAACATTTGTAAAATAATTTTCTTTGAAAATCATAATTTACCCCCACATATTATTAATTATATTTTATCACAAAAGTGGGGAAAAATCAATGTATTTGGAGATAAAACTATTAAAATAGGCTACTTATATATATTTCAATTCCGTTTAAAATTAGGATAAGTCCGCCGACAATTTGGGCGTCTTTGCCGAATATCGTCCCAAAGCGTTTGCCCAGTTGCACTCCGATAAAAGTGAAAACAAAAGTGACTATTCCAATGAGAGATGTAACAAAGAACATATGGCTCATTGCGTAGCCAACAAATGTAACTCCAACGGACAAAGCGTCAATGGAAGTTGCCACCGCTTGCAAAATAAGCGTAAGAATGGTTATTTTCCCAAGTTTTTCTGGTTCATTTTTATTTTTTATTGCATCAGCAAGCATCTTAACGCCCAAAATTCCTAAAATAATTAAAGCAATTATTGGGATGTATTTGTGGATAAACCCACTGAAAATTTGACCAATAAAATATCCAATAATCGGCATGAGTTGTTGGAAAATGGCAAAAATCAAGGCGACAAGAATAGTCTTTCCGAGCGACATATTTTTTTCGTTCATTCCGTCAGTCATGGATACTGTGCAACTATCCATTGCAAGCCCCACGGCGACCATCAGCGATTGTAAAACAAATTCAAAATTCATAAAACCCTCTCTACATTGTATGAAAGTTTGTTACTAATAAAAACCAGAAAAACGCTTTTGTCGTCTTATTACAAGATAAAATTGTATTATATTGATTTAAAAGCAGCTTTAACCTTTATTTGCCTATGTTTTCACATGTTTATTTTTCGGTTAAATATAAAAAGTGGTAAAAATGCGTACAAATGTAGTTTTCAAAATGTCAAAATTGTGCTAAAATATTGAGGTAATGGAGGACACATGACCGATATCGAAATTGCACGAAATGCGAAACTTGAGAATATTGTTGATATAGCAAAAAAACTTGATGTAAATGAGAATGAACTCGAATTATACGGGAACTACAAGGCGAAAATAAATGACTTTAATTTCAACCCAAAATCAAAACTTGTTCTTGTAACTGCAATTAATCCAACAATGGCGGGAGAGGGCAAAACAACCGTTTCCATTGGGCTTGCAGACGCCTGTTCACTTCTTAAAAGGAAAGTTTGCCTAGCACTAAGAGAACCTTCTTTAGGACCCGTTTTTGGGCTTAAAGGCGGGGCAACTGGCGGCGGACAAAGTCAAATTGCACCAATGGAAGATATTAACTTACATTTTACTGGAGATTTCCACGCACTAACCAGTGCCAATAATCTTTTGTGTGCATACATTGACAATCATATTTACCAAGGCAACGAACTGGGTATTGACGAGAACAGAATTGTTTTCAATCGTTGTCTTGACCTAAATGACAGGTCGCTTCGAGATGTGATAATCGGCGGCGGCAAAAACGGTGTTCAAAGAAGAGAGCATTTTAACATCACCGCTTCCAGCGAACTTATGGCGATTTTGTGTCTTGCAAGTGATATTGACGACCTAAAAAGACGAATTGGCAATATCCTTGTTGCATACACAAAAAGTGGAAATCCAGTTTTCGCAAAGGATTTGCATGCGGAAGAAAGCATGACCATTCTTTTAAAAGACGCCATAAAACCAAACCTTGTTCAAACTTTAGGCAACACCCCAGCCATTGTCCATGGAGGACCTTTTGCAAATATTGCCCACGGCTGCAATTCAATAATAGCCACAAAACTTGCCATGACCCATGCGGATATCGTTGTGACAGAAGCGGGCTTTGGTGCTGACCTTGGGGCAGAGAAATTCTTGGACACGAAGTGCCGAATTGCAAATATAAAGCCAAATGCAGTTGTGGTTGTTGCAACAATCAGAGCCTTAAAAATGCACGGCGGAGCAAGCCTTGACAATTTGGCAACACCAAGTATAGAATTCCTTAAAGCAGGACTTCCAAACCTCATAAAACACGTCAAAAATATGATTGAAGTTTATCATCTGCCAACAGTTGTAGCAATAAACAAATTCACAACTGACACACCAGAGGAAATTGAATTTGTAAAAAATGAAATGCAAAAACTCGGCGTTGTTGCTGTGCCATGTGATGTCTGGGCAAAAGGCGGAGCTGGAGCAACTGGACTTGCAAAAGAAGTTGAAAATTTGTTCAAAAAAGATAATTCAAAATTCTCATTTGCCTATAACCTAGAAGATTCAATCACAACAAAAATAGAAAAAATATCCACAAAAATATATGGTGCAAAAGGTGTAAAATATACAGAAAAAGCCAAACAAGACATTGCCGGACTTGCAAAACTTGGTTTTGATAAATTTCCAGTTGTCATCGCAAAAACACAAATGTCGCTGAGCGATAACAAAAAACTCCTTGGAGCCCCGACCGATTTTGAAGTGACAATTAGGGAAGTTCAAGCACGTGCGGGAGCGGGCTTTGTCGTTGCCATTGCGGGCAGCATACTTCTTATGCCGGGGCTACCAAAAGTTCCAGCGGGAATAAATATGAAAATTCAAAATGGCACAATTTCAGGCTTGTTTTAAACTAAAAACATCTCCTAGCGAGGTGTTTTTCATGCGTAAAAAATAGTTTCAAAAACCTAATACACCGCATAAAACTATTAAATTTTTTGAATTATCTCACCCATTTCCGTGTTTGAGAAACATTAAAAGAATAATTAAATTCTTTACATATCATAAAAAATAAATTGGTCAAAATGCCAATCTTTTCCAACAAGTATTTACATTACAGCCCCGGTGTGCTACCATAATGCCATAAGAAGGAAGTTAGATGAGGAGGAATTTGTGAAATGAATAGAGAATTGATTGATTTAGAAAGGAATTCAAATGCAACTTGTGTGATTGTTAAAACTGGAGAATATAGGTCGCTTACACCTGCGGTTGCCATTGACGCTGACACGCCAGACAAATATCTTCCAGCGGGAGAGAAACCATTTTTTGCTGATATGGTTGACCTTAAATGTAAAATGAACAAAAACTGCTTTTTCACCATTGTGGATATTGACAGAGCGACTATTGAAGAGCAAAACAGATTTGTTTCGCTTGTTAAGGATAGAGAATTGTATGGTTACAATTTGCCAAAAAACTGCACCATTGTTTTAACAGTTCGCAACGAGGACTTGTTGAAAAACATCTCGCCCGATTTGTATCACTTTTCCGTTGTTGCAATTTAAATTAAAAAACACCTCAAATCTGAGGTGTTTTTCTATGTGTTTTTTGTGAAATTTTAATCTGCATAGTTTGTAAAGTAATTTTGAATAAGAACAACTGGAGTGCCTTTATCACCGCTTCCGCTTGTGAGGTCGGCAAGGCTGCCAAGCAAGTCAACATAACGGCGAGGGGTTGTGCCTTGTGAATCCATTGTGCCTTTAAGGTCATTGTCCTTGTGCTTTATTTCTTCTTTGATTGCTTTTTGAAGTTCCTCGCCACGAAGGTCGCTGAATTTATTATCCGAAAGGAATTTAAGTTTAAGTTCATTTGGTGTACCTATAAGTCCTTTTGTGTAAGCAGGGGATACCATTGGGTCAGCAAGTTCCCAAATGCCACCAACTGGGTCCTTAAACGCTCCGTCCCCATACACCATAACTTCAAGTTTTTTGCCAGTCTTTTCATAAAGCATTTTTTGCACTTTTTCAACAAACTCTTGTCCATGTTCTGGGAAAAGTTTTACTCTGTCTTCAGTAGATTTGTTTGAACCTAGAAGTCCGTATTTTGAATTATATCCACTTCCATCAACACTTTCATTCAAAACGTCACAAAGTGTAAGCACTTTTTTTGCTCCAGCGTCAATAAGCCTTTGTTTTGTTTGCTCTCTTGTGTGAATGTCCGCACAGATAACTGTATCTGTATGTTTCAAAATTTCCTCTGGGTTGTTGGAAACAATAACTTCTGTATTTTTCCCGCCATATTCTTTGTAAAGGTCAATGTAGTTTATGCCAGTGAATGGGTGAACGGGATGAGAGAACAATTTGTTAAATTCCTCACCAGTCCATGCTGCACTGTATGGGTTAAGTTTTGAGGCAAAAAAGTCCTTGCGAGATACAAGTTCATTGCCAACTTCGTCAGTAGGGCAAGATAATTGAATGATAAGTTTATCCACACTTCTTGAAATTGCTTTGAGAAGAAGTGAAAATCTATTTCTGCTTAGAATAGGGAATATAAGTCCCAAAGTTTTGCATTTAACCTTTGATTTGACGTCCTTTGTAATTTGTTCAAGGGTGGCATAATTTCCTTGTGAAATACCAACAACTGCTTCAGTCACAGCAACAACATCTTTATCGTGAAGGGTAAGTTTTTGTTCCTTCACAGCGTTCAAAAGACTGTCACATACGATGTTTTCAAGATTATCTCCGTCTTTGATAATTGGGGTTTTTATCCCGATTGCCATAGTTCCAACTTTCATTTTTTTTTAACCTCTTTTATATGATTTTATCCTATTTTTTACTGCAAAACAAGCCATTTTTTGTGCCAAAACATTTTAAAATGGTGCCAAAATTAGCTGTCAGAAATCAAGTTTTCATAAATATATTCGTAAATCTGTGGTGCCTTTTCATTCCATTTTTTGCCCGCAAGAACGGCTGCATTTCGTGTCACTGTTTTAAGTTTAATTTCAAATAAGGGTTGAGCAACAAGGGGTTCCTTAATTTTGAATACAACTGTGTGAGTGCCGTCAGCGTTTTTAAAATATTCCGAAACATACTCTTGACTACGCTTAAAGACCATTCTGTTTTGCTTTGCATATTCTGTTATTTCTTCTCGAATGTGTGGCTTAATTCTGGTAACAAAGTTTGCAATGCAATTTCTTCCTTCTGGTGTTATTGTAAATCTTTCATCTCTTGGGTCAATTTCTGACGCTGCACCAATTGGGGTAAGTTTGCTAATAAAATTAACATCAACCAGTTGCATCAAAGCTTCTTTACATTCCATATATTTCAGCCAATCATTTCTGCTTGTGCAAATGTCTATGATTGAATTTTCCGTCAAAGGAATTTCCATGCGGTCAAACACAAAAAGTAGCAAAAGTTTGTTTAATGTTTCGTCATAAACCTTGTTCATCATTTCTCCTAATTGTCCAAAAAGTTTATATCACAAGATAAAACAAAAATCAATCATTTGACCGCTATTTTTGATGAAAATTAAAATTTTTATCAACATTTCTCTTTTTGTAACATTTTAGCGAAAAATGTTTTTATTTTATTTTAGTTTGTGCTAATATGTAGTGTGTAATTAGGAGGAACTATGGGAGAAAATTTAAAGCCAGACGGCCTTGAGAACTTTTTGAACTCTTGTGACGAGTTCATTCAAGGAAAATTTATCCTTGCGGACATAAAAATATCCAAAATATTGCGAGCAATTTCCACTTCAAAGGAAATTTACAATCTTATGGCAGAAAGCCTTATAAATTATGACTTTAAAAAGGAATACACAGCACTAAAAGCCCAAGCAGACGAGCAAGGGAAAGATTTTTCATTGCCAAGTGACGCCCAGAGCATAATTTCTTTTGTTTTTGCAATGCTTGTGGAAATTGATAGCAAGCGAATTGATTTCAGCGACCTTTTGTCAACAACTTTCCCATATGCAACATCACAAAGGGAAGAATATGCCATGTTCTCACAGAAGTTCATTCTTCCATTCAAAAATTCCGTTGCAAGAGTATTTGGGAGTATGCCAAATGGTGAAGGAAATTTTGAAGATGTAACAGCACCAAACGTCCTTGAAGAAAAGCCTACAATGGAAGAAAAAGAAGAACCTAAGCCAGAACCTGTGCAAGATGACACAGCACTTCTTTTTGACGGAATTGCAAGGAAATGTTCTTTAATTGAAGAGAAGCTTCAAAACAGCAAAACAACAGACAGACGTGCAAATATTTTGCTCCTTACAAGAGCAATGAAAGAAGCCTGTGGACTAAGAAAAATGAACATTGTTGTGGCACTTGTCATGTCACTGAATGAATTTTCTTATCGTGAACGTTTGATTAAAAATGAAGTCCACGAGATAAACGAAATTTGTTTCCAGTTCTATTCTTAAAAAAATATTAAACAAGCAATCAAACTCAACACAAGCGAAATTAGCGTTTGTGTTGTTTTTGTTTTAAGAAAGAATGAATATTTTATCCCACATTTACTTGCAAACATTTGGCTTTGAAGGTGTATGGATAGCCCGCCAAATGATGTAAGACAAGTTAGAATGACGCACACCGCTCTTAAATTTCCACCTATACTTGATAGTGAAACACATCCATTTGTCACTTCAACAATTCCACTTATAATAGGTGTCAAAAAGTCATTCCCAAATGTCTGTGTGAGAAAACTATTTATAGCACTCCCAATTTGATTGTGCAAAAGTCCCTCTAACAAGCAAAAACACAAGGCTATATATCCACCCACCATAAGAAGTGAAATAATGGAGTTTAGCATAATGTCATTTAATGTTTGCTTCGTGGCAGTTTTCCCAGTTGGCAGCGGAGTTATAGTTGTATCTGATAGTTCAGTTTTCCTATACAGAAAGCCATTTATCAGAGAGGATAAAATATGACAAATAAAGACTACAATTCCAAGTTTAACATTGTTAAACATTTTTATGGCAACGCTTCCAACAACAAACATAGGTCCAGACGTTGATGTAAAACTTAACATTCTTCGTGCCTCGCTTTGCGATATTAGCCCTTGCTCATAAAACTCGCTTGTGAGTTTTGCCCCGATGGGATAACCTGATAAAATACTCATCAAAAAAACATATCCGCCATATTTATTTACCCCATACATTTTCTTAAAGGGCTTGTCCAGAAATCCAAACATCTTAAAAGACCCATTCATTTGCATCAAGAGTTTTGTCAAAATAAAGAACATAAATAAACTAGGTAAAACAATCTTTGCCCAAACACAAAAACCCTTGTATGTTGCAGATATATATGGCGAAGGGTTAAGACATACAACAAATATCAACGCCAAAAGAAGAAAACAAAATAACATGTCCACATTTGCAATAAAAAATTTTTTAATCTTAGTCATGTTATATTTTATTTTTTTTCAAAAGTTTATATAACATTTAAAAATAATTTTACTTTATTTGTGGAATAACATATAATGTAAATTGATTTTTGGAGGAAAAATGGAAAAGGTTGGATTAGTTTTAAGTGGTGGCTCTGCATATGGCTTTGCACATATAGGAGTTCTGAAAGTTTTGGAGAAAAACAACATCCCAGTTGACATTATCGCTGGCACATCAATGGGGGCTATTGTAGGTGGGCTTTATAGTGCAGGAATGTCAATAAAACAAATGGAAGAAACTCTTAGAAACTTTTCTAGGAATAGAATAGTAGATGTCAACTTATTTGGTGTTTTTAATGAAGGACTTTTGTACGGCAAAAAAGTGACAAAGTTCTTCTCAAATCTTGTAGGAGATAAAAACATAGAAGACTGTGAAAAGAAGTTCTGCTGTGTGGCAAGCGACCTGGTAAGTGGAAATAAATATGTTTTTGAAAAAGGTCCCCTTGTCCAAGCAATCAGAGCAAGCATGTCCATCCCAGGCATTTTCAGACCAGTTAAAATTGACAAAATGTGCCTTGTTGACGGTGGGATAAGCGACAATCTCCCAGTGGAAGACGCAAGACGCCTCGGAGCAACAAAAATAATATCTGTTGACGTCTGCACGTATTATAAAAAACAAAATCACTTGAAATCTGCAGTTGATGTTGTTATAAGTGCAACAAACTTATTAACATCAAATCATGTTAAACAAATTGCAGATAAGGGTGATGTTTATATAAAGATAGACCAGCCAAATGTTTCGTTTGATAAGTTTTCCGCCAGTGATATAACAAAGAGCATTGCTTATGGCGAAAAATATGCAAAGAAAATACTGCCAGAAATTAAGAAAATGCTAAATATGAAAGAGTAAGAGATAGGTCAAGGAGTAAATATGTTTACGGAAAAAAATTTTATCAAAATGGCAAAGAGGGATATTAAGAATATAGTTTTTCCAGAGGCGGACTTCAGCGAAAGAACTCTTAATGCAATATGCTATATCCTAAAACACAAGATTGCAAATGTCACAATGCTTGGCAATGAGCAATCACTTGCAGCAAAACTTAAATCTCATCATATCCATGGCGGAACTATAATAAACCCTAAAACCTCTGACTTAAGGGAAGAATTATTGAATGAATTACTAAGAATAAGAAGGGATAAGGGGCTAACAAAAGAACAAGCAGAGGAACTTTTGAATGATAATTACTACTTTGCAACAATGCTTGTGCAATGCGGTTATGCTGACGGCGCGTTAGGGGGGGCGGAGGGACCAACAGCCAATGTCCTAAGACCCGCACTACAGATTATAAAAGCAAAGAAAGGAATTAAGACTGTTTCATCATGCTTTATTATGATAGGGACAAAGAAACTCAATATGGGAGAAAACAATGTTATGCTCCTTGCCGATTGTGCCTTAAACCCAAACCCAACAGCAGATGAACTATGTGACATAGCATTTGCAACAGCTGACACAGCAAAAACGCTTTGCAACATAGAGCCAAAAATTGCCATGCTTTCTTTTTCTACTTTAGGCAGTGGCGGAGATAAAAATGAAATTGTAAATAAAGTTAGACAAGCGTCAGATAAACTTAAACAATCAAAACTCTGTATAGACGGAGAGATGCAGTTTGATTGTGCAGTTATGCCAGAAGTTGCTAAGGTCAAGGCAAAAGATAGCAAGGTGGCGGGTAAAGCAAATGTTCTTATTTTTCCAGAACTCAATTCGGGGAATATAGGATATAAGATAATGCAGCGAACGGGAAAACTTAGTGCAGTGGGAGTTATAATGCAAGGGCTGAATAAACCATGTAACGATTTGTCACGTGGGTGCAGTGTAAGGGATATTGTCATTATGACAGCAATCACATCACTTCAAGCTGGGAAAAACTAAAACATTTTTTATAAACAATGCAAAAGATTGTTGCATTTATTTGAAAAAGATTATATAATCTATATTGATAAATTTTAATACATTAAGGAGAAAATTATGAAAATTTTGGTTGTAAACGCAGGCAGCAGCTCCATTAAATATCAACTTATTGACATGGACGGCGAAAAAGTTATTGCAAAAGGGCTTGTAGAAAGAATAGGAGAAAAGGGAGCATCTCAACTTACTCACAAAGCAAATGGCAATGCAACAGTTATCAAACAAGACATGGAAAACCATGCAGAAGGTTTGAAACTTGTTCTTGACGCTTTGGTTGACAAGAAAATTGGGGTTATCAAGTCACTTGATGAAATCTCTGCCATTGGACATAGGGTGTTGCATGGTGGCGGCAAATATAAAAAGGCTACTCTTGTAAATGATAAGGTTATGAAAGACCTTAAAAGTTATATCCCATTGGGACCACTTCATATGCCAGCAAACATTCAAGGAATTGAAGCTTGCATGAAAGTTATGCCAGGGAAGAAAAATGTCTGTATTTTTGATACAGCCTTTCACGCAACAATGCCAGACTATGCATATATGTATGCTCTTCCATATGCTTGGTGCAAAGAGATGGGCGTAAGAAAATATGGCTTCCATGGAACAAGCCACGAGTTTATTGCGAAAGAAGTTGCAAAGGAACTTGACAAGGACATAAAGAAACTTAAAATAATTTCTTGCCACCTTGGAAACGGTGCAAGCGTCTGTGCAGTAAATCATGGCAAATGCGTTGACACTTCAATGGGCTTCACCCCACTTGAAGGACTTGTTATGGGAACAAGAAGCGGCGACATTGACCCAGCAGTTATCGAATATGTTATGGACAAAAAAGGCTATAACATTCACGAAATGCTTACAATTCTAAACAAGAAGAGTGGACTTCTTGGCATAAGTGAACTTAGCAACGATATGCGTGATGTTTTGGCAAATGCTGAAAAAGGCGACAAAAAATGCAAACTCGCTGTTCAAAAATTTGTCTATGCTGTCAAAAAATATATCGGGGCATATGCAGCAGTCATGGGCGGTGTTGACGCAATTGCTTTCAGTGCTGGAACTGGCGAAAACAGAGCAGATATAAGAGAAGAAATTATGGACGGACTTGACTATCTTGGCGTAAAATTTGATAAAGATAGAAATAACAACTTCGTTCGTGGCATAAATTATAGAATTTCAAAAGAAGATTCGAAAGTTGCTGTTTATGTCATTCCAACAGATGAAGAACTTTCAATCGCTCGTCAAACAAAAGAAGTTGTGGAAGAATAAAAAGAAGGTATTATTATGAATGAAGTAACAATGCAAAAATTGGTTGCATATTGCAAAAATAGAGGCTTTGTGTTCCCAGGCAGCGAAATATATGGCGGACTTGCAAACACATGGGATTATGGCCCACTGGGCGTAGAACTTAAAAACAACATAAAAAGAGCATGGTGGGACTATTTTGTGACCAAAGATGCAAACAGCTATGGTGTTGACTGCGCCATTTTGATGAACCCAAGAGTTTGGGAAGCAAGCGGGCATGTGGCTTCGTTTTCTGACCCAAAGATGGATTGCAAAAATTGCAAAACAAGACACAGAGCAGATAGTCTTATAAATGATTACAATCACAAACATGATGTTGAAATGGCTGTTGACCTTATGAGCAAAGAAGAGATGTTTAAATACATAACAGAACACAACATTAAATGCCCAAACTGCGGCAAATGCGATTGGACTGAAATCAAAAATTTTAACCTCATGTTCCAAACCAAAAGAGGTGTAACAGAAGACTCAAGCGACATTATTTATCTTCGTCCAGAAACTTGTCAAGGCGAGTATGTTAACTTCCTTAATGTTCAACGTACAATGCGTGCAAAAGTGCCATTTGGCATAGGACAAATAGGTAAGTCATTCAGAAATGAAATTACCCCAGGAAACTTTGTTTTCAGAACTATTGAATTTGAACAAATGGAATATCAACTTTTCTGCAAACAAGGCGATGACGAAAAGTTTTTTGACCTTTACAAACATAAGGTCATGAACTTTTACAAATCTCTTGGACTTCCAGAAGAAAAATTAAAATTCAAAGACCATGACAAACTTGCATTCTATGCAAAAGCAGCAACTGATATTATATTTAATTTCCCATTCGGCTGGGAAGAATTGAACGGAATTCACAACAGAACAAATTATGACCTAACAAGACACCAAGAATATTCGGGCAAAAGCATGCTTTACACAGACCCAGTGACGGGTGAAAAGTTTATTCCATATATAGTTGAATTTTCCGTTGGGGCAGACAGGTTATTTTTAACACTTATTGCAAATGCTTATACGGAAGAAACATTGGACAATGGCGAAACTCGTGTTGTGCTTAAGATTTTGCCAAGTCTTGCACCAATAAAGGTCGCAGTGCTTCCTTTGCAGAAAAATCTTAGTGAAAAAGCAACTGAAGTTTTTAACACTCTAAGACAGAAATTCAACTGTGACTATGATGAATCGGGAAGCATTGGGAAACGTTATAGAAGACATGACGAAATAGGTACACCACTTTGTGTAACAATCGATTTTGACACTCTTGAAGATAACACAGTGACTGTTCGTGACCGTGATACAATGCAACAAGAACGCATCAAAATTGACGACCTTGAAAGTTATATAACTAAGAAAATTTATGGTTAATGTAACAAAAAATATCCCTCATAATTGAGGGGTATTTTTTATCTTAAACATTATTTTAAACAATATCTTTCTTGCTAAACACAGTTAGCATCGCAACATTAAGAATGGTTGCAAGTGAGGCGATTATTATAATTGACACAGCAAAGTTTGTTCCGGGGAAAACGGGTGAAGCGAATAAGTTAGTCAAATTCTGCATTGAATTAAATGATGTTGAAAAACTTCCGCCGAAATACTTGAATAAGTCAATATTTGCGAAAATATTGTATCTTAACCATGTTGCACCTTTTGACACAAATGTAACAACAATGTTTGCGATGTATATCCCAGCAGCAATACAAACTGAAGCAATATAAGAGTTGAATATTGTTGAAATTGCAATGGCAAGTAGGGCATAAATCCAAATTTTAACCATCAAACTTGCAAGATATATAAGAAATACAACCCAAATTGGCATTGTAAACACCGAACTTGCGTTGAACACGACTATCATTGTAGGGAAGGATATCCCATACACGATTATGCCAGTTATAAGTGCGACAATGGCGGAAATCATCATAAATACAAACCCAAAAAACAATGTTGCAAATGTCTTAGCAATTATAATTTTCCAGCGTTTGTATGGCCTTATTGCAAGCAATTTTATTGTGCCTTCACTTTGTTCCTTGGCAATCATTCCAGCGCCCAAAACAACAGTGAATGCAATTATTGCAATACTTACAATTTCCATTGCGAAATACATATAATCAAAAGCGTTAGTTTCTTCAGATGAATTTTTGTTAAAAGAAAGCATAGCCGCACAGTCACTATCAGTCATATCGTTTTCAAGCAAGTAGAGGTGTTTACATTTGTTTTCAGAAAACTTATAACTATTTGAGTTTTCATACCCAACATATTGAGAAATATTTGTGTCACCATATTGTGCGACAATAACGCTCTTTAAGTCGTTTGACAATGATTCAGTGGCATTGTTGCATGCCGACAGGTATCTTACAATCAAATTTTTCATCAAATTTTGATTATTTTCATTTGCATCGAACTCCGCATCAAGGGAAGCATCACTTTTCATTCTTGTCACTTTTTCAAGTGCAGCAGGCAGTTTCTCATCAGCCAATTTTTTTATAACTTCAAAATTTGTTTTTAAATCATCTGTTGAATATTCCAAGTTTTTAACAAGCGATAAATTGTTTTCAAGTTTTGCCAAAGAATTAAAGTTTTCAAGCAAATTTTGAATATTCCTAAAATATGCAGCGTCTTTTTCGGCAGATGTATATGCTAAAATTGATTTTGCTCTGCCAATGTTATCTTGAATATCTGTGTCATTTTGCTCGGTCACCAAAATGAGTGGGGAAGAATGACTTTGCATAACTTCATTGTAATAGTCTTCAAGTCCAATAATTTTCTCTCTTAAAGTGCTTTGTAAATTAAGACAGTTATTTTTTGAACTTGCAATCTCTTCATCAGTTTCTGCTCTCTCAGCTGCTACAACACCATTTTTATAGTTTTCCCAAGCGAGTTTAATTTCCGCCATTTTGCTGGATAAAATGCTCGTTTGATTTTTTGCATTGTTTATGAATGTTTGGTAGTCACTAAGTGCATTATTATACGCATTTTCATATGTTGATTTGTAATCGGAACTGAAACTATCATAAATCTGAGTAACTTTATAGCCGCTTAAACTAACAGACGAGGCAGTTGTTACATTTTCCGCTGGAGAAAAGAATTTCGGTGCTATTGTCAATGCCAAAATGAGAACAGCAGACATAATAAATATTATTGGGCTTAAAAAAATCTTCTTAATTTCGCCTTTAGTCAATCTAAATATTTTTCGCATCTTTGCTCCTTTTTAGTCCACTTTGGGAGAGGGTAACGCTCTTTTGTTTATTGTTTCAAGGAAAATACTCTCAAGATTTTGCTTCCTTTCCACTATGGAATATATTGAAATTCCATTCGCGACGAGTAGGGCTGTGACCTCTGGAATTTTGTCATGTGGGAGGTCAATAACAAGTGTATTTTTAATAATTGACAACTTTCTTTTGCCGTATTTTTGCAAAATAAGTTTTCCAGCATAGTTCGGGAAGTTGACTTGAATTGCAACTTGCTCACCCGCAGATTTATCCACCTTGGTCATCTGTTCAATTCTATCCAGCGTTCCAAGATTAATAATCCCCACAGTGTCGCACATAAGTTCCATTTCAGCCAAATTGTGACTGGAAACAAGAATTGCAATCTTTTTGTCACTCGCAAGTTTTCTTAAGAAATTTCTAAGTTCCACAACACCTTCTGGGTCAAGTCCGTTTGTTGGCTCGTCCAAAATAAGTAGTTTTGGGTCATGCAAAAGTGCTTGTGCAATGCCAAGTCTTTGCTTCATTCCAAGGGAATAAGTCCCAACTTTATCTTTCAATCTGCTTGTCAGTCCGACAATTTTGCCAACTTCATCAATTTTCTTTGGGGAAGATACATTTGACAGGCTTGCAAACAGTTCAAGGTTACTTCTGCCAGAAAGATTGTTATACATTTCTGGGTTTTCAATAATTCCACCAACGAGGGAAATAGCTTGTTCAAATTGTTTTTTAATTGATTTACCGCAAATTAAAACCTCGCCGCTATCCATTTTTGCAAGCCCAGTTATCATTTTTATGGCAGTAGATTTGCCTGCGCCATTTGGCCCTAAAAAGCCAAAAATCTCTCCTTCGTGAATATCGAAAGAAAGATTATTAACGGCAATTCTTTTGCCATATTTTTTGCAAAGTCCTTTAACACTTAAAACAACCTTATTAGTCAAAGCAAATACTCCTTATTTAGTAACTAAATTTCCCAGACTTAAATAATGCATAGAAAACGATGTATGAGAGAACAATATTTGACGAAACAAGCACAGGAACAAGCCAAAAACTCAAAAATTCACGCTGGGCGATGTCATTCATCCCAAGTGACAGACAAATTGCAAATGTAATTATAGCAGCGAACAAAAATACTAATAATCGTTTTGTAATTTCCCGTTTAAATTTCGTTTCTATAACAACAAGCCTATATCTATTCAAGAAATTTTCAAGAGTGAAGATAAGTGCGACACTACATGCACATGCGCCACCGAGGAAATACATCAATCGTTGCCCAGCAAGCACGTTGCCGTCTTTGTTCAGAATCAAATATGAAAGCACAACTTCAGCCATCATAAATAGCGCAGTTATCAGAGCAGAGAACATGTTGAGTTTATTCCTATCTGTGTAATGCCTTGAACTATTTTTTGCATGGTCACTATCATGTTTTCTTACGTCAAGACCTTGAAGTTTATACAAATTCGCAATCATAGAAAGGTCATTACAATCTATGTCGCTTGCAGAATTCTTTTCTACAAAATCATCAATTTCACTCTTTTTATCAGTTTTTGGTGTTTCAGGAACTTGAGAAGAAGGGAATATCTCTTTGAAAGTCTTTGTTCTGCTTTGTTCATATGGGTCAGACATCTGCGACTTGTTATAAAGATTTCCAATCACAGTTTTGTAATCGTTATTTTCAAAGATTGGTTCTTCTTTCTCTGGTTCGCTCCATGAAATTTCATCAGTTTTTGACATTTTATTATTTTCACTTAGGGAAGAGGTGTTATCATAATTTAAATTTTTCTCTTCTGCTTTAACGTTTAAAATGTTATTTGAGGAATTATCTTCTTGCTTGTTATCTAGAATTTCTTTCGCATCAAAAATGGAAGCCCGTGAAATTGGGGCAGTGTCGTTTAGAACTCTTGCAGGCTCAATTTCAACTTGATGATTGTCAAGTTCTTCATATTTATTCGAATACGCTTCAACTTTCTGTGCGGGGACTTGTTTTTTTACAGCCTTTACATCTTGTCCAAAAAGGTCAAATTGATAGAATGATTGATTGTTATTTTCTTCTTCCGATTCGTCAATTTTTTTAACTTCTGGGCGTGAAGATGCCATGGAGAATAATGTTTCTTGACTGCCAACGGACATTTCGTTTGAAGGCTCATTCTTAACCTCTTGTTCTTCATTTTGCACAATATCAAACTCATTTGCTGGAAGGGCAGAAATCAAGTCACTCATAAGCCACTTGTTTTTGTTTTCCTCAAACATTTTCTCACCTTCGTCAGTTAAGACATAATAATGTCTGTTGCCACCAAGTTCACTATCTTTCCAATATGAATGAACAAGATTTTGTTCTTCCATTCGTCTTAGACTGCTATACAAACTTGGCTGCTTTAAAATAAGCTTGCCGTCTGACAAACGTTCTATTTCTTTACAAATTTCATATCCATACTTGTCCCCAGAACTCAGTGCCGTTATGATAATTGGAGCAATTGAACCGCGTTGTGCTTTATTATCCAAATTTTCTGACATTTTACTTCACTCTTTTATGTAAATTTTTTGATAAAAACCCAGCAAGTCGCATACATTGAACAATACACTTATATATTACAAAAAACTTTCTTTTTAGTCAAGAAAAAAGCGGTCTAAACTCTTTCAAAGAAGGGAATAATATGATAAAATATTTTTGAGGAAATAAAATGATTGAACAAGCAAGCATTGTCAGAGAAAGAAGAAAAACTATAAAAATTATTGTTGACAAGAAAGGTGAACTCACAGTCTTCTGCCCATATGGGCTGTCGCTTAGCAGAGTTGAGGAAATTTTGAAAAGCCGAGAACGCACAATTCTAAACAAAATAGCCAATGCCAAACAACTAAATGAAAACTATTCTGACATAATGGACGGCAAATCAATCTTGCTTTTTGGCAAAGAATACAAACTTGCTTTCTCTCAAAAAATAAAAAAACCGTCATTCTCAGACGAATACTTTTTTGTTCCAGAAAAATATCTTAGGGCAGGGAATGTCAACCTGTGTATCAAAAAAACAATAAAAGAAATTGCAAGTCGTGTAATTTCTGCAAGGCTCAAAGAAATCGCTCAAGCGAACAATGCCTTTGTGTCGAAAATTGTAATCGGTGACTTCCATGCCAAGTGGGGCAGTTGCGACTCAAACAGCGTAATCAAGTTTAACTGGCGACTTGCCATGCTACGTCAACAAATTGTTGATTTTGTTATTTATCACGAAATAACACATCTAAAGGAAATGAACCATTCAAAAAGGTTTTATTATGAACTAGGAAAAATCTGTCCGAATTGGAAAGAGATCCGAGAACAATTAAAAAACTTCGCTTTTTTGCTCACAATGTATTAAAAAACTCTCTTTTGCAATCCTCATAAACTATTCGCAAAATACAGGTTTTACGAAAAGATAGCATATATTTAGCTCAAAAATTTGATTTTTCAATGTTCAGTTCAATTTTTTAATTCCATGTATGGTATGGATAAATTCTTGTAAACTTGAATTTTTTATATTTTTAATTGTTTGTATTCCAAATCAAATTTTCATTATAAATTTATTTTACAATATTTGCTTTTATATGGCAAATATTTTTTATCTATAAATCCCGCTCTCAGACAGAATTTTTATATTTTTATGAGTGGTTGTTCCATTTATTTTTGTTTAAGTTTTGCTATGCAGAAATTTGTTAAAAAATTGTTGTTTCAAATCTTGTCTGACACAGAATTTTTACTTTTACATGAAGGATTACTCATTTGTTTTAGTTTGTTTTTTTGAAATTAAATCGTTCTATTTTTTTGTCTTTTACTCAATCAAGCTTATCAATTTTAATAAAAATTTCTGTCTGACACAAACCTTTATTGTCACACAGAATAATTTTTATTTATAGCACAATTTCATTCAAATCTTAATTGCTTTTGTTACAAAATGTACAAAAATTTTACCTCAAATTATTATGTCAAAATGTCACTGAGTTTTATATTTAAAGACTCAAATTGGTCTTATAAAAACAAACATTTGTTTATTCGTCATTTTGTCAGAAAATTTATCATATAGTTTGCATAGCACTTTAATAAGAATAACCAAGTTTGCATAGTACCTAAAAAGTATTTGTTTTAGAGAGAATTTTTTGCAAAAAATATAGAAATATGGTCAAAAATGCTCAAAATTCAATAAAAAATGTGTAAAAATCATTGAAATTTACGCACTTTTTGTGATAAATTAAGTTTAAATTAGCCTTGAAACATAATTCAAAAATGTTCTTATGTTTGAATAATTTATGTCTGCAAGGGCAAAGTTATTCAATAATTCCCCGTCAAATGATTTGAACTTCCCTACATCGCAATTTAAGAGAAAATTGAGAGATTTATAGAAAACTTTTTCAATGTTATCGCCACACAGCAAGGTATTTGGAATGTTAAAAACAATCAATTCTATAAAATATTTGTTCATTTGACCTGCAGTCATCCATTTATTCATCAAAATGGATTTGCGTAAGTTCTTGAATATTCTAATAACCCTCTTATAATTTCCCTTTGTCAAATCGTCTTTTGTGTCCATTTGCTCGTTATAGGAAAATAAATCAATTTTTTGGCTTGTATTTCTAAGCGGATTCCAAAATGATAGAATGGCATTTGGGTCGCTTTCAGAATAGGTTGCAAAGCGAATTAAAATTTTAAAACCAAATTCTTTTGCACAGAAAATTTTCAGCCCGTCATCGACAAGTAGAAATGTTGTTTTTTCTTCAAAATATTGTGACATAATTTGAGCAAGTTTTGGGATTAAATCAGCATAAGTACCCATGGCGAGCATTACCCCGTCATTCCCTTTCGCAGTTCTATGTTTGGATAAAATTGAATTGGCGAGTTCAAGTTGCGGATTTGATGACGCAATAACAATTTCAAGTTCGCCCATTTCGTCAATAAATGTGTTGTTAGTATATTCGCCCATTGGGAAAATTTTTGTTGATTTCTCGTCAAAATTCTGCACTTGCCTTGTGTCAACCAGTTCTCCCAGTGACGCAGTTAAAAATGACAGGGCCTTTGTGTAAAAGTCCTGCACTTTATCTTTATTTTTTAGTTGTGACAGTTGAACAATAGTTTCTCCGTTCATACATCACCTCAGTTGATTATTTTCTAATAACTTCCAGTCCACCCAAATACTTTCTCAAAACTTCTGGCACAGTTACACTTCCGTCTGCATTTTGATATTGCTCTACAATGGCAGGAATAAGTCTTGAAGTTGCAAGTCCGCTGGCGTTAAGTGTATAGACAAATTCAGTTTTCTTTGTTTTTGAATCTCTGTAACGAGTGTTGTTTCTGCGTGCTTGATAATCTCCAGCATTCGAAGCGGAAGAAACTTCCTTGTAAATTCCCATACTTGGGATCCAAACTTCAATGTCATATGTTCTTCTCATTGAAGCTGAACAATCTCCCGATGCAAGTTTTGACACTTGGTAATGTAGCCCGAGATTTTTAACAAGATTTTCCGCCTTAGTCACAAGTTCCTCAAACGCTTTATCACCTTGTTCTGGAGTTGTATATTGCACCATTTCCACTTTGTTAAATTGGTGACCTCTAATCATGCCGCGTTCTTCTTGTCTATAACTTCCCGCTTCACGTCTGTAGCAAGGAGTGTAAGCAAAGAATTTCTTTGGTAATTCATCTTCTGGGATAATTTCACCTTTATAAAGATTTACAAGTGCTGTTTCCGCTGTTGGAAGAAGGAATTTAGATTTTTCGTCTTTGCTGTCTATCCAATAAACTTCATCACTGAATTTTGGGAATTGCCCTGCCCCAAAGCCACAAGCATAGTTTAACATGTGCGGTGGCAAAATGAATTCATAGCCGTCTTTTGTATGTTCGTCAACAAAATAGTTAAGAAGTGCCCATTCAAGTCTTGCACCAATTCCACGATAAATCCAAGCACCGTTGCCAGCAAGTTTTACACCACGTTCATAATCAACTAGTCCAAGGTCTGTGCAAAGTTCCACATGGTTTTTTGGCTTAAAATCAAACTCAGGCTTTTTGTTACCTTGTCTTAAAACTTTATTATTTTCCTTCCCGCCAGGCAAAAGGTCCTCATCAGGTGGGTTTGGCAATACTGAAATGAAATCAAAAATTTGCTTTTCTACTTTGGCAAGTTTTTCATCTAATTCTTCGATTTTATGACCAAGAAGTTTCATTTCTTCAAAAATGTTTGCAGTGTCTTTCCCTTCTTTTTTAAGAACAGGAATTTGCGCACTAACTTTGTTTTTCTGAGATTTCAAGGCTTCAACTTCTTGAATAATCTCTCGTCTTTCCTTGTCCCATGCAATAACTGGTGCAAAATCTACTTCGCAGCCTTTCTTTGCAAGCAATTCTTCAATTTTCTTTGGGTCTTGTTTAATAAGTTCAAGTGAAATCATAATTTTTATCCTCGTTTAAAAATTTAAAACTAAATTTGGTTTAGCTTATGCAACTAGCAGCGTTTATCACTTTGCTAACGGGTATAGTATAAATATATCTGCAAAAAAAGTCAACTTCTATCAAATATTTTTTCACAAATATCCAAAATTACAAAAGAAATTAAATTTGTTGGACAAAATTTTAAAATGTTGCTAAAATTTATTGTATGAAAAACACAGATTATTTTGCCGAGAGAAATCTTAAGAATTCAAATCAGTTAAAGGTTATGCTCATATCATTGCCTTCTTTTTGTGACGAATATTTTAGGGGAATTGAAAACAAAACTACCCCACTCACCCGCCTTGGGTACGCCAATGACCTTAAGACCTTTTTTGAGTTTTTAGTCCAAGAAATTGACGGCTTTGTTGGCAAAAAGATTAAAGACATAACACTTGACGATTTAAACCGCATAACCCAAACCGACCTTGAAATTTATCTAAACTATTTGTCAAATTACAAAAAAAATGGCGAACTATTTTCAAATGACGCCAGAGCAAAAGCAAGAAAGTTATCTGCAGTCAGAAGTTTGTTTAGATATTTTTATAGAAAAGACAAATTAAGAGAAAATGTTACGACAAAAATCGACACGCCAAAAATTAGAGATAAAGAAATCATTAGACTTGAAGTTGACGAAGTTGTAAAACTTTTGGATACTGCAGAACACCCAAAAGACTTTTCAAAGCGTCAACAATCCTACAACCGACTTACAAGAACACGTGATATAGCCATTTTGACCCTTCTACTTGGCACTGGGATACGTGTAAGCGAATGTGTTGGGCTGAATGTCGAAGATATTGACTTTGAAACAAACGGCTTTAAAATCACACGCAAAGGCGGTGCCCAAACAATTTTATATTTTTCAGACGAAGTGTCCACTGCCCTACAAAATTATCTTGACGAAAGACTTAACAACGAATTTGTATCCCCCAACGAACATGCCTTGTTTTTATCCATACAAAACAAGCGAATTAGTGTCCGAGCGGTTGAACAACTGGTCAAAAAATATAGCCAAGACTGCATACCGCTGAAACATATCACCCCACACAAATTGCGTAGCACCTATGGCACAAATCTTTACAGAGAAACGGGCGACATTTACATCGTTGCAGACGTTTTGGGACACCGAGATGTCAACACTACAAAGAAGCACTACGCCGCCATTTCAGAAGACGCAAGAAGACGTGTTGCAAATGTTGTCAAACTTCGTGACAATGACGAAAAATAAATACCTTATTCCCTAGAAACTAAACAACCTTTCAAATAAAAAGTTTAAAATATTTTAAACATATGTTTGACATATTGTTTTTTTTATGTTAAACTTATGCCGAAACTAAATTATATGGTTGGGAGAAAAATTATGATTGAAACTGAAAAAAAATATAAAACTGAAACCGCAGCAAAACGTGCAGAAGCTTTGGACCAAAAGTTGGAACTTTCATATAATATGATAAAAAATTGGATTTCTGAACGTGGCTACCAGCCTTCCCTAAGGGAAATGATGAAAGAACTTGGAATTTTGTCCACCGCCACAATGAAATACTACCTTGACAAATTGGAAGAACGTGGCTACATCAGACGTCGTGATGCAAGAAATCGTGCTATCCAACTTTTAAAAGAGGACAAACCACAAGAAAAAGAACCAACAATTCAAGTTCCACTTCTTGGTGAAGTCGCCGCTGGTCAACCAATTTTGGCATATGAAAACTATGACGAAGTGTATGAATTCCCTCAAAGTTTGTTCAATACAAGCGGTCAAGTCTTTATGCTAACAGTTAAAGGCGACAGCATGATAAACGCCGGCATCTATAACAAGGATAAAATCGTTGTCAAACAGCAAAACACCGCAGAAAACTCCGAAATTGTAGTGGCAATGATAAACGGCTGCGCCACTGTCAAAAGATTTTTTAAAGAGGACGGTCAAATTCGCCTCCAACCAGAAAACGACTACATGAAACCAATCATCTGCAAAGACGCCACAATCCTTGGCAAAGTTGTGGGACTTATCAGAAACTACTAATCTGCCACATTTCCTTTTTATATAAGTTGTAAAAAATATCCCCTAGTTATCACTAGGGGTTTTGCATGTTTTTTCATAAATAAAACTATAACCTTGTCTTTACACATTTATCAACATCGCACGGAAACCGACATAAATGCGGATACGGGTAAGATCATCGCTAACAGCGAATAAAAACAACCCGGCACTAGCAGAATCATAAATCTCACCGCCACGAAGAACACCAAAATTGGAACTGGTTGTGTTTTTGCCCCAGTAATAATCGCTTAAACCTGTTGTGCTACTTGCTGTGGATGAGGCGCTGGTTGGCAAGCCAATCAGTTGCTCATAACCATGTGAGGTAGATACTGGAGATACTCCAGTGTGTCTGTAATAAGTACCCGATATGGTTGGCAATGTGTAGCCAAGGTCTGTGTAGCCCTTGCCTTCAAGGGCGATTTTCTTGGTCGCATAGGCATTGCTATCTGTGGCAAAGTGCCAGTTCGGGCTGTCCATGTTATAGTCGTTATAGTTAATGTAAGCATGCAAGTTCGTGCCGTCTGAAACTACCGCTTGACCAAAGCCCCATTCATACACATTTCCCCATGGGTTAGACATGCCAAGGCAAAATACTCCAGTGTATTTATCCGTTCCAACAAAGCCGTCAAAAAGTATTCTTTTTGTGGTTGTTGTGCCGTTTTCAGAGTAATTGTAAGTTAGATATTGTGTTGCATAAAGACCGACGGGGTCTTTGCCGTTGAAGTTATGTGTATTCCCGTCTTGATAGGTGTTGCTATATCCATAACTTAACGTTGAGGAATAACAAGTGACTGTCCCACCACCCTTTGCGGCTGCGTGATAACTACTTCCC